>JBDLIB010000040.1:0-20659 GCA_039715085.1 Bacteroidota bacterium | reverse complement strand
ATGAGAAGCCAAAAGATCTAAAAAAAGCATTGAACTATATAAATATTGCTGATCAGTTAGATCCGTATAATCCTTTTGTCTTCGATTATCGTATTCCTATTTTAATTAAAAATGAAAAATTTGATGAAGCAGAAGAATATTTAAATAAATGTAAACCATTTATAGATTCTCCACTTTTTGAATCAAACTATAATTTTTTTGTAAGAAAGAAGGTAGAATATATCTGTAAACAAAAAGAGGATTGGACAGAAGCCATAAAACTGTATCATCAGGAAATTGAAAAAGATCCCGAAAACTCCTATTTCTTAAGACATTTAGGATATGCTTATAATGGAATTCTGAATGATGACAAAGCTTATTTAAAGTATATGAAAGAAGCATATAAATCAGATTCTACCACTACCGTCAATGCACATGCCTATCACCTGGCATTATTAGAAAACAAAAAGTTTGAGGAATCTAAGGATTTACTAAACGATGAAAGCTTCAGAACGCTACTGGACGAAGGCGAATTTGAGGAACATAACTTATTATATTACTATTTCCTGGGAGACATGGAAAAAGCACATAAAATTATTAAAGATTATGATATTCCGGATTCCTCTCCGTCAAAATTATACACCCTGGCCCAATTGGGAAAAATTAAGCAAGTAAACAGATTATTGAAAGAACAACAATTTAATATTTCAAATAAAGCTTATGTTTTTGCAATTTTAAGAGAAAAAGATTCCATGTATTATTATTTAAACAAAGATGATATTGAAAGTAAAGTAATTAACTGTCGCTTTGAATTTGATCCTTACAGAAAAGAAGAAAAATATAAAGAATTTTTGAGAAGAAACTTTTTACCCATTACAAACTATAATGAAACTAATAGTCAATTTTTAGATTAGGTTCTAATCCATAAAAAGATCAAGTTATATATAGCATTTCACATCTTTACATTGAAATTTACAATCATTTCTCCTGAAATTACAATCATTTGATTAATATTTTACATCTACTCCTTTAATATATAAATAGCTTTGTGCCAACGAATTCCAAGAAGAATTAAACCCCAACAGGTTTAATAAGTCAAAGGATTTCTAAAACAAATGTGTCTAATCTAAATAATAATTTCCATGAAAAAATTAAATGTATTTATCATTGCTTTTATGGTTTTTGTAATGACTGCAACTGCAGAGAATTTAAAACCTGTTAAACCAACCGATCAACTAAGAACTGAAATGATAGACCTTATTGGAACTACATGCCCATTAGAATACAATGTAAAAGACTGTAGGGCTACTATTTTTTTCACAATTAATTCAAATGATGAAATTGAAATTCTAAATATCATTTCAAAAAACAAAAATGCAAAACCTTATTTTACAAAAAAATTAAGTAATAAAAAAGTAAGCAGACCACCTTATGATGTTGATCAAATTTATTTCTTGCCTGTAAGGTTGGTTAATGGCTACTCCTAAAATCAAATTATATGTCTAATCTAAATAAATAAAATCATGAAAAATCTAAAATTACTAATTATTGCTTTTACATTATTTGCAATGAACCTTTCTGCTGCTGTTTTGACAAACCCAGTAAAACCAACCGACAAATTAAGAGCTGATATAGTTGATCTTATCGGACCTGAATGCCCGTATGAGTACGATAAAGACGAATGTACCGCACAGGTTATGTTTACGGTAAATAACCAAAGTGAGATCATAATTTACTCTGTAGTTTCTCCAAACACAAAAGCAGAGCCATTTTTAAAAAGAAAATTAAATTATAAAAAAGTAAGTAACGATTCATATTTACCGGGCGAAGTGTATATGTTGCCACTTAGGATGGTTAGGGAATAAATACAACTTTCACTACTAACTACGAATCTAAAAACTATTGGTCGGTTGACCAATAGTTTTTTATTGGATCAATTCATCGATCAAACTTCTAACCTTTCCACTATTCCAATCGGCTGCACCGGACTTCTCAACAACAATTTCACCTTCCTTATTGATAATATATGTTGTAGGCAGCGAATTATTTAGCAATTGCTTTGGAGCTTCGGTAAACTGATAATAAACAGGATGAGAATAATTCTTATCTGAAATAAACTTTTCAACCTTTTTGGGATCGTCATTGGCAACAAATAAAAACACTGCTTTATCTTTATAATCCTCATATAGGGTTTCAAATGCAGGCATTTCAGCAATACATGGCGGACACCAGGTAGCCCAAAAATTAACAATTACAACCTCTTCTTTAAAAGAATTGAAATCAACTTTTTGCCCCTGCATATCAACCAAAGTCCAATCATAAGTATTCAATTTTATTCTTTCCTCCTTATCAATTTCCATATCAAAAACACGGGTTGTTACATAAGAAACTCCTTTTATTAAAGTAGCTCTGACTGGTAAACCCATCGGAGTAAACAAGAAAATAATAAATGCAAAGAAAATTATATTTGATAAGTTCTTTTTGATAAAATCCATTGTGTTATAGTTTTTGCAAATCTAATTTTATAAATTTCAATTAACAAATTCCTAAAGATAAATAAATCATAATTAAACTCACGGGGTGAATGTTTTCGATATGAAGATATTCACCCCGTGAGTATTTTAGTGTATAAATGTGTTAATCATTTCTCCTGATAATCCATAAACCGATAAAAGTGATGATCCCATTAAACAACAAAATAGTATAACCAAAATGAAACCCAAACCATTTAATACTTAGCACATTTAGTAAATATGCCAAAACCGGAGATAAAATTGCTATCAAAGGCACAAATTTGTCTTTTACCCTGAATTTTGTAAACAAACCAAAGGAGAATAAGCCCAGCAAGGGGCCGTAGGTATAACTTGCTATAGTGAATACTGTATTTATAACACTGTCATTATTAACTGCTTTAAAGATCATAATAATGCTTATCAGAATGAAAGCAAAAGCTATATTTATTCTGTTTCTGAGTTTCTTCTTTTCTTCATCAGTTTTATTTTCAACATTCATAAAATCAGTATAAAAAGCTGTTGTGAGTGATGTCATAGCCGAATCTGCCGATGAAAAAGCTGCAGCAGCTATTCCTAACATAAAAACAATTCCGGCAAAAATCCCAAATTGATTTAATGCCAATTCAGGAAAAACTTTATCGGTATCTATAAAATTACCTGCTGTATCAACCGGCCATTCAATCCCTATTCTTTGGATATAAACATAAAGCAAGACTCCCAATGACAAAAAGATCAAATTGGTAATAACCAGTATAATACTGTAGAGATAAATATTTTTCTGAGCTTCCTTTAAATTTCTACAGGTTAGGCTTTTTTGCATTTCATTTTGATCTAATCCATTCATAGCAATTGCGACAACAATACCTGTAATAAATTGTTTATAGAAATTCTTTTCGTAAAGCCAATCCCAATTGAAAATTGTGGAATGTTCACTGCTTATAATTGTTTTTGTCATTTCACCAAATGACAGACCCAGATCACTCGAAACGATATAAATACTCAGCCCAACAGAAAGTAACATCATTGAGGTTTGAAAAATATCAGTCCAGACTATGGTTTTAATTCCTGCCCGGTTGGTGTAAGCCCAGATCAATAAAATTGTGGTAGCAACAGTAACAATAAAAGGAACATTATAATTCTGAAAAACAGCAAAATGCAACACCCCGGAAACAACAAAAAGTCTCAATGAAGCTCCAATAGATTGAGAAATCAAAAAGAATAAAGAGCCTGTTTTATGGGAAAATTTCCCAAAACGGGTTTCGAGATAAGTATAGATCGAAACCAGATTCAATCGGTAATATAAAGGCAAAAGTATATTTGCAATAATAAAATAACCAACCAAATATCCTAAAACCAGTTGAAAATAATAAAAGTTACTGTTACCAACTTCACCGGGTACTGAGATAAAAGTAATTCCTGATAATGATGCTCCTATCATTCCAAAAGCAACAACATACCAGGGTGACTGACGGTTTCCGGTAAAATAAGTTTCTGAATCTACTTTTCGGGAAGTAAGCCTGGAAATAAAAAATAAAACGGCAAAATAAACGGTAATTACTGTTAGTACAATTATTGGATTCATTTAAAAATAATTTTTACAGGAGTTAAAAATATTAAAAATCAATAAACAAAAAGCAAAATAATTGATTACTTTTATCTTAATCAACAGTAAATTTAAAACTGCAAATGGATAAGACTATACAAATTATAAGAGAAATAAATTCAGAAAAAGAAATAGTTATTTGCGCCGAAATAATGTCAAGTTCAGATCCTTGGATCACACTTGGAATAACCAAAAAGGAGATGATAAGAACACTTAACGACCCTTTACTTGAAATCTTTGTTGTAGAAAATGATAATGAAATTATCGGAACTTTTGTATTACAAACTAAAGGTGCTTTTACCGGTTACCTGAAAAGTATTGCCATTAAAGAGAATTGGAGGGGGAAAAACTTAGGTGAATTTATGATGGACTTTATCGAAAAAAGAATTTTTGCCGGTAGTCCGAATGTATTTTTATGTGTTTCTTCATTCAATAAAAAAGCTCAAAAATTTTATTCTAAACTGGGATATGAAAAAGTAGGCTTATTAAAAAACTATGTTATTCAAGGACATGATGAAATTTTAATGCGAAAAACAAAAGGGCCAATACTCAGTAAAACAGTTAACTTTTAGAATTGTTTGATTATCTAAACAAAAAAACTCTCCAAAATTGGAGAGTTTTTAATGATCAAGCACTCATAATATTATTGTTTCAATAAGATCACAAATCACCTTATAAGTAAATTTATTACTGATTTTGCTTTTTAATCAAATTTAAAGCAGATCCTTCTTTATACCATTCAATTTGATTTTCATTATAGGTGTGATTCAATTTGATGATATCTTTACTTCCGTCAGCATGAACAATCTCTAAGGTTAATTGCTTACCCGGTGCAAATTGATCCAGATCTAAGAAGTTGAAAGTATCATTCTCTTGAATCAGATCATAATCACTTTCGTTTGCAAAAGTCAAACCAAGCATACCTTGTTTTTTCAAGTTGGTTTCATGAATTCTTGCAAAAGATTTCACGATCACAGCAGCAACACCTATATGACGCGGTTCCATAGCAGCATGCTCACGTGAAGAACCTTCACCATAATTATGATCACCTATAACTACTGAATAGATTCCTTCTCTTTTATAAGCCCTGGCAGTATCAGGAACAGCTCCATATTCTCCGGTCAACTGATTTTTAACTTTGTTGGTCTCTTTGTTAAATGCATTTACACCTCCGATAAGCATATTATTCGAAATATTATCTAAATGCCCTCTAAAACGCAACCAGGGACCTGCCATTGAAATATGATCGGTAGTACATTTACCAAATGCTTTTATTAACAATTTAGCCCCTTTAACTTCTGCTCCAATTGGTTTAAACGGAGTCAATAATTGTAATCTTTCAGAATCCTCATTTACGATTACTTCTACTCCGGAACCATCTGCTTCAGGAGCTACATAACCGGGATCTTCCACATCGAATCCTTTTGGAGGTAATTCAAATCCTGTTGGCTCTTCGAGCTTTATTTCTTCCCCATTTTTATTTACTAAAGTGTCTGTAGCTGGATTGAAATCCAATCTGCCGGAAATAGCAATTGCTGCCACCATCTCAGGCGAAGCTACAAAGGCATAGGTATTTGGATTGCCATCAGCTCTTTTTGAGAAGTTACGGTTAAATGAATGAACAATTGAATTCTTTTCTTCTTTCTCAGCTCCTTCTCTCGCCCATTGTCCGATACACGGGCCACATGCGTTTGTAAAAATCTTGGCATCCAGATCTTCAAAAATCCCCAACAAACCATCACGGTCTGCCGTATATCTCACTTGTTCAGAACCCGGATTAATTCCAAATTCAGCTTTAGCTGTAATTCCTTTATCGACAGCCTGTTTTGCAACAGAAGCTGCTCTAGATAAGTCTTCATAAGAAGAGTTTGTACACGAACCTATCAATCCCCATTCTACATCCAATGGCCATCCGTTTTCATTTGCCTTTGCTGTCATCTCACCAACGTCAGTAGAAAGATCGGGTGTGAACGGACCATTTAAATGAGGTTTTAACTCTGATAAATTGATTTCAAGAACCTGGTCAAAATATTGCTCAGGATCTGCATAAACCTCATCATCTCCTGTTAAATAAGAGGCAATTTTATTTGCTTCCTCTGCAACATCTTTTCTTCCTGTAGCACTCAAATATCGTTCAATAGATTCGTCATAACCAAAGGTTGAAGTAGTAGCTCCAACTTCTGCTCCCATGTTACAAATAGTCCCTTTACCGGTTGCAGACAATGCTTTAGCTCCATCGCCAAAATATTCAATAATTGCTCCGGTACCTCCTTTTGCAGTTAATCTTTTTGCAACTTCAAGAATCACATCTTTTGGAGCAGACCAACCACTAAGTTTACCCGTTAATTTAATACCTATTAATTTTGGAAATTTCAACTCCCATGCCATCCCTGCCATTACATCAACAGCATCAGCACCTCCAACACCAATTGCAACCATTCCAAGACCACCGGCGTTTACGGTATGCGAATCTGTACCAATCATCATTCCTCCTGGAAAGGCATAATTTTCTAATACAACCTGATGGATAATCCCTGCTCCCGGTTTCCAAAAGCCTATTCCGTATTTATTGGAAACAGAACCTAAAAAATTAAAAACCTCACTACTGTTATTGATCGCATTCTGCAGGTCTTTATCAGCTCCAACTTTTGCCTGGATCAAGTGATCGCAATGGACTGTTGTTGGAACAGCCACTTTTTTCTTACCTGCCTGCATAAATTGCAATAAGGCCATTTGTGCTGTTGCATCCTGACAAGCAATTCTGTCCGGTGCAAAATCCACATAGTCTTCACCTCTTCTAAACTTTACCTTCGACTTTCCGTCCCAAAGGTGGTTATATAATATCTTTTCAGCTAAAGTTAAAGGTTTACCCGTTAATTCACGAGCTGCATCAACCCTGTCGGTCATTCGGCTGTAAACCTTTTTAATCATATCTATATCAAATGCCATAACTTATATATTTTATTGAATTTTTATGTTTTTTTTAAGGGTAACAAATTTATAAAAATTAACTTGATTTTTAATGATTTTCAACAAACGATAGGAATAAGTTTTTTATTTTTAAGTAAATGATTTATTTACCTAAAAATATTTATTATTCATGCAAAATTAAAGGTGATAATTATGAAATTAACAAAATAAAAAAGCAGGTCTGTAAGCCGGATTCTGTATCATGCCAAAGGCGTGATTCTTATCATTTATCTCCGTTACAAATTACTTTGCAACTGTAGCTGCTTACCCTTTGAAATCGAGCGAGTAACTCTCAAACTTCAATTTACTTAGCATTACACCGCATAGAGTTTACCTGATTTCACTACAGCCTGACTGTACATTCTTTCTGTTGCACTGGTCCTATCATGCCGCTGGCATGACGACGGATGTTATCCGCTATGCTACTCTGTGGTGTCCGGACTTTCCTCCTTGTACTGAAGTAAATTCAGTACAAAGCGATAAGACAACCTGCTTGTATTATTTGCAAAATTAAATAATATAATTCAATGAATTATATAGAATCCCGCTAAAAAAGCGGAATCTGTTCAAACCAACTGTATATAAATCACAATTCAGATTTTAACAAACAAGGTCTCATAAACAAAAAACCCACTTTTGAGAACAAAAGTGGGAAAATTGCTATGAAAAAGAATATTACTATAAAAGTAATATAATTTAAGGATTGTAAATTTAAGGATAAAAAATGATTTTTCAATTATTTTTTAAGAAAATTTTAAAAAATAACAAAAAACCCACTTTTGGAATTCAAAAGTGGGAAAATTGCTATGAAAAAGAAAAAGTTACTGAATTTAAAAAATCCAGTTTAACAAAGTTAACAAATAATTTCTACAATTAATAAAAATATGTTAAATTTTCTTTTCTTCTTATTTGATATCTAAAGTTTTATGAAAACATGTCCTTAACTTTCTCGAAAAAAGACCTTTCATTATTGGAAGGATTAGGCCTAAAATTAGCATCGTCCTTCATTTTATTAAAGAATTCTTTTTGCTCTTTCGATAGTTTTTGAGGTGTCCAAACATTTAAATGAACTAACAGGTCTCCTTTACCATAACTATCTATACTTTCCAATCCTTTTCCGCGTAAGCGAAGTATTTTCCCTGACTGTGTTCCTTCTTCCACTTTGATACGAACTTTACCTGTTAAAGTATCAATCTCTTTGGTTGTTCCAAGAACTGCTTCGGGATAACTAATGTACATATCGTAATGTAAATTGTTTCCTTCCCTTTTTAATTTTTCATGGGCTACCTCCTGGACTACAACAATAATATCTCCCGGAATACCATCTCCAGGCGCTTCATTTCCTTTTCCTCCAACTTTTAGTTGAACTCCATCTGTTACTCCCGGTGGAATGTGAATTGAGACTTTTTCTTCTTTTTGGATCATTCCATTAATATCAGATCCTTTTGGCCTGTTATCAACCGATTTACCGGCACCGTGGCATGTAGGACAGGTAGTTGCAGTCTGCATTCTACCCAAAATAGTATTGGCTATCTTAGTCACACTTCCGGTTCCGTTACAGGTTTGACAGGTTTTGTAAGTTACCCCTTCGGCTTTTACCAATCGTCTGACTTTAACTTTTTTCTCAACGCCGTTTAAGATATCTTTTAATTCAAGTTTTACCCGAATTCGTAAATTGCTACCTTTTACACGAGCACGTCTTGAACCTCCTCCAAAACCACTGAAGCCTCCGCCACCAAAGTGGCCTCCAAAAATATCACCAAACTGGCTGAAGATATCTTCCATATTCATTCCTCCGCCACTAAAGCCACCGTAGCCTCCGCCACCGTTCTCAAATGCTGAATGGCCATATTGGTCATATCTCGCTTTTTTATCAGGGTTACTTAAGATCTCATATGCTTCAGCAGCTTGTTTAAACTTTTCTTCAGCCTCCTTGTTTCCCGGATTCTTATCAGGATGATTCTCTATAGCTCTTTTCCTGTATGCTTTTTTAATTTCGGCAGCAGTAGCATTTTTACTAATGCCTAAAATTTCATAAAAATCTTTTTTCATCTCTTAGCAGGAATTTTAGTTTCCGGTAACAACTTTTGGATATCTTATAATAGTTTCTCCTAATTTATACCCCTTTTCAACTACATCAATAATTTTCCCCTTTAACTTTTTGGAAGGAGCCGGTATTTGTGAAATAGCCTCATGTATCTCGGCATCAAAGCTTTCGCCTTGTTTTACTTCAACTTCCTTTAGTCCCTTTTGTTCAAGAGTATTTTTAAATTTATTATAGATCAATCTCATACCTTCCAACATAGCCTTATCAGAAGATTTTTCAATTTCTTTTAACCCTCTGTCAAAATCATCCAATATTGGCAATAAGGCTGTCATTAATTCCCTGTTTGCCGTACTGAATAATTCTAAACGTTCTTTTGAAGTTCTTTTTTTATAATTTTCAAATTCAGCAAACAATCTCAGGAAATTATCTTTTTCTTTGGTAGCTTCTTCTTTCAGTAACTCTACCTCATTTTTTCCATCTTCAACACCATCAATATCTTCCTGATTATCAATATCTTGATTACCCAATTCTTCATTTAATGAGTTTTCATTTTCAAACTCTTTATCTGCTTCTTTATTTATATTTTTATCGCTCATCTTTAATTAATTTTATCACATGGTAACTTCTATAGCAAAATCATTGCCAAAGTGACTTTATGCCACATTGTCACTGAATACAATTAGAAATAAAAATTTTATGATTTTATTTGAATTAGAAAGTATCGCTTATCCTTTCGATTTTGGCACCAATAGCTCTCAACCTTTCATCAATTCTTTCATACCCCCTGTCTATTTGCTCAATATTGTGAATTGTACTGACACCATTAGCAGAAAGTGCTGCAATCAACAAAGAAATACCCGCTCTAATATCGGGTGAGGTCATTGTAGTTCCTCTTAAACTGGATTCGTGATTTAATCCAATTACTGATGCCCTGTGTGGATCACATAAAATAATTTTAGCGCCCATATCTATCAGTTTATCGACAAAGAACAAACGGCTTTCAAACATTTTTTGGTGAATCAATACACTGCCTTTAGCCTGTGTAGCTGTCACTAAAATAATACTTAAAAGATCGGGTGTGAATCCCGGCCAGGGTGCGTCAGATACTGTTAATATAGAGTCATCTAGGTCACTCTGAATTTTATAAGAATCTTGTGAAGGAATGTAAATATCATCCCCTCTTTTTTCTAATTGAATTCCCAGTTTTCTAAAAACCCCCGGTATCAATCCTAAATTATCCCAACTTACATCTTTAATGGTAAGCTCTGATTTTGTCATAACGGCAACACCAATCCAACTACCTATTTCAATCATATCAGGAAGTACTCTATGCTCACAACCTTCTAATTTCTCAACACCTTCAATTTGCAATAGATTAGATCCAATACCACTGATTTTAGCTCCCATACTCACCAACATTCTTGACAATTGTTGAATATAAGGCTCGCAAGCCGCATTATAAATAGTAGTTATTCCCTCTGCTAAAACAGCAGCCATTATAATATTTGCCGTTCCGGTAACCGAAGCTTCATCTAAGTGCATGTATGCACCTTTTAATTTATCTGCTTCAACCCCGTAAAAATGTTCTTCTTTGTTATATCTGAAATTTGCGCCAAGATTAATAAAACCTTCGAAATGTGTATCTACTCTCCTTCTACCAATTTTATCTCCTCCCGGTTTTGGAATATATCCTTTGCCAAACCTGGCTAAAAGCGGGCCAACTAACATTATTGATCCTCTTATTGCACTTCCTTCTTCTTTAAATTTGTCTGATTCTAAATAATCAAGGTCAATTTCATCTGCTTGAAAAGTATAGCTGTGCGCATCGATCTTCTCCACTTTCACACCTAATTCTCCCAAAATATAGATCAATTTATTTACATCTCTAATATCTGGTAAATTGTTTATCGTTACCTTTTCAGAAGTCAAAAGTACGGCACATACTACTTGTAATGCTTCATTTTTGGCTCCTTGAGGTGTGATCTCCCCTTTTAATTGAAAACCTCCTTCGATTTTAAATGTAGACATTATTTACAGGTTTAATTATTAACTTCTGGGTTTCTTTTTATAAACTTTTTTCTGTTGGTGCTTGTGACCACCTTTGGAAGATTTACTCGGTTTTTTTCGGAGTAAATTCTTAGCTTCTGAAAGTTCTTCAGAATTACTATCCAAATTTATCTTACCTCCTGAAAGTTCATCTAAATGTTTAAAGATCACCTTGTCTTCTACAGTATCTTTATTCCAATTCAAATAGCATTTCTTCATGTGATTTGCAATGGTATAGATCAGCGCATTTTTCATTTCACCTTCCTCCCAGGTCAATGCTGTATCGATCATGATCTGAATATTATTTCCGTAAAACCGGTATTTACTGGCAGATTTAGGGTAAGGTAAGCGCTCAGGTTTTGCCTGTAGCACTTCCTTTTCTGGTTTTGGATATGAAGAATCAACCTCTAATTTATAATCAGACATAATATACAATTGATCCCATAATTTATGCTGAAAATCAGGCACATCACGTAAATGGGGCTGTAAATTACCCATCACATCTACTATAGCTTTTGCCATTTTATTTCGTTCCTCCCTATCCTCTAATTTAACACAATGGTTAATCATTTTTTGGATATGACGGCCGTATTCCGGAATAATTAAATGCTCTCTCTCTGAATTATATTCTAAATCTAACTCCATTATATTTTTTTAATAATTTTTACTTGTTGCAAATTAACGATTATATTTAGGTTTTACAATATAAGACCGTTGCAAATTAAATTAAATTATTAGAATTGAATAAATTCTTGACTTTTGCAACAACCTTAATACTAATTCAGCCAATTATTTTAAGCTTTGCAAATTGTAGCAGTAATTTTTTGGCTCCAACCTCAGCAAAATTTATTTCGGCTTTTTTACTGTTTCCGGCCCCTTCAATATTCAAAACTTCTCCTTTCCCAAACTTAGCGTGCTCCACAATATTTCCTTTAACAATTTTATTATCAAATAAATTTGCCGATGTACTTTTTAGCTTTGTTACTTTTTTCAAATTCCCGGGAGGTGGACTCGGTTTAGATTTCACTACTTTGGGTTTTGCCTTTACAGGAGTTCTTTCAACAGGTTTTTTAAACCTTACCTTATCCTTTGAAGGTGAGCCAAAGATATCTTTATCAATAAATTGGTTTCCCTGTGGTTTTGGCTGTTGCGGAATTAATCTGTGTACAAAACTTTCGTCAATTTCTTCAATAAACCTACTCGGTTCACAATCGATTAATTTCCCCCACCGATAACGGGACTCGGCATAAGAAATATAAGCTTGTTTTTCGGCTCTGGTCAATGCCACATAAAATAGCCTGCGCTCTTCCTCAATTTCGCTTCGGGTATTCATACTCATTGCCGAAGGAAACAAGTTTTCTTCCAAGCCGACAATATACACATAAGGAAATTCGAGCCCTTTAGCCAGGTGAATGGTCATTAAAGAAACTCTTGGTTTATCATCCTTTTCATTATCAAAGTCGGTTGCAAGTGCCACATCTTCTAAAAAATAAGACAAAGAAGCATCCTCACCCTTTTGGTTCTGACCTTCGATAAAATCTTTTATTCCGTTTAAAAGTTCCTGTACATTTTCAACGCGGGTAACATCTTCGGGAGTTCCATCTTTTTCAAGATCTTTTACCAGTCTTGTCTTTTTTATAACTGACTCTGCAACTTCAAAAGCATTTCGTGTTTGCGATTCTATCTGAAAACTTTTAATCATCGTTACAAAATTTTGCAATTTTGCTTTAGTTCCTGAATTGATCTTCAAATCAATTTTATCAAGATTCTCCAAAATTTCAAAAATCGATCTTTTAAAATGATTTGCTGCAACAGTCAACTTATCGACAGTAGTTTGGCCAATTCCCCTTGCAGGATAGTTTATTACCCTTTTAAGCGCCTCCTCATCATTGGTGTTGACCAATAATCTCAGGTATGCCAATACATCCTTTATCTCTTTACGCTGGTAAAATGACAAGCCTCCATAAATTTTATACGGAATATCCTTTTTGCGCAGGGCATCTTCAATAGCTCTAGATTGTGCATTTGTTCTGTATAAAACAGCAAATTCATCATTTTTAAGTTGGTGACGCATTTTGTTTTCAAATATGGAGCCGGCAACAAACCTGCCTTCCTCACCTTCCGATAAGGTTCGCATCAGGTTCACTTTCTCGCCTTCATCATTTGCTGTCCAGATTTCTTTATCGAGCTTGGTTCTATTTTTATCGATTACGCTATTTGCGGCTTTTACAATATTATTTGAAGATCTGTAATTTTGTTCTAATTTAAATATTTTAGTATCGTCATAATCCTTTTGAAAATTCAGTATATTTTGAATATTAGCGCCACGGAAAGCATAAATACTCTGGCTGTCATCCCCTACTACACAAATATTCTGATACCTGTCTGCCAAAGCTCTTACAATTAAATATTGCGAATGGTTAGTATCCTGATACTCATCCACTAAGATATAACGAAATCTATCCTGATATTTTGCCAGCACATCCGGAAATCGGGTAAGTAATTCGTTGGTTCGCAACAACAGGTCATCAAAATCCATTGCACCGGATTTAAAGCACCTGTCAACATATTCTTTATAAACATCTCCCATCTTAGGCCTGCCAGCCATTTTATCTGCCTCTAATAATTCAGGGTTTTGATAATATGCTTTTACGGTAATTAAACTGTTTTTGTATTGCGAAATTCTTCCTAAAACCTGCTTTGGCTTATATTTATCTTTTTCAAGATTCTTTTCTTTAATAATAGCAGATAATAACCTTACTGAATCCTGAGTATCATAAATCGTAAAATTTGAAGGAAATCCAAGTTTACTTGCCTCACTTCTTAAAATTCTGGCAAACACACTATGAAAAGTTCCCATCCAAAGGTTCTTTGCCTCACTTTGGCCAACAACCTTAGCGATCCTGGTTTTCATTTCACGAGCTGCCTTATTGGTAAATGTCAATGACAGGATATTAAAGGGGTCAACCCCTTGCTTCATTAAATGAGCAATTCTATAGGTAAGCACACGTGTTTTTCCCGAGCCTGCACCGGCAATAATGATCATAGGACCATTTTTGTGCAATACAGCCTCCCTTTGCGGATCATTAAGTTGATAGAGATAATTTTCAGACATACTCATATTCATTGCCCAAAAATACAATGCTTATGATGAAACTGCAATAAAAGTTATTGACATTTTTAAAAGTAAAAAACCGTCTGTCGAGAGACAGACGGTTTTCACTATATAAAACAGAAATTCTTATTATTTATCAACCCGAATATCAACTCTTCGGTTTGCTTGTCTTCCTTTAGATGTATTGTTATCACCTAACGGTTTTTCTTCACCATATCCAAAAGCTTTTATCATATCTGCAGGGAAACCTGCTTCTACAATAGCTTGCATTACAGCATCAGCACGCTTTTGTGATAATTCTTTATTAAATTTTGCACTACCTGTATTATCTGTATGGCCTTCCACAACAAATTTTGTAGTATAATAGTCTTTTAAAATATCGTTGATCTTAGTTAATCTTACCTTAGCTTCTTCGGTAAAAGTCGCTTTACCTGTGTTGAAAAATATCTCTCTTGCAAGTTCAATAATTTCTTTTTGAACTTCTTCGGTTACAACAGGACAACCTTTATTTTCGGCACCACCTGCTATATTCGGACAGTTATCATCTTTATCTGCGATTCCGTCACCATCTGTATCCACTAACGGACAACCTTTATTTTCTGCTAAACCTGCAACATTCGGACATTCATCCATTTTATCCATTACCCCATCACCATCGCTATCAGGACAACCATTAAATTGTTCTAATCCGGCAACTTCAGGGCAGTAATCATCTTTATCGCTAAATCCGTCACCATCTTTATCAGGGCAACCATTCAACGCCGGTAAACCTACTGTATTAGGACAAGCATCTTCACTATCTTGCACACCATCCAAATCACTATCAGGGCAACCGTTAAATTGCTCTAAACCGGCAACTTCAGGACAAGCATCTTCTTTATCAGGTACACCATCTTTATCAGCATCTTTTGCACTAAAATCAAAAGCAAGACCTACTTGGTACATATGTGTATTCATATCATAAGCAACTGTTGAACCAGGTACTTGACCAAGAGGATTTTGAGTTGCGTGCCAAGGCCCATCAGGATTACCATCACCATTAAAGTCCATTGCAGGAGTAGGATTCAAAATATTCCCTTCAGTTTTACCGTCACTCATACCGTAGTGGTATACAGCATCTAATCTAAACCTATCACTGAACTTATAACTAAATCCAAATTGGAAAGCATGTGCAATAATTGCTGTAGCAGGAACTGAGAACATTGCCAGTTCATCGCTGATTGGATTGGTACTATAAGTATAACCAACTCTTAATGGTAATTTTTCGATACCTTTAAATTGTAACCCTGTAGATACGATTGACATATTCTCCCAACCAAAACCATTAACAGCACCTGTAGGTATTTCCTGGCGTAACGTTGGATGCATCATAGTTTCCCAACCACTAGCTTCAAAGCCTTCTGTATTTTCATAATCAACATAACGGTAATCCAGAGCGAAATCCCAGTTTGCTTTTGAATAACCTAAACCTACCGAATAGATAGCAGGGAAATTCATTGTGAAATTTACACCTGGAGCATCAGTTTCATCTAAGTAAGTGTTATCAAATTCAAATTCATCAAAGAATAGAGGAGACTTATAGGATGCACCTAATTTAATTCCATTATGTGAATCGTAAAACAAACCTACTTGCCCGCCATAACCTAGGGCAGCTACATTATCAGAAGTTGGATAACCTTTCTCCATACTTGGTTGTGCCAAAGGATTTGGCCCCATATCTAATGAAGAATAGTTAACTGTTGGCTGGAAACCGATTGAAAAATTATCAGTAAACTGATAAGCCCATGTAAAACCAACCTGCATCAACATATAGCTGGATTCAACATGACCGAATCCTCTCATAGTTTGAGGATATACAATTGGACTTGAATCGTTTGGATCAAAGCTGTCACCAGGAAGATTTGTTTCCTGTGGAAAATCCACACCAAAACCACTGATTCCAAATGCGGAGATACCAAAAGTATGTTTGCTATCTGGATTTCCCCAGGCAAAAGCCAAAGCCGGCATAGGGTTATAGCCTAATTCTGATTCTGTTTCTCCAGTTACTGCTGGTGATCCTGCCCACATCATATTTTCAGGAAGTGAAGAATACAATGTCGGTGTTCCTTTAAATGCACCGATGTCAAATTTCAATATCGAGCCATCAAAAGCTGATAAAGCTGCAGGGTTCCAGTGGATTGCACCACTGATATCCAATGGCTGTGCTGTTGCAGCTCCACCCATTGACATGTTTACAGCGCCGACGCCCTGCATTAAATGTCCCGTTTGCGCAAAGGCAACGGAAGTAAATAAAATGAATACTAATTTAGATAATTTGTTAAGCATAATTATTGTTTATTGGTTAGCAACAGATTCAAGCATATTATAATTTTTATTTGTAACAAATATTACCTCCCAACTTGTAATAATTTGTATTTCACACACTTGAATCAACCAACCGGGTTAATACGAGACAAAAATACAACCACTTAAAACATGTTTTGATGACAATTATCACTTTTAGAAAAAAAATTATTGCACCAATAAAAAACAAAGTTTATTTTTGACGATACTTTAAAAAATAATCATGGATACATCAAAAATATTAGAAATCCTTACTTATACCATCCCAGCAGTCGTTACTGGAGCTATAGCATTGTATTTTTTCAAATACCATACAGATAATGAAGAAAAGAGACGGAATTTTCTATTACGAAAAGAAAAACAAAATATCTCGCTTCCACTTCGTTTTCAAGCCTATGAGCGTATGGCTCTATTTTTGGAAAGAATCTCGCCTTCAAAATTATTGATCAGGGTTAAACCAAGTGGTAAGAATAAGACAAATTACCAGAATAAATTAATTCAAAACATCGAACAGGAATTTGAACACAACCTCGTGCAACAAATATACATTACTGATGCCGCATGGAATGCTGTGGTTACTGCTAAGAACTCACTGATTCAAATTATCAGAAATACTACGGCAGATGAGTCAATTGAAGATGCCGAGCAATTACGTGAAAAAATAATTCAGATATCACTAAAACAGGAATCACCTTCTTCTGCTGCACTCTCTTTTATTAAAAATGAAGTTAAGAAGCATTATTAACCTCAGTTCAATTTAAGCTTTGCTGTAATTCTTATCTATAAAATATAATTTTAAAGCACTGTTACAATCAGTAAAAGAGGTAGTTACAATATTTTTTAATGTTTTTATAATCACCTCTTCCAATTGTCAATACATTGTTTACATTTAAATGTAACTTTAATAACATACTTCATAATTTAGTGTATATTTACACCTTTAAAGGATTTAAACATCTTTATATCTTTTATTAAATTTTATTAACTCAAAATTATTAATTTATGTTATCAAAACAACAAGCACGTGCTTTTTTCTTAGGGGGAACACTGGTTACATTCTTGATTTTTATAGGATTAACCATTTTTTCACTCGGAAAAGATCAAACACACAAAGAGAATCTTACTGAATCGGTAGTAAGAGGTAAAGAACTTTGGGAAACCAATAATTGTATGGGCTGCCATACAATCCTGGGGGAAGGTGCCTACTATGCTCCTGAATTAACAAAAGTAATTGACCGTCGAGGTGAAGCATACGTAAAAGCCGCTTTGATGTCGCCTGTACCATGGCAGCCAAACGGAAGAAAAATGGTTGCATATAATATGAGCGATCAACAAGCACAGGATATGGTTGAATTCTTCAAATGGATAGGAAATATTGATTTGAATGGCTTTGGAAAAATAGTTTCTCCACTGGCTAAAGAAAATACAAAATAATTAACTCAAAATATTTAAACAATGAAATATAAATCACAAAAAGTAGCATATTGGTTCTTTGCCCTTTCCATGCTATTACTGGTTTTACAAATAACCTATGGCTTTATTATGGGATTTGCCCGTATTGGCTTTGATAATCTACACGAATTTATTCCTTTTAATACAGCCCGCGCAGTACACACTAACTTATTGGTAGTTTGGCTATTATCCGGTTTTATGGGAGCAGCTTATTATATCATTCCCGAAGAATCTCAAACAGAATTGGTAAGCGTTAAACTAGCTTATGTTCAACTGATCTCATTAGCTGTTGTTGGTGTTATTGCAGTTATAGGATATCACTTTAATTACTGGGAAGGGAGAAAATTCTTAGAAATTCCTCGCCCATTAGATTATCTGGTAGTAGTAAATGTATTACTGTTTCTGGGATTGATCTTAACTACCCTTTATAAAGGGAAACGCAAAACTACTACAGCTATGGTTCTTTCTATGGGACTTTTATTTGCTGCATTATTATACTTACCAGGAATGCTTCCTTTTGATAGTCAAACCTTAGATTCTTTCTTTCGATGGTGGGTTGTTCACCTTTGGGTTGAAGGTGTCTGGGAACTGATCATGGGAGGTATTTTAGCTTTCTTGTTGATAAAACTTACCGGAGTTGACCGCGAAGTAATTGAAAAATGGTTATACGTAATTGTTGGTTTAACATTCCTTTCGGGAATTTTAGGTACAGGACATCATTATTATTATATAGGTGTAAATAAAATATGGCTTATCGTAGGTGGAATATTTTCTGCTTTAGAACCACTGGCATTTTTAGCTATGGCTCTTTTTGCAGTAAATATGTATAGAAAAGGAGAGAAAAAACACCCTAATAAAAATGCATTATTATGGACATTAGGTGCTGCAATACTATCTTTTGTAGGAGCAGGATTATTAGGTTTTGCCCATACTTTACCACAAACAAATCTTTACACTCATGGTACTTTGGTAACTGCCATGCATGGTCACCTGGCATTTTGGGGTGCTTATGGTATGATCGTTCTGGCGATGATAAGTTATTCTCTGCCTAATTTAACTGCTCGTAAAGTTTACTTAAGCAATCACAGTAGAGCTGCATTTTGGTTATCTAATATCGGAATGATAGGCATGACAGTTGCTTTTGGTGTAGCAGGTGTTGCACAGGTTTATTTAGAGCGTAAATTTAAGATGGATTTTATGGCAGTACAAAATGAAATCAGTATTCATTTTGTAGTATTGATTATTTGTGCCACACTGTTTACTATTGGTATTCTATATTTTATAAAAACTTTTATGGACTATGGACAACCCACAGATGAGGCTTTAGAAACTGTAAAAGAATAATTTAGCATCATTAACAATACCGGTGTCTTTACTACAGAGTAGAAAGCACCGGTTTTTTTTTATTATATTATAGAAATGAACATCAAAGCACCATATTACAAAGAAACTGGCAAAGAAATTGAGGTTTTTAAAAGTTCCTATGACAGCAAAATTCCCTTTTTATTAAAAGGCCCTACAGGAACCGGAAAATCGAGATTTATCGAATTTATGGCCTATCAATTAGATAAAAAATTGATTACCATATCCTGCCATGAAGAGACTTCTTCAACCGACCTGATTGGCAGGTATATCATAAAAGGAGCTGAGACTATTTGGCTTGATGGCCCCTTGACCAGGGCTGTAAAAGAAGGTGCTGTTATTTATTTAGATGAAATTGCCGAGGCACGGCCTGATGTTATCGTTGCTATCCACTCTTTAACCGATCACCGTAGAGAATTGTTTATAGATAAATTAGGTGAAGTGATTAAAGCGCATCCCGATTTTATGCTGGTTGCTTCATTTAATCCGGGGTATCAAAGAGGGTTTAAAGAATTAAAACCTTCTACACGCCAGCGGTTTGTAGCAGTTAATTTTGCTTATCCGAATGAAAAAGATGAAGTTGAAATATTGGTTAATGAAACCGGAATAGATTCGGCTATAGCCAAAAAACTGGTTAATATTGCTACTAAAATTCGTAATTTAACAGAGCTAGGACTTACCGAAACCGTTTCTACAAGATTATTGGTAGATGCTGCTAAATTAATCCATACAGGTTTACCTAAACGTTTGGCCGTAGAAGTTGCAATAGTACAACCATTAACCGATGATCTGGAAGTAACAGAAGCATTGAAGGATTTGTGTGATCTGTTAATTTAACGATTAAAAGATTTAAAATTAAATGATTTAATCTTTAATTTCTTCAATTCCCATTATGGCTCTCGATGAATATTTATACGGAAAACTTGTTTCTTTCTTTAAGAAAAGAAAAGTGGCCAGCAATGCTGCATTGCCTCAATTGGTTAACTTGCAGGGTATAAAACCACGATTGACAATTTTTGCCAGAGCCATTACAGGAAAATCAATTGATATATACGATGCTGAAAGAGAAGGTGGATATAGAAACAATAACTTTTTTCTTCCCACTCAATTTACAGAATTACCCACTCAGGAAGAGAATATTCAATTTTATCTATTCAGAATCTTGTTTTTATCGATTCAAAAAAATAAAAACCTCAACTGGAAAGATCAGGCGGAACATGATTTAGAAA
>JBDLIB010000039.1:0-20673 GCA_039715085.1 Bacteroidota bacterium | reverse complement strand
GTTTGTTCCGGAGATTTTCTTTTGGAAGCAGATGATTTATAGATAAATATAACAAGTTGATAGAAGCGAATATTATATTTTAAATCTCAAATTTTAAACTTTAAATCCCCCTCTCCTTCTGTATCTGCTCATAAGCCTTTTGTACCTGGCGGAATTTTTCTTCTGCACCTTTTATATGTTCAGATCCGAGTCCGCGTAATTTATCGGGATGGTATTTTTTTACCATTTTACGGTATGCTTTTTTCACTTCATCATCAGTTGCCGACTTTTCAATTTCTAAGATTTTATACGAGCTGTCAACTTCATCGTAAAACATAGCTTTTATTGAATCAAAATCATGCTGATTTATATATAAATACCCTGAAATAGTATGGATTTTATGTAATTCAGCATCGGTAACGTGGCCATCTGCTTTTGCTACACCAAATAAAAAATGTAGTAACTGCAAACGGGAAGCATGATTCATATGCTGACGAATTTGCATACAAACCTGACGAGTAGAAATATTGTTGCTTTTTATAATGCCTTTAAAAAGTTTGAAAGCATGGTTGGCTCTTTCTTTGCCATACATACCAATAAAGGATTGACGAACAAAATCCAACTCACGTTTATTGGATTCTCCATCTGCTTTAATTACTACTGCTGCCAGAACCAATAAACTAACTTCAAAATCACCCGAACTTGTTGCAGTTTGCTTTCCGGTTTGTTGTTGGTAATCCATCAGATCCTTCTCAGAAAATTCATCGATAAAACTTCCCAGCACAAAACCAAGAATTCCACCAATCGGACCGGCGAATGTCCACCCTAAACCTGCACCCAACCATTTAGAAAAATTTGCCATATTAAATTTTGATACAAAGATACATTTATTTAAAAATTGTATGATTGAAAAATTGAAAGATTGGACAGGCAGAATTTTCATTATTTTATTATCAACTCATTCCTTATCTTTGCCGCCATATAAAAAACTAAAAAATCAAATTTTATGTATCCAGAAGAAATAGTAGAACCAATGCGTAAAGAATTAGTAGGCGCAGGTTTTGAAGAATTAAAAACAGTAAAAGATGTTGAAAATACCATGCAAAAAGGAGGGACAACTTTGGTTGTGGTAAATTCTGTGTGTGGATGTGCTGCAGGCACTGCCCGCCCGGGAGCTGTTGCATCCTTACAATTAGATAAAAATCCCGATAATCTTACAACGGTTTTCGCAGGAGTAGAAAAAGAAGCAACAGAAAAGGCAAGAGAATTTATGATTCCTTTTCCACCGTCTTCACCATCTATTGCTTTATTTAAAGACGGACAATTAGTACATATGTTAGAGCGCCATCATATTGAAGGGAGATCATCTGAAATGATTGCAGCGAATCTGGCAGGAGCTTATGATGAGTACTGTTAGTGAGACTGTGATTATATAAAAGTTTTTTAACTTCTTTGTAATCACATAGTTCGAACTAATCCCGCTGAAAAAGCGGGATCTAAAAGGTTTTATTTGTATATTTACTCATAGTATGACTATCCCCATTTTGAATATAGTCATACTATGAGTCTTTAAATTATAAAAAAATGAAATACTTCCTTATTTTTCTCACTTTTTTAGTCATTGATTGTCAAGATGCTGAAGATAAAGTTACACAAGAAGTTGAAAAAAAAGCATTAGAAGAATTAGCTGATGAAATTAGAGCTATTGCAGATGAATCTGTTTGTTCTGCTGAATATTCATGTGACTTCATTGGCTTCGGAAGTAAACCCTGTGGAGGACATTGGAGTTATTTGGTTTATTCAAATTCTATCGATGTTGTAGAATTTATTGCCAGGGTGAAAGCTTACAATATATTAGAAGAAGAGTATAATAAAAAATGGGATGTCTTTTCAGATTGTATGGCTGTGATGCCGCCAAGTGCTACAACCTGCGAGAATGGCAAATGCAAACCTGTTTATAACTAATAATGGATTTGAGTCTCAATTTTGGACTCTTATTTTGTAAAAAAATATAATATTACCTCTGCGTTTTGCAGAGGTTTTTTTATTTTGCAGCATGAAGAACAATTCAGAAATAATAAATAAGGCTATTGCGTTTGTTAAAACTACTTTAAAAGATGCAGAGGGCGGCCATGACTGGTTTCATATAGAACGTGTTTGGAAAAATGCAAAATTGATAGCCAAAAATGAAGAAGTTGATTTATTTGTTGTTGAATTAGGATCACTTTTACATGATATTGCCGATGCAAAATTCCATCAGGGAGATGAAAGTGTTGGGCCAAAATTGGCCAGAGATTTTTTAGAAGATGAAAAGGTTGAAGAAGATATTATCCAGCATATAGAAGAAATCATTACAAATATTTCTTATAAAAATAGTTTAGACTCAAATAGGGAGAAATTCCACTCAAAAGAGTTGGATATTATTCAGGATGCCGATAGGCTGGATGCAATAGGAGCCATAGGAATTGCTCGCACATTTAATTATGGTGGGTTCAAAAACCGCGAAATTTACAACCCTGAGATCAGACCTAATCTCAATTTCACAAAAGAGGAGTATAAAAAAAGTACTGCACCAACCATTAACCATTTTTATGAAAAACTGCTGCTTTTAAAAGATAAGATGAATACTAAATCAGGCAGGCAAATAGCTGAAGACAGGCATCAGTTTATGGAGCGATATTTAGGGCAATTTTATAAGGAGTGGGATGGGGAATTATAGATTTTTCAAATAATCGAATCATTCAACCATTATATCATTGAAACATTTTTATTTAAAATAATTCTGCAGGTTTGTTTTCAAAACCCTTATCGATCAGAAGGTCTTTTTTCTGGGAAGCTGCAACAGCTAACCGATCACAGCGTTCATTTTGAGGGTGATTGCTATGGCCTTTTACCCACTCAAACTTTACATTTTGTTTGCTGTAAACGTTTAAAAACCGTTTCCATAGATCGGGATTCTTTTTGTCCTTAAATCCTTTTTTTGCCCAACCAAAAACCCAGCCCTTTTCAACAGAGTCGATTACGTATTTTGAATCGGAAACAATTAGAACATCTAACCTTTCTTTTTTTAGTTGTTCTAAGGCTATGATTACAGCAAGTAACTCCATTCTGTTATTGGTGGTTTTCCTGTAACCTTGAGAGAACTCTTTCTTATAAGGCCTTCCAACCCATTCCATTACAATGCCATATCCGCCTTTTCCGGGATTTCCGCTACAAGCACCATCTGTATAAATATTTACCTCCATGAGATTAATTTGATAGGACATTTTCAATTACCCGGGGAAAATTTTCCTGTTCCAGTATATGGATCTTTGCAGCGACATCTTCAGGAGTATCCTCTTCTGTAAGAGAAACTGATTTTTGGAAAATAATTGCACCATCATCATAATTTTCATTCACATAATGAATCGTAATTCCTGATTCCTTTTCATTATTTTTCACCACAGCTTCATGTACATACATACCATACATTCCTTTTCCTCCGTATTTTGGGAGCAATGCAGGGTGAATATTGATGATTTTATCAGGGAATTCTTGTACTATTCTCTCGGGAAGTTTTAATAAAAATCCGGCAAGAATAATAAAATCAGCTTCTTTCTTTAAAAAATGTAGAAATTCATCAGAGTTAAGTTCCTTTTTTGAAAATACCTTTGAGGAAACTTTCAAACGTTTTGCCCGCTCTAAAACACCTGCATTTTTATTGTTGGAAAGTACATTGGTCACTTCAATATCTTTACTATTTTTAAAATATTTTATAATGTTTTCGGCATTTGTACCCGAACCGGAAGCTAAGATGATAATTCGATTCATATAGTTGAAATTTAAAACAAAATAAAGCATTATATTTTATTATTTTGATAAAAGGAGGGTTGAATTTCAGGTATTTTTAAAATATACTGTCATTTTTTTGATTGAATTTGCAATTATAAATCTAAAGTTTATTATTTTTGCACCCGTATTAATTTTAAAAATGAGAATTATGTCAGACATTGCATCAAGAGTAAAAGCAATTATCGTTGATAAATTAGGAGTTGACGAAAATGAAGTAACTCAGGAAGCTAACTTTACTAATGATTTAGGAGCAGACTCGTTAGATACAGTAGAGTTGATTATGGAATTTGAAAAAGAATTTGATATTCAAATCCCAGACGACCAAGCTGAGAATATCGGTACTGTAGGTCAAGCTATTAGCTACATCGAAGAAGCTAAAAAATAGTCATTTAACATACAGAATTTACTACGAGTAATACTTATTGTACTACTCGTAGTTTTCTATTTTATTAATTTTCATACCATTTTTATGGAATTAAAACGAGTAGTAGTAACAGGTTTAGGTGCATTAACACCTATTGGAAATAATGTGAACGAATATTGGGAAGGTTTGGTTAACGGAGTTAGCGGAGCAGCACCAATAACATATTTTGATACTTCTAACTTTAAAACTCGTTTTGCCTGTGAGCTTAAAGGCTTTGATGTGAAGGAATTTATTCACAGAAAAGAGGCTCGAAAAATGGATAAATTCACCCAATATGCAATGGTTGCTTCTGATGAAGCTATTGCTGATTCTGGATTGGATTTTGAAGTTGAAAATAGAGATAGAATAGGTGTTATCTGGGGCGCCGGAATAGGCGGTTTGGAAACTTTTCAAAATGAGGTTTTAGATTATGCAAAAGGAAATGGTATACCAAGATTTAACCCTTTCTTTATTCCAAAAATGATCGCAGATATTGCACCAGGTCAAATTTCGATCAAACACGGTTTACGTGGACCGAATTTTACTACTGTATCTGCATGTGCATCCTCGGCTAATTCTTTGATAGACTCTTTAAATTATATTCGTTTAGGTCAAGCTGATATTATTGTAACCGGAGGTTCTGAAGCCTGTATAACTATCGCAGGAATGGGAGGGTTTAATGCACTTCAGGCAGTATCTACACGTAATGATGACCCTGCAACAGCCTCAAGGCCATTTGATAAAGATCGTGATGGTTTTGTTATGGGTGAAGGAGCAGGATCTTTAATTTTAGAAGAATACGAACACGCAAAAGCGAGAGGGGCAAAAATATATGCCGAAGTTATTGGTGGAGGCTTATCTGCTGATGCTTATCATATCACTGCACCACACCCGGAAGGCTTGGGAGCAAAAGCCGTTATGGAAAACTGCTTGCAAAATGCTGGTATCGAACCTGAAGAAGTAGATGCTATTAATATGCATGGTACTGCTACACCACTTGGTGATGTTGCCGAATTAAAAGCTGTTCAGGCAGTTTTTGGAGAGCATGCATATAATTTGAATATCAACTCAACCAAATCAATGACAGGCCATTTACTTGGAGCTGCCGGAGCTATAGAATCCATTGCTTCAATCTTAGCGATAGTAAATGGGATCGTTCCACCAACGATCAATCATTTTACAGATGATGACCAAATAGATCCAAAATTAAATCTTACCTTTAACAAAGCACAAAAGCGTGAAGTGAAAGTAGCCATGAGCAATACATTTGGTTTTGGAGGCCATAACGCATGTGTTTTATTTAAGAAACTAGACGATTAATACTTTATGAATTTTATCCGTAAAATAAGAAGCTCCTATAAAGAAGAGGATGCTGCTTTTATGGATGCGATAAGAGATGTTTTAGGGTATAGGCCCAGGAATATAACTTTTTTTAAAGAAGCATTTACCCATAGTTCGATAAAAAAAAAGAATGAGAAGGGAGTTCCAATCAACTACGAACGTATGGAATTTTTAGGGGATGCTGTTTTAGGATCTGTAATTGCCAATTATTTATATAAAAAATTACCAACTGCTGACGAAGGCACTCTTACGCAAATGCGTTCGAAAATAGTAAGCCGTGAGCATCTGAATGAATTGGGAAAAGATCAGGGTTTGCTGAAGCTGGTAGAAAGTAATATTCCAAGTAGAAATTTTGGAGATAATATCTATGGTAACTTGTTTGAAGCATTAATCGGTGCTATACACCTGGATAAAGGTTATAATTTTTGTGAAAAATTTATTTATAGAAATGTAATCGAGCCATATGTAGATATCGAACGTTTGGAAGGAAAGATTACCAGTTATAAAAGTGTATTGATAGAATGGTGTCAAAAACACAAAAAAAAGATCAGGTATAAAAATTACGAGGATACCGGTAAAGATATACTCAAACATTTTAGTGTAAAATTATTTATTGACCAGGAGCAAGTTTCAAAAGGGCGTGGAACTTCCAAAAAGAAAGCCGAAGAAATAGCGTCAAAACGTGCTTATTACAAACTGCAAGATCAAATAAAAATAAATAAGCTTTAAGTTATTGATATTTATTGGATAAACTTCCGTTTTATAATAAAAGTCATGTTTATTCGATTAAGTATGTGTATTTTTGCAAAAATTTAATCAAACATAATAAAATTGTCAAAAATTCTGTCATTTGATTATGAGTATGAACACGATTATATATTGATTGGTGTGCATACATCTTTAGAAGATTATAGGGTTGCGTATTTTTTGAATGAAGCATTAAATTTAAAATTTAAGAGGTATAAAGAAGATCTGGATTTTGAATCAAAAGAATGCAGCTTCTCACTGTATGTTTATGAAGATGAAGTAAACTATAATACATGGTCGCTCATTAACAATAAGCAGTATTTTTTGGAAGATGAGGATTTAGATCCTGGCAATCTTTTTCAAAATGAACCTAAGGTTTCCTATTTGATTCCGGAAAAGAATAAAGTTGATTTTTTTATTAAAATAAGTGGAAATATTGATCAGGGTTCCTTAGAGCGAATATTGCAAAAAACAAAGGACATTAAAAATGTCATAACCCTTTATACTGTTGAACCAAACAAATTAAAATCGAAAGATTTTTTAATTTTTTAATAATATTTTTGATAAAACCCAGGAAGATGAAATTGCGTAAAAAAACAAAGATCGTTGCCACACTTGGCCCAGCCATAGACACAAAAGAAATGTTGGAAGAGATGATGGTGCTTGGAGTAAATGTTTTTAGAATTAACTTTTCTCATGCAGATTATGATGATGTAGCAAGAAAGATAAAGGATATTAGAGAGATAAACGAAAAAAGAGGATACCATGTTGCCATTCTTGCAGACTTACAAGGTCCGAAATTGAGAGTTGGTAAAATGGCAGAAAAAGTGAAATTAAAAGTAGGTGATACCTTTACTTTTACTACAGAAAAGTGTGAAGGTACTGCAGATAGAGCCTATATGACATATCAAAATTTCCCAAAAGATGTAAAAGCCGGAGAGCAAATTCTGGTTGATGATGGGAAATTACTTTTTGAAGTATTAAAGACCGATGGAGAAAAAGAAGTTAAAACCAAAGTTTTACGTGGAGGTAAGTTGAAATCAAAAAAAGGAGTAAACCTTCCAAATACAAATATCTCACTTCCTGCTCTAACAGAAAAAGATAGAAGAGATGCTCTTTATGCTATTCAAAAAGAAGTAGATTGGATCGCACTTTCTTTTGTTCGTACACCTGAAGATTTAGATATGTTGAATGATCTGATTAAAGAACATTCAGATTATAAAATTCCGGTGATCGCAAAGATCGAAAAACCGGAAGCTGTTAATAATATAAGTGCAATTGCAGGCCATTGTGATGGTTTGATGGTTGCCCGGGGTGATCTCGGTGTTGAAATTCCTATGGATAAAGTACCGCTTATTCAAAAGAATCTTGTAAAAAAAGCAAAAGAAGCACGTATTCCTGTTATCATTGCTACGCAAATGATGGAAACAATGATTACAAACCAGGTTCCTACCAGGGCGGAAGTAAATGATGTGGCGAATTCAATTTTGGATGGAGCTGATGCTGTTATGTTATCGGGTGAAACATCTGTAGGTGAATATCCAAAAGATGTAATACGCACAATGCGAAGAATTATTGAAAGTGTTGAGAATTCCGAACAGGTTCATTCTCCGGTGGCCCATGTGCAATGTGTTAATGAAAGATTTATTACTAAATCAATTTGTAAACAAGCTGCAAATCTAGCCGGTGAGATTGATGCAACTGCTATTACGACTTTAACGAATAGCGGATATACGGCATTTCATATTTCAGCCTACAGGCCAAAGTCTAATATTCTGGCTTTTTCAGATAATAAGCGAGTATTAGCCATGTTAAACTTGTTGTGGGGTGTAAAAGCACACTACTATGATAGAATGGTAAGTACAGATAATACAGTAAAAGATTTAAATAAAGTAACTTTAGAAAGAGGTTATGCAGAAAAAGGTGATTTTATTATCAATCTAAGTTCCATGCCTGTAAAAGCAAAAGGAATGGTAAATACTATGCGTATTTCACAGGTATAGGATCTGGCTAGACCTAAATAACCGTTACGGGTTTATATAAATATAGATTTAAATCTCCGAGAGTTGCAACTCTCGGAGATTTTTGTTTTTATAGGTTTTATTTTAAATATTTTTTTGATCTCAATAGTTAAACTCAATTTACAATTTTATTTTTTAAGCTATTCTCTTGGAAATATCCAATTTAAATGTATTTTATTTATTAATTTTATAAAATTTACATAAAATCTATTAACTATAATCAATATAACCATGAGGATGCGAGGAAATTTGAAATTACGTTTGATAATAGGTGCAGCCATTATTTTATTTTCATACGTTAAATATTGCGCAAGAACCGATACAAATGAATATACCGGTAAAAAACAACATATTTCATTAACTACTGAGGAAGAAATCGCCATAGGTTTACAAAGTGCTCCTCATATGGCAGAGCAGCACGGGGGATTACACCCGGATCAGGAAGCCCAGGCTTTAGTTGATAATGTAGGTAATAAATTGGTAAAAAGTAGTGTAGCCAGAGAAACCCCATACAGATATGATTTTCATTTGCTTAGGGATCCTGAAACGGTCAATGCTTTTGCTTTGCCAGGTGGACAGGTTTTTATTACCATGGGTCTATTTAAGCGATTGGAAAATGAAGACCAGCTTGCCGGAGTGTTAGGTCATGAAATTGGTCACGTTGTGGGAAGGCATTCTGCTGAAAGGATTGCGAAACAAGACCTTACAAGAGGTGTGATTACCGGTGTTATGGCAGGGACAGATGCCGGAGGGGCGCAAATGGCAGCGATGGTAGGGAATCTGATCAATATGAAATACGGCAGAGAAGATGAACTGGAAAGTGACCAGTTAGGGGTTAAATACATGATTGATGCCGGATATGATCCATATGAATTTATTGAAGTAATGAATATTCTGGAGAAAGCTTCAGGAGGTCAGAGAGTACCTGAGTTTCAAAGTACACATCCAAGTTCACCACATAGAAAACAGGAAATAAAAGATGCTATTGAAGCCAATGGATATGTAAAGTAAGAGAATGAGGTTTAACTGTTTAACTGGGAAAAGATATAGGCTTTAAGTTTTACATTCTATTCTGCAAACCGCAACTGTAAACTGTGCTGTTAAGCAGTAACTATTTTTCTTTATTATAAATAGGTAAGAATAAAAAAGACAATCCGCCAAACAGTAGAATCATTATTGTTTGAGCTGTCCACATAATCCATCCAAAAGCCAAAGCCGGATTTTTTTCAACACCGTATAAAGTAATAGCGCTTGCAACAAATATTGGGTAAGTACCTAAACCACCATTGGTTAAAGCCATACTCAAACCACCTACTACAAAGCCAACGATTATAGCACTAATTGGTAAATGAGATGTCTCGGGTAATGCAAATGTTACAACATAGAACATCAAAACATACAACAACCAAATAAAAACTGTATGGAAAACAAAAGCCCATTTCTTTTTCATTTTAAAGATACTGATAACACCCTGTATTAATCCATAAACAAAACCCTGGATTTTCTGAATAAACGGGTTTTTAGATTTTTTTATCAGTTTAATGAATAAAAAGATCAGAACAAGTCCTGCAATCATAAAATACCATATGTTATTCGTAGATGACTCCTTACCTTTGAACAAATAGGAGGAGATCAATTCGGTTTGTAGAATAAATGCCGTAGCGATAATGCTGAGAAGCATGATTACATCGGCTACTCTTTCTGAAATGATTGTTCCTAATGATTTTTCAAAAGGGATGTTTTCGTATTTTGAAATTCCTGTAGCCCGTGCAAATTCACCGGCTCTTGGTATGATTAGATTAACCATGTAGCCAACCAGTACTGTCATAATGGTATTGGGAAATCTGGGTTTATATCCCAAAGGTTCTAATAAAAAATGCCAACGGTAAGCCCTGGATAAGTGACTCAGAATTCCAAAAATAAGGGATAAACCCACCCACCAATAATTGGCATTGTTAAAAGATTTCTTAATTGCAAGAATATCGGACTCGGATAATTGTGAAACCGAATACCAAATTAAAGATACTCCCAAAACAATTGGAAGTAGCGTAAAGAATAATTTTTTAAACTTTTTATTCAAAAAATCAGGTTAAAGTATTGTTTGTTTCGTTTGGAAAGATAATGGTTGGTTTAAACTTTTTCCCCTCTTCAATCGTCATGGAAGCAAAAGCTATAATGATAATGATATCACCTTTTCTAACTAACCTTGCTGCAGGTCCGTTAACAACGATATCACCTGATTTTCTTTCACCTTTAATCACATAGGTAATGAATCGTGAACCATTATTTACATTTACAACATGAACTTTTTCACCTTCAATGATATTTGAAGCATCCATCAAATCTTCATCAATGGTAATACTTCCAATATAGTTTAAATGTGAATCAGTAATTGAAACCCTGTGAATCTTAGATTTTACAACTTCAATATTCATTATAAATCAAATTTTTTTGACAGTGCAAAGATACTCAATTTAATGCGATATTATCAATTAGTCTGATAGTATCTGCATAAACAGCAATAAATCCTCTATATTTTTTATCATTCTCTTTTTTGCAGGAAGATATAAGTGTTTCTGTATCAGCTATGTCAAAATATTCTAATTTGAGAATCAGATGGTTTTCAAAGGTGTTTTTTACCATATTTTTAACAGATTCAATATCCTTTTCAGGGAATAATTTTTGTGTTTTTAACAAGGTTTGATAGATCAATGGGGCAGCTTCTCGTTGTTCTTTTGATAAACGGGAATTTCGTGAGCTCATAGCTAAACCATCATCTTCCCTAAATATTTCACAACCAATTATATTTACCTTCATATTCTCAATTTCCACCATTTTTTTAATGATCTGTAATTGTTGAAAATCTTTTTCACCAAAATAGGCATTCGTCGGATTAACAATTTCGAGTAATTTTTTAACGATGGTTCCAACTCCGTCAAAATGACCTTTTCTAAAGGCGCCTTCCATTACATTCTCCAAACCTCCAAACTCAAAATTTTGTGGTTTCAATTCGCTTTGGTACATCTCTTTTACGGAAGGGACAAAAACAACATCACATTTTTCTAATTCTAACATTTTCAGATCCTCTTGTAAGGTTTGGGGATATTTATCCAGGTCTTCTTTCTTATCAAACTGAGTAGGGTTTACAAATATGCTGACAACGGTAATTTCATTTTCTGACGATGCTTTGGATAAAAGGGATAGATGGCCATTATGAAGGGCACCCATCGTAGGAACGAAGCCAATTTTTATATTTTTATCGATTTTTGATAAAAAGGATTGTAAAGAATTAATAGTGTTGAATACTTTCATAATCGTAGTTAATTATTGTTAATTAGGCCTCAAACTTATTAAAAACAACATAAAATTACATATATTTTTGTAATTTTGCACAATCCAAAAAAACATTAGGTTAATGAAAGATAAGAGAATATTATATATTTCTTCTGAGTTGATTCCTTACTTACCAGAAACAGAAGTATCCAAAACAGCATTTGATGTACCAAGGGCAATGCACAATCAAGGTGTGCAAATAAGAATGTTTATGCCTCGTTTTGGAGTGATCAATGAAAGAAGACATCAGCTGCATGAAGTGATACGTTTATCAGGTATGAATTTAATAATCAATGACCTGGATATGCCTTTGATTATTAAAGTTGCATCAATTCCTAAAGAGAGAATGCAGGTGTATTTTATCGATAATGATGAGTATTTTAAGCGTAAAGCTGTTTATACTGATGGGGAAGGAAAGCTTTTTGAAGATAATGACGAAAGAGCGATCTTCTTTGCAAAAGGAGTAGTTGAAACGGTGAAAAAGCTTAAATGGGCACCGGATATCATTCATGTTACCGGGTGGATGGCTTCATTAGTGCCATTATACCTTAAAGAATACTATAAAAATGATCCTTTATTCAGCGAAAGTAAAATTGTAACATCAATTTTTGAAAATCAATTTGATGATGAGATGGATAAAGATAAATTGACAGAAAAGATCTTATTTGATAAAATTCCGGATGAAAAATTAGATTCATTAAAGAAATCAGCTGATAAAACCGGTATGCTTAAAGTAGCCATTGAAAATTCTGATGCTATTGTGAAAGGTAGCGAGTCTTTACCTGATGAGCTATTAGAGTATCTGAATAAATTTGATTTACCTGTTTTAGAATATCAACCGGCTGAAGATATTGTAGAAGCTTACACAGATTTCTATTCAAATAAAGTTTTACAATAGATAAATAATTCAAGATAGTTTTATGATTAAGAAAAATATGAACATTTTTAAAAATGTTGGAGTTGTACTATTGTTAATTTTTGGAATAGTTGCATGTGAAAAAGATATCGAAGATATAGGTGTAGACCTGGTTGATAATGGTGCTTTTGATGTTGGAGGCGAAACGGTTGATGTTGTAGCATACAATATAGATATTGATTCTTCAAGAGTAGATAATAACGGTGAATTTAAACCGGGATATTTAATGGGAGTCTATCACAATGATGATTTTGGTTATATAAATAGTACTTTGATCTCCCAATTGAGGATACCATATACCGGAATTGATTTTGGTCAGAATCCTACTATTGACAAAGTAGTTTTAGATATTCCTTATTTTTATGAAGATTTTAGAGATACTATTAAAGATAATAGCGGTAATGATATTGCTTTTACAAATCTAAAACTCGATTCAATTTATGGGAACACTGATATAGAATTTCAAATTAAGATATCAGAATTAGAAACCTTCCTAAACACTTTAGATCCTGAAGACCCTACTCAAAACAAAAAATACTATTCCGATAGAGATTATTCAAAATCAAATCAAATATATCTTGGAAATTTTAAACCAAACAGAAATGATACGGTTTTGTATGTTGAAAGAGAGAGTGTAATTATTGGGAAAGACCCTGATGATGGATCATTTATTTACGACAGAGATACCGTAAAAAATGTAAAAGTTTTTAATGGAGATTCACTTGCTGTGCCATCTATGAAATTTATTTTGAATGAAGATTATATAAGGACAAAGTTTGTTGACCAAAGCGGCTCTTACGTCTTTGATAGTAATGATAATTTTATTAATTATTTTAAAGGGTTATATATTGAAGCAATTGGTAATCATGGAAGTTTGGTTAATGCAAATGTGAATGGCGGTAAAATGACCATTTACTATACCAATGAAGAAGAAAAAGATGAAGGTGATGAAGAAGATCTAAACTTTAATGGAGTTAAGGGTGAAGAGGGAATTACCATAAATGTAAAACATGAAATGTCTTTCTCTTTAAGTGGTGTAAAATCAAATAAGATTGAAAGAGATTACGGTGGTAGTGAGGTAGAAAATAAATTAATAAATCCTGATATTATTAATGGTGAAGATAAATTATATGTTCAGGGAGCAGCAGGTTCCGAAGCTGTAATTAAATTGTTTTCGGATGAAAGTATACAGGAAATAATAAATAATAATTGGTTAATAAATGAGGCTAACCTAACTGTTTATGTTGACAGAGATGCATCTGAATCGGATGATGTGCCAAAACGACTTTATTTGTACAAATACAAAACAAATTCTGCGGTGGAAGATTTAACTTTTAAAGGCCCTGAAATTTTTGGCGGAACTTTAGAGTACAAAGAGGAGGGTATACCGTCAGAATATGTTCCTTATAGATATAAATTTAGAATTACAAAGTATATTTCTGATCTTTTAAAGAATTATGATCCGTTACAATCTGAATCTGCGGTTTTGGCTCTTAGATCTTATCATCCTACCGATTTCAATAGTACTAACCCTTTAGATACTATTGTAGGTGATTATAGTTGGGTTCCCAGAGGAGTTGTTCTTCACGGAAATTTTCCAAAGGAAAATGATAAGAGAATAAGGTTAGAGATTAAATATTCGAAATAATTTCATAACTTACATCACGAAATAAACCCTGAAGATTAGCGGAATTCTCAACCGTGCAATAATAGTCAGGGTTTGTTGTTTAATAATAATAACAAACTAAAAACTCAAATAAAATGTGTGGAATAACCGGCTATATTGGTTATCGCGAAGCTTATCCGATAATTATAAATGGGCTTAAACGATTAGAATACAGAGGCTATGATAGTGCCGGAGTTATGCTTTTTGATGGCTCTAAGATCAATCTTGCTAAAACAAAAGGAAAAGTATCTTCGCTGGAAGAAAAAGTAGGAAAAGAGATTTCAGATAACGGATTTATAGGGATTGGACATACAAGATGGGCTACCCACGGTGTTCCAAATGATATAAATTCGCATCCCCACCTATCACATTCAGGAAACTTATCTATTGTTCATAACGGAATTATTGAAAACTACAGTGCCCTAAAAGAAGAGTTGATCTCGCGTGGTTATTCTTTTCAAAGTGATACAGATACCGAGGTTTTGGTAAATTTGATAGAAGAAATTAAGATAACCGAAAATGTAAAATTAGGCAAGGCTGTACGGATTGCTTTAAATCAGGTTGTGGGCGCTTATGCAATTGCTGTTTTCGACAAAGAGAAACCAGATGAAATGATAGTGGCTAAACTTGGAAGTCCAATTGCAATTGGTGTAGGTAAAAATTTTGAAGAATTTTTTATTGCATCAGATGCCTCTCCATTTATTGAATTTACTAAAGATGCAATTTACCTTGAAGATGAAGAAATGGCTATTATCAAGCGGGGTAGATCAGTAAAAGTTGTAAAGATAAAAGATAATACTTTTATAGATCCTTATATTCAGGAGTTACAATTAAATCTGGAACAAATTGAAAAAGGTGGTTATGAACATTTTATGTTAAAAGAAATTCACGAGCAACCACAAGCAATTACTGATACTTTAAGAGGAAGACTTTTAACGGAAGAAGGAATAATTAAAATATCAGGACTTGAAAATAACATGAAGAGATTCCTGAACGCTGAAAGAATAATTATAGTAGCCTGTGGTACTTCATGGCATGCAGGTTTGGTGGCAGAATATATTTTTGAAGATTTTTCTAGAATCCCTGTAGAGGTTGAATACGCATCTGAATTTAGATATAGAAATCCGATTATTACCGAAAAAGATGTGGTAATTGCAATTTCTCAATCGGGTGAAACTGCAGATACACTTGCAGCGATTAAGTTAGCAAAATCAAAAGGAGCATTTGTCTTTGGGGTTTGTAATGTGGTGGGATCTTCAATTGCCAGAGAAAACAATTCGGGTGTATATACTCATGCCGGGCCAGAAATAGGTGTAGCTTCTACAAAAGCATTTACAACTCAGATTACCGTATTGACACTAATTGCATTACGATTGGCAAGAGCTAAAGGAACTATAACAAGTGCTGATTATCGTTTACATTTACAAGAATTAGAATTAATTCCGAAAAAGATTGAAAAAGTATTAAAAAGCGATGAACATGTAAAAGAAATTGCAAAAAAATACCTGCTTTCATCCAATTGTTTATATTTAGGAAGAGGATATAATTTTCCGGTAGCTTTAGAAGGAGCTTTAAAATTAAAAGAGATTTCTTATATCCATGCCGAAGGTTACCCGGCTGCCGAAATGAAACACGGACCTATCGCCCTAATTGACGATAGAATGCCGGTTATTGTTATTGCCACAAATAAAGGTCATTACGAAAAAGTAGTTAGTAATATTCAGGAAATAAAATCAAGAAAAGGGAAAATTATTGCCGTTGTTACAGAAGGAGATACAGCTGTTCGTGAAATTGCTGATCATGTTATTGAAATTCCGGATACCGAAGAAGCTTTAACACCGTTGTTAACTACAATTCCTCTGCAATTGCTCTCTTATCATATTGCCGTAATGCGAGATTGTAATGTAGACCAGCCAAGAAATTTGGCTAAGTCTGTTACGGTGGAGTAAAAATAAATTACTCACGGGGATGACAGCCAGTCACCCCGTGAGTTTCATTTTTTTTATTCAGGGTTTCACTCAAAGTGAAGCCCTGATAATAAATTAAAATAAGGTGTATTTTAAGTTGATAAAGCGCATCATATCTTCAACTTCAAGTGAGACTTCTTCAATAATCTTTTCTATTTCTCCACCAAAAAGTTTACCCATAATACCACCGTTCATTGTAGATACAAATACTTGTCCGTCTGATTTTTCGTAAACAGCAAATGATTTTGGCATCATATTCCCGATTTTCTTTCTGTCATCGTCTTTTAGCATGCGTGCAGAATATTCTCCATGGCAATATTTAATAATTTTAAAATTACCTATCGGAAACCCGCCATTTTCTGTAACTTCTTTATTCTGGTCAATTATTTCGGTAACATGCCATCCATCTTTCCCGTTTATCCTTTTTTGTATTACGCTAACTGTTTTTTCAAATTCGTAAGGACTTTTAAATTCTTTAACCATCATTTCTCCAGATGAGATACTAATTGTAATTCCTGTAAAAATAATTCCGGCAATGAATCCGAATATTAGTGATACTATTGTTATTGTTTTGATTTTCATTTTGTTTTTAATTTTACTATTCTAATTTATTTTATTAATCTTCTTTGATACAAATTTTACCTTGCTTTATTTTTTCTATTGTTTTCCAGGAAACATATCCTACAGTAATTATTGCAATTGTAATTAATGCAAAAGCAGCGTATTTAAATATCGTCTGATGTGTTATCTGAAACGCAACTACCGATGCAATTGTAATAGCCATTAAGGGGAATGTAAATGCCCACCAGGAAATAAAAAACTCCAATTTTTTAAAACTCCGGTAAAGAAATAATAATAGAACAACAAAAAAGTAAGCAATAAAAAGCATGAATATTGCAAAATTATCCCAGCTTTGAGCAAGTCGGATATAGGCAATGAAACCAATAGCCGGAGGCGCTATTAAAATAAATAATGTAGGAATAAATTTTTGAGGTAATTGATGATGGAATATTGCCCGGTTTAGAAATATTACAAAAAGTATGACCCAAAAGAAGAAACCAACAGCAAAGAAAAAAAATGAAAATGCTTTTGGCATGTATTCTACTCCGGCAACAGGTACCAGCATATTTCCTACAACAGGAATAAACCATGCCGGATTCATAAAATGGATTTCAAAGTTATGCTGAATCCAGAAACTAATAGTATAAAACATTAACACAGTATGAAGTAAGGTGCCTGTCCACCAAAGTACCATAGAAAGAAATGGCCAGTAGGTCATAAATGCTATTGATAACAATATTAATGATATTGAAATTGCAGAAAAGAAATTTATTCTTATCCTATGTTTGAAATCCGCTTTTACTTCTTCAAAATGTCTTATTGCTTTTAATCCGTATAAAACGGATATTGCTAAGAACAAGCCAAATGTAAAGAACAGGAGGGTGTCATAAAATATCCTGGGCATCCATTGCATATGATAAAATTTACCAAATACAATGGTCAGGCCTGAGAGCCCCATAATGATCGCGTAGGATGTAATGGGGAAATACTGTAATTTTTCTTTCATTTTTTTTAATTTTTAAATAAATTTTCGATGTAATTTTTTCTGTTTGTTATTTTCTTTTTTGTGAATTTTTCATCTGCATTCGTAACTTTACTTATTTATTCTTTTGTTATTTCTGAAATAATAGAATCATCTGAAAATAATCTACCATTTATATAATCTTTAATAATTTCTTGCGATGTGTTTGTTTTAATTCCTATAAATAAATTCACTTTGTGTTTTGCGAATAAGTTTATTATTTGTTTAGCTATTTTAAATGTAATCACATCAGTTATTCCCTCTTTTGCAAACCATTCTGGCAATTCTGTAATATCTTTTAAAGATGGAGCTTCAATGTAATTTTTTCTAATTAACCATTCATCTATCTCAAATATTTCATAGTGGCTGGATTTTCCAAAAAGCTCACTAAGTTTGCCTTTTTCTATAGGTATTGCAATTCGATTCATTGTTTTAATTTTGAGCTTGCAAATTTATTTTTATATGCTTCTTCTTACAAAAAAGAGCAGTTGGAGTATTTTATGGAATAAATTGAAATATTGTAAGGGATTTCTTATCAAATAATAATTATTATTTCCGGCAAGATATGTGTCTAACATGATAAACCAATAATTGTGTTTTGTAAAAAGTTTTTTTAAATAAATTGGTAGTATTTTTGTAGCGAATTTTTTTAGATTAAAATGGATCTGAGACAAGATAAAAATATTGAACTTATATCGGGTTGTTTTCAAAATCTGCCACCTGAAGATGTGGCATTCTTAAATGAAAAGAAAACACAGTTAACTTATTTTAAAGGAGAAACTATTTTTAAACAGGGTGCATTTGCCCAACATGTGTTGTTTGTAAACAAAGGATTAGTAAAAGTCTTCCTGCAAATTGGAAAAGAAAAACAGATCAATATCAATTTGGCAAGACAAGGTGATTATATGGCCTTTTCATCAGTTTTTAATAAGAATATCTATCAATATTCTGCAATTTCACTTACAGATTCAACTTTATGTATGATAGAAAAAGAAGCACTTAAAAAAGTTATTATGAGGAATCCCGATTTTACAATACAGATTACTTCCCGTAATAGCCAAAACGAAAGCAGGTATTTAGATATAATAAAGAATCTTTCTTATAAGCAGATGAGAGGAAAACTTGCTTCAGCTTTATTGTACTTAACATCCGAAAAATTTAAAGATGATAATGTTTTTCAATATTTAACCCGTCAGGATATTGCTGATTTTGCTTCAATTACGGTTGAAAGTACGGTTAAGTTTTTAAAAGAATTTGAGAAAGAAGGTATAATAAACCTGAATGGAAAAGAAATAATTGTAATAGATAAACAACTTTTAAGTGATCTGGACTTAAAAGGGTAAAAGGTATAGTTAAGACCTTTTAACAACAATAATATTTTTTAAATGAGAAAATTTATATCAAACATAATTATAATAGGATTATTACTTGCAGTTGGATACTATTGGCTGGCTGAAAATGGATATAATCTTGAGGCAATTTTAAATAAACCAAAAACAATAAGGCTAAAAGCTGAATGCTCTGATATAGAAAATTTAGTATTGACTTCCGTAACCGAATTAACTATTTCAAATAGTGGAAACAGTAATTATAACGAAGTGACTGTAAGGGTTACGGCATATGATGAGAATGATGATATAATCAAACAGAAAAATGTGGTATTTAACAGGATATTGCAATCAAAAGGAATATTGTCGAAGCCAATAACACTGCCTGTAAAAGCAATAAAATGCAACTGTGTTATCCTTAATTCAGAAAAGACAGAGTAGTTTAGTCGAAGATAAGTTTTCCCTTATAATGCTCTTTAACTTCAACTATTTCAGGGTGTTTTTTTGCAATTACATCTCCAACGCTGTAAATATTTCCTTTTAAAGACCCGATCGGGTAGACAATTATATCGTTTGAACTTTTATGTGAGACCTGGATTTCATCAACTTTAAAATTCTCCCCTTCAAAGCGGCAATCATTTGCAGCAAAAACTATATTCAATTTTTTTGATCTTCCTTGAATTTTAAATATGGAAATACCATTGGCTACTACCGTAACTTTTTCTGAATCTAAATTTAAAGTAATATCACCTGTGTTTAAGAAATCATCATTTTTCCAATCTTCTGAAAGTATGGTCAGATCAGGGAAAGTTAACACACCATCAGATTGGATATAACGATTAGTACTGCATCTTAGTTCTGTTAAATTTGGAGTTGTGACATATATTTTTGTCAATTCGTATTCCCTAACAAAATTACAACTATTGATATTGTTTAGGATCAATTGTTCATCAACAACATCAACTTCTATATTGTTTAACAGATTTTCACCTGTTTCTATAACGATACTTTGTTTATCTCCTTGTTTTAAGATCAAAATAATTTCTTCATTTACAAGAATCTTAGAAAAAGGAGCGGTGTTTACTTCTTTTTTTATTGTTGTTCCTGTAGCTTGAAAACAATTCATAGTATCTTCATTATCACAAGAGGATATTGAAAATATTATTAGAAGAATAAATATATAATTTAACTTTTTCACTCGTATAAATCTAATCATAATTATTTTATAATCTTACCCCTATGCCAAACTCAATTGATTCTGCCCTTGCCGCATGTGCCTTTACAGATAAGGATCCAAACAATTTATCTCCAAAATAATATTTTAATCCCGCTCTTTCGTAAACCACTTTTTCATAGTTTACCGGATCGTAAATGTAAAATCCTATTTGGGTGATAAAAGATATTCTATTGATAAATAACTCGTGTCCTGCAAAAAGTCCTAATCGGGTATAATTATATGGATCTTCCTGCAGGTTATTGATAGCATTGTTATATTTTACGTACTCTTTTAAGAAAAGTGAGAAGAAGATATCAGTTCCTAATTGAATAGAGCTTAGGTG
>JBDLIB010000038.1:0-20858 GCA_039715085.1 Bacteroidota bacterium | reverse complement strand
ACGTGAATATGGATATTGTGGTTACCTAGAACTTCGGGCTTAATACCAAATTCTTCAGTATTTGCCTTGATATATTCCAATGCAATGGTTGCTGATTCTTTCATTACTTTACCCAGGTTTCCGGTAATAGACATACCTCCTTTACCTTTTGAAAGGATGGATTCGATAAATAAAATGTCGCCACCAACACTTGTCCATGCCAATCCTGTAACTACACCTGCAATTTCATTGTTTTCGTATTTATCGCGTTCTAAATGTGAAGGACCAAGAATTTTTTCGATGTCTTTATCAGTTAATTTCACATCGTATTCTTCTTCCATGGCAATGGATTTGGCAGCATAGCGAACAACTTTTGCGATCTTTTTCTCCAAACCTCTTACTCCGGATTCTCTTGTGTACCCTGTAATGATCTTTTCTAATTGTTTTTTGCCAATTTTAAGGTCATTTGATGTAAGTCCGTGCTCTTTTAATTGTTTAGGAAGCAAGTGGCGTTTCGCAATCTCAAACTTTTCTTCTACAGTGTATCCGGTAACATCAATGATCTCCATTCTATCTCGTAAAGCCCAAGGTATGGTTGATAAACTATTCGCAGTAGCGATAAACATTACTTTAGAAAGATCGTATCCAACCTCTAAATAGTTATCGTAAAATTCTGAATTCTGCTCAGGATCAAGTACTTCAAGCATTGCTGAAGAAGGATCTCCGCTATGACTTGAACCTAACTTATCAATTTCATCCAATACAAAAACAGGGTTCGAACTCTTAGCTTTTTTAATACTTTGGATAATTCTTCCGGGTAAAGCACCTATATAGGTTTTACGATGTCCCCTGATTTCGGCTTCATCCCTTAATCCTCCAAGCGACATTCTAACATATTCACGTCCAAGTGATTCAGCCACCGATTTTCCTAAAGAGGTCTTACCAACCCCGGGAGGCCCGTACAAACATATAATTGGCGATTTCATATCACCTTTCAATTTCAAAACTGCAAGGTGCTCGATTATTCTTTCTTTAACTTTATCCAGGCCAAAGTGATCGCGATCTAATATTTTTTGAGCACGTTTTAGATCAAATTTATCCTTAGTGTACTCATTCCATGGTAATTCTAAAAGCAGATCCAAATAGTTACGTTGCACAGAATATTCTGCAACCTGAGGATTCATTCTTTGTAACCTGCCTAATTCTTTTTCAAAAACTTCGGCAATTTCCTTATTCCATTTTTTTGTCTTTGCCTGCAAACGCATTTCTTCTAACTCCTCATCATAAGAGACACCTCCCAATTCTTCCTGAATGGTCCTCATTTGCTGATGTAAAAAATATTCGCGCTGTTGCTGATCCATATCTTCTCGAACCTTAGACTGAATATCATTGCTTAACTCGAGGCGCTGCAATTCCTGATTCATCTTTTTTAAAGTTGCTAAAGCACGTTTTTTAAGGTTGCTTATATTTAGGATTTCCTGCTTTGAAGCAGTATCTAAATTTAGATTAGATGATACAAAATTCACTAAAAAAGTATCGCTTTGTATGTTTTTGATTGCAAAAGAAGCTTCAGAAGGAATATTTGGGTTTTCTTTAATGATTTTAAGCGAAACATCTTTTATAGAATCAATGATAGCTTTAAATTCTTTATCGTTTTTTTTTGGGACTTTATCAGAAAATTCTTTTACAGAAGCCATTAAATACGGGTCTTCCTGAACGATATTTCCAATTTCAAAACGTTTTTTACCCTGTAAGATCACCATTGTATTGCCATCAGGCATTTTTAACATCTTTAAGATGCGGGCAACAGTACCTACTTTGTAAATATCATTTAATGTTGGATTTTCGGTAGCTTCATTTTTTTGTGCAACTACCCCAATGGTCTTATTACCTTTATTGGCGTCTTTTACTAATTTAATCGATTGATCTCTTCCTGCAGTAATTGGTACAACCACCCCGGGGAAAAGTACCGTATTTCGCAAAGGTAAAATTGGAAGCACTTCAGGAATCTCTTCATTGTTCATTTGTTCCTCATCTTCTGGACTCATTAAAGGAATTAATTCAGATTCCTCATCGATCAAATGCTGAAGTGACATATTGTCAATATTCAAAAATTTTGGATTACTCATATTCTTAATTAAGTCATTTTGACATTTAAACATTGTTAAATTAATTTTAGTAATGGTGCTTATTGAAATAAAGCACTTATAATAAGTTAATTACAATGTTATTACATTTTTCATTTACTTTATATATTCAATTCCTATGCCAATAAAAAGGCCTTTGAAAAATAAGGTTCTTCTATGCTGAAAAATTGGCTGCAAATTTACGATTTTTTAGAGAATATTAACGAGGTAAATACAGAGTTATTTTAAATCTAAAATTTTAGTATTGACATAAAATATTATCTTTAAGAATTAAAATTGTAACAAATCAATAAGTTTATTGTCTTTTTAACAGAACACGAAAATTGGAAGATATCAATCAACATATAAAGCCCTTATTAACAGGGTGTAATAAAGGAGATCAAAACGCGCAGTTTGAATTGTATAAAATGTACTATAAAGCTATGTATAATACAGCATACAGAATTCTAAACGATAGTTATGAAGCCGAAGATGTAATGCAGGAAGCCTTTTTGAGTGCTTTTACCAAGCTGGACACTTTTAAAGGAGAAGTTACATTCGGGGCATGGTTAAAGAGGATAGTCATTAACAGAAGTTTGACCCAGTTAAAGAGGATTAACCGGATAGATGAAACGAGTTTTGAAGATGTAGAATATAAAATGGAAGTAATTAGTGACGAAGATAATAGAAACCATGATTACTCCGAATTAAAAGCGAAAGAAATTGTACAGACCATGCAACAATTAAAGGAAAGTTATCGGGTTGCTTTAAGCCTCAGTTTGATTGAAGGTTATGATAATGAGGAGGTAGCGCAAATTATGAAAATATCTGATGCTAATTGCAGAACGATGATTTCCAGGGCAAAAAGTAAATTGAGAGAATTATTATCAGAGAATACAGTTGTAAATTAATTTAATTATCTCTTCTCTTGAGAGGGATAGCCGATAGGCAGGGGTGTGTTAGAATATTACCACCAACTGAAGCCGGAGGAAATAGATAATCAATTGTACCTGACGAAAAAAAAAGATTATGAAAGATAATTTTGAAAATATTTTTAAAGACAAAAGGAACGAATTTGATTTTGCTGAACCAAATATCGGCCACTTTGAAAGATTCGAAGCAAAATTAAAGGGAGCTGATAAAAAAGAGCCTAAGAGGAGAAACTGGATCTGGCTTTCGATAGCAGCCTCAGTAATTTTAATCTTAGGAGTTTGGATGGGTAATGCTTCTTCACATAAAGGTTTGGAATTGGCAGATGTTTCGCCTAAAATGGAAGAAACTCAGGATTTTTTTACAGCAACTATTCAGCAGGAGATAAAAAATATCAATAAAATAAAGTCACCACAAAACGAAAAGATCATTGATGATGCTTTCAAGCAACTAGAAGTTTTAGAAGTAAACTATAAAGAACTAAAGTTTGAACTAAAAGAAAGTAACGAAGATAAAAGAGTGATCTACGCTATGATCTCTAATTTTCAACAGCGAATAGAAGTTTTGCAAAATCTAATGCAACAACTGGAAGATATGGAGTTGGTTAAAATATCTAATAATGTTGAGAATAAAGTTTAAAATCATGATTAATAAGTAAAGAATCAGGATGTTATGGCCAAGAATCAAGAAAATAAATTTATAAAGTAAAATAAATTATTAGTAAATATTAATAAGAGCTTATTGCATACAGCATAAAGCCAAAAGCAAAAATAATATGAAAACTATGAATAAAATATTACTCGTACTAATGATGATTCCGATAATTGGAATTGCAAATCCTAATCTAGGAAAATTTCAATACGAAAAAAGTAAAACGCTTAAGAAAGAGTATAATGTTAATGCAGATGCATTGGTGAGCATTAATAATAAATATGGTAATGTGGATGTTATTACCTGGAATCAAAACAGGGTAGTTATCGAAGTTAAAATTACCGTAAACGGAAATAGTGAAGATAAAGTACTGTCAAAATTAGATGATATTACGGTTGATTTTGATGGAAGTAAAAGTCATGTTTCTGCCAAAACAATTATTGAAAAATCATCTTCAGGATGGTTTAACTGGAGTAGTTCGAATGTAAATTTCCAGATAGACTATAAAGTGAATATGCCGGTAACAAACAAAGCAAGTTTGTATAACGATTATGGTAGCATCTCTTTAAATGAGCTAAAAGGGAAAGCTGAGATTAATTGTGATTATGGTAAAATAATGATAGGAAGTCTGTTCCATAAAAATAATGAGATCAATATTGATTATACCAATAATTCGGTTATTGAGTTTATGAATGGAGGATCCATTAATGCAGATTATTCAGGATTTACTGTGGAAAAAGCAAAGAATATTGATTTGAATGCTGATTATACTTCAAGTGGATTTGAAAATATAGAAAATCTTGCTTTCAATTGCGATTATGGAAAATTAGCAGTAGACAATGGAAATTCCGTATCAGGAAATGGGGATTATTTGACAATGCGATTTGGGACAATATTTAAAAAACTGATGATAGAAGCTGATTATGGAAGTATTAGAGTTGAAGAGTTAAAGCCTGTATTTGAAAGAGTTAGTATTGATTCGGATTATACCGGAATAAAAATGGGAATTGACCCGGATGCTTCCTTTGATTATGTTATTCAACTTAGTTATGGTGGATTCTCAAATGATCTGGTAAATGTTACTAATTTAAAAAAGATTGTAAAATCATCTTCAAAATATTATGAAGGATTTGTTAAAAAACAAAATTCAGGAGCTTCTATAAATATCGATACCGAATATGGAGCTGTAAAACTATACAATAATTAAAATTTCTTAAAGATTAAAATCAATGAAAACAAAAACACTTAGATCAGTTACAGGAATATTAATAACGCTTTTATTTATTGCAAGTTGTACTGCTCAAAATTATGGAAGAATAAAGGGGAATGGAAAAGTAATTACCAAAACCAGAAATGTTGATAATTTTGAAAAGATTGGAGTTTCCGGTTCTTTTGATGTTGACTTAGTAAAAGGAAATGAAGGTAAGATCGATATCAAGATTGAAGAGAATCTCCTACCTTATTTAATTACAGAAGTTAAAGATGGAAAGTTAAAGATAAAATGGAAATCCGGTACAAGTATTAACACAAATAAAGGAGTACATTTAACGGTTTATTTTAACGATATCAATGCGGTAGGTTTGTCAGGTTCTGGTGATATAAACTCAAAAGATCTAATTAAATCTGATGATTTTAATGTTGCTGTTTCCGGTTCCGGAGATATTCAACTAAATCTTGATGTCAATAACTTAAAGACAGCTATCTCCGGTTCAGGTGATATTGGGTTGTCGGGTAAAACAAAAGTGTTTAAAGCAGGAATTTCAGGTTCAGGTGATATAGATGCTGGCAAATTAGAATCCCGTAATGCCGAATTAAAAATTGCAGGTTCGGGTGATATGACTGTTACTGTTACTGAAGAGTTATATGCAAGAGTGTCGGGTTCCGGTGATATTGAATACAAAGGAAATCCTAAAATTGAAGATATTAAAGTAAGTGGTTCTGGTGAAATAAGTAAATACTAAAATCTTAATACTAAAATATATAGAAGAGATTATCGAAAAGATAATCTCTTTTTTTGTTAAATATTTATTAAATACTGTAACAATTTGAATAATGGATAGTCTTATAGATAGTAGTATGTAAAACATAGTACTAGGAAACTCAAAAAATATAATTTTAAAATAAAACTAATCATGAAAAAATTAACCACATTATGCTTTTTGTTTGTTAGCTTAACAATCTCAGCACAGTTTATTGAAAACAGATCCATAGATTTTAGTAATGTATTTAAAAAAGTAAATACGATAGAAAATTTTTATACAGTATTGAATTCAATTGTTGAAATTGAAGAAGAGGAAGAAGATGAGCCTTTTGACTTTGATGTAAAAGATTACCTTCCTCAAGGGTTCAATCCATTTATAGCTGTAGTTTTTAAAGCTTATACCGGTGTATATGGAGCTTTCTTTGAAGAAGAAGATGAGGACTTTTTAGAATTTGTAACAAAAGAAGATTATTTACCGGTAAGTGATGATACAGATGAAATGACCAAGGTAATGGAGGAGTATGAATTATTGACCGAAGAAGAGGATGCACCATTTGAATTTGATACTAAAGATTATTTACCAGAAAATTTTGATACATACGAAATGGATAAATTGATGGAAGAATATGAGTTATTAAGTGAAGAAGAAGATGAAGCTTTTGACTTTGATACTAAAAAATATCTACCTAATAATAGTTAGTCTAAGGAATAGAAAAAATGTCTAGTCTAAATTTAAAAAGGCTGTCAATTAATTTTGACAGCCTTTTTAGGATTTATATAATCAATTAAACATTTTAATCTTTTTAATATTGTTTAGCGATTTTAAACAAGGGTCTTAAGAACACAATATCAATATGTTAGGTGTTTTGATTTATTCATCTGATGGCTATTTTCATTATGGTTACAGCCATCTGATGAATTAGTTCTCAGCTTACGAAAATCAAATGAGGAATTCAATCTTTTCTATATTGTTTTGTAATTTCAAAAACGTGTTCTAATATTTTTTGATCCTGTTCTGTAAATTCTTCATTTTTACGGTTTATAACCAGATCGGCTGTTTCTTTGGCTTTATTTAGATTGTATGTTTTTAAACCCGAAGCTCCACCCCAGGAAAATGAGGGAACGAAATTACGAACAAAACCACTTCCATAAATATTGCTGCTTACCCCAACAACAGTTCCGGTGTTAAACATGGTGTTGATACCGCTTTTTGAGTGATCACCCATAATTAATCCGCAAAATTGTAAACCGGTTTTTACAAATCGTTCTTCTTCATAATCCCATGATTTTACTTCAGCATAGGTATTTTTTAAGTTAGAATTATTTGTATCGGCACCCAGATTACACCATTCGCCAATGACAGAATTTCCCAGGTACCCTTCGTGGCCTTTACTGCAATAACCCGATAAAACTACATTATTGGCTTCACCACCGATCTTGCTTTTGGGTCCGAGAGTAGTTGGCCCATAGATTTTACTACCCATTTTAACTACGGAATGGATTCCCATAGCAAAAGGACCTCTAATCATACTACCTTCCATTACCTGTGCATATTTATCAATATAGATAGGCCCTTTAGTAGCATTTAAAACTCCTATTTCAATTTCAACACCCTCTTCAAGAAATATCTGGCCTTTGTTTATACAGTGAACTGTATCGGGAATTGGCGCCGATTTTCTTCCTTCAGTTATCAATTTAAAGTCTTCTTCGATAGCTTCACCGTTAAATGAAAAAATATCCCAGGTATTTTTTAGTTGAATGATATCTTTATTGAATTCCAGAATTTCATATGTGTCAAAATCTACTTCTTCCTGGTTGTCTTTTGTGAAAAAAGCCATGATCTCACCATCTTTAAAAATTGCTTGGTTTTGCTTTAGGCCTTTAATCATTTTCACTAAAATATCATTCGGTAAAAATGAAGCATTGATCATAATATTTTCTTCTAATTCAACCATTGGAAATTTCTCCGATAAATAATCCTCGGTGATGGTTGTAGTAGTTGTCTGAAGAATTTTTTCCCATTTTTCTCTTATGGTCAATATACCAATTCTGATATCAGCAACAGGTTTTGTATATGTAAGAGGTAGTAATCCGGCACGAGAACTGCCGTCAAACAGAATATAGTTCATATTTTATTTTATTTGAGTTGAGATAACAAATATAAAGATATCATTATTTATATTTGTATATAATTATTCTAACTTTTTAATTATTTTCTAAATTTAATCTTGATCATTTAGTGATTTTAAAGACTGAAAAGAAAACTTTATATTTGTTGGCTATGAATAAGAAGTTTGCCCTCAATTTTTATTTAGCTTTTATTTTTGTTGGATTGTTTAGTATTGATCTTTATGCACAAAAAGATTCAATATTTATAAATTCAAACGACTATTTAGATGTTAAATCATTCCCTATTGATAATGATTTTTTAGAAACACCCACTATTGAATTTGATGACTCCGGTTTACTATTAATTCAACCTACAGAATTCACAAAAGATTATACTTTTAAATATCTTACTTATGACCCTGTAAGAGACCCCAAAAGATTAATGTACAGTACAGGTTTATATGTTGGTGCATCTGTTTCAGCGTTTGGGTTGCTTTGGGTCTTACCCGAGAGTTTTACCAATTGGGATAAGGATGAGATTAAAGAAGAAGGTTTTTTTAACAAATGGAAAGAAAATGTCAAGGCAGGCCCTGTTATGGATGGAGATGATTGGTTCTTAAACTGGGTTACACACCCATGGGCGGGTGCTGTGTATTATATGAGCGCAAGGGGTAGTGGTTTTAAAAAATGGGAATCTTTTGGTTACTCAGTATTTATGTCAACATTGTTTTGGGAATATGGTGTTGAAGCTTTCGCCGAAATTCCTTCCTGGCAAGATCTGGTTATAACACCGGTTGTTGGTTCGATAATAGGAGAGCAATTTTTTAGATGGAAAGGAAATATCATCAGAAATGAAAGGAAGGTTCTTGGTTCGAGGTTTCTTGGAGGGACATCTCTCTTTTTAATGGATCCGTTTAATGAAATTTTGGATGGTATAATAGGGTATAAAACAAAAAATAATGTACAAACTTACTCAACTTTTGCACCGGTAGATTTTGACATTACTACTGGGAAATCAATATGGGGAATGCAGGTAGTGGTTGTTTTTTAAGTTCAAAATTTAAAGGATAAAGGATAAAGTTTGTCAAATTTAAATTATTAATTTTGAATCTTTTATCCGGTATCGGTGAGTAAAGCTATTCTAATTTGTAGAGAGTTACATCTAAATTTTCGTCAATAAAAATAGCGTGATTGATAGGAATTTCTTTCCAGTCATCTTTTTCCTCAGTTAGTATCTCTGAAGCTATTAATGCAGCTTTACGATCAGGATTGTCTTTTGATACTCTTAATTTTCCTTGCTCACATAATCGACAACAGACTTTATCGATATAATAAAGTGTTCGCAGTTCGTTTTCAGGATCTGTACTATACCTGGTTGCAATCAATCTCTTTCCATCTGTAAAGACGATATTATATAGAGCAATAGCTTCTACGTCATTTTTCTTTTTTAATTTTTCAATATCATCATAGGTTTTATTAAAACAAGCAACTAATTGTTTAGGGTCTTCCATATTATCAAAACCTAATTTTCTCGAGTTTGTCATAAATAAAGCGATAATGTATTGGGTGTCGTTTTGCCCCTCAATCCAAAGTAGTGACTCTTCGTCCAGCATTTTAATAAGATCAAACTTTATTCTTTCAAATTCATGAATACCACCATTGTGCATCATTAAGAATTTTTCATATCTAAAGGGATGTGTATTTTCTATGGAAATACCTCCGACTGTTGCAGCACGAACATGGGCAAAAAAACAGTTGGTTTTAATAAAGGAAGCATTATACAACAGGTTTTGATCATTCCAGGCCGGAAAAATTGATTTATACAATCCCGGTTCCTCGCGGATCTCATTAAAATACCAGCCAAATCCGAAACCATCTCCGTTTACCGGATAGTCGGTTTCTTCTGCGGCATAGCTTTGGTGAACTAAAGAATTTTTGGGTTTGATGATTATTTCATCTGTTAAAATCGGGGTTCCGAGATAGGCGACTAATCTACACATGATTGAAGATTTTTTGCCTAATAAAGTTACGAATTATAAAAAACACCCGCAAATTATTATAAACTTGCGGGTGATTTTTTTTGAGTAGTGTGAATATCCCTGATTAATGTTGACAGGTTTTCATTATTTTTTATGGAATCGTTTAATCGTTTAATCGTGAAAAATATAATTACCGTTTACACAGTTACACAAATCAACGATTCCACAATTTCTCACTTCTGCCTTCTAACTTCTCATATATATTACTTGCTCAAGTACATTTTTCTTCTCGAGTATAATTCGTAAAACTGATCGTCTTTTAAACTATCGATAAATAAGATGCTTTCACCGGTTGATTTCATTTCAGGGCCTAAATTCTTATTTACATTGGGGAATTTATTGAATGAAAATACCGGTTGTTTTATAGCATAGCCTTCTAATTTCGGTTTAAAATCAAAGTCGGTTACTTTGTTCTCTCTTAGCATAACTTTGGTAGCATAATTTACATAAGGTTCATTATATGCTTTTGAAATAAACGGAACCGTTCTGGAAGCTCTTGGATTGGCTTCGATTATGTAAACAATATCATCTTTAATTGCAAACTGAATATTGATTAAGCCAACTGTTTCTAGTGCTAACGCAATTTTTTTGGTGTGGTCAACAATTTGCTGCATTACAAATTCTCCTAAATTGAATGGGGGTAGGGTTGCATTTGAATCACCAGAATGAACCCCACATGGTTCAATATGCTCCATGATACCAATGATATAAACATTTTCCCCATCACAAATTGCATCTGCTTCAGCTTCAATAGCTCCGTCAAGATAATGATCGAGCAGTAACACATTATTAGGTATTTTTCTTAAAATATCAATTACGTGCTCTTCCAGCTCTCTTCTGTTTATCACAATTTTCATCCCTTGTCCTCCAAGTACATAACTGGGCCTTACCAAAATCGGGAAATCCAATTCTTCGGCTACAGCCAAAGCTTCATCAGCAGTTGTTGCAGTATCAAACTGAGGATAAGGAATATTTAATTCTTTAAGAAGTGTAGAGAAACGCCCCCTGTCTTCAGCAAGATCCAGGGCTTCGAAACTGGTTCCGATAATTTTTACTCCCCATTTCTCTAATTTTTCAGCTAATTTTAAAGCGGTTTGACCTCCTAATTGTACGATAACACCTTCCGGTTTTTCGTGTTGGATGATGTCATAGATATGCTCCCAAAAAACAGGTTCGAAATATAATTTATCTGAGATGTCAAAATCGGTTGAAACCGTTTCCGGATTACAGTTGATCATAATAGTTTCGTAACCACACTCCCTGGCAGCAAGAACACCGTGAACACAACAGTAATCAAACTCAATTCCCTGCCCGATTCGATTCGGACCAGAACCTAAGACTACAACTTTTTTCTTATCGGTTACTACACTTTCGTTTTCTGAATAGCAGCTTCCGTTTACATTCATATCACTCTCAAAAGTAGAGTAGTAGTAAGGAGTTTCAGCTTTAAACTCTGCAGCACAGGTATCTACTAATTTGTAAACCCTGTTGATATTCATCTCCTGTCGCTTTTTAAAGATCTCACTTTCCAAGCAGCCTAACATATGTGCTATTTGTCTGTCTGCAAAACCTTTTTGTTTGGCTTCTAACATGAGTTCTCTGGAAACAGATTCCAAGGTGTTATGCGAAGAAATAATTTTTTCTAAATTCACTAATTCTTCATATTGTTCCAGGAACCACATATCAATTTTGGTGATCTTGTGAATCCTACTCAGCGGTACTCCAATTTTAATGGCATCATAAATCACAAAAACCCTGTCCCAACTGGCATTTGTTAATTTGTCAATAACGGTATCGTATTTCTTATGGCCTTTTCCATCTGCTCCTAAACCATTTCGTTTGATCTCTAATGATTGAGTGGCTTTATGCAATGCTTCCTGGAAAGAACGTCCTATTCCCATTACTTCACCAACAGATTTCATCTGTAAGCCAATAGTTCTTTCAGACCCTTCGAATTTATCGAAATTCCAACGAGGAATCTTTACGATAACATAATCTAAAGTAGGCTCAAATAAGGCTGAAGTGTTCTTTGTGATCTGGTTTTCTAATTCATCTAAATTATAACCAATTGCTAATTTTGAGGCAATTTTCGCAATAGGATAACCTGTAGCTTTTGATGCCAGAGCAGAAGAACGAGATACACGTGGATTGATCTCAATAGCGATCAGGTCTTCTTTTTCATCAGGGCTCATAGCAAATTGTACATTACACCCACCTGCAAAATCACCAATAGAACGCATCATTTTAATAGCCATATCACGCATTCTTTGATAAGCTGTATCACTCAGGGTCATTGCAGGAGCCACTGTAATTGAATCTCCTGTATGAATCCCCATAGGATCCATATTCTCGATGGTACAGATAATAACAACATTATCATTCTTGTCGCGCAAAAGTTCTAATTCGTATTCTTTCCATCCCATCAAGGCTTTGTCGATCAGAACCTCGTGAATTGGCGAAGCCTCTAAACCTCTTTGCAATAATTCATCAAAATCTTCTTCTTTATAAACAATAGATGCACCGGAACCACCCAAGGTAAACGAGGGTCTGATAACCAAAGGAAATCCAAATTCCTGGGCAATTTCTTTACCTCTTAAAAACGAATTTGCAATTTGAGAAGGTGCCTGAGGTATGCCAATTTTATCCATCAGGTTTCTAAACTGTTCTCTGTCTTCTGTAATCTTAATAGCTTCAATATCAACACCTATCATCTCAATATTAAAATCGTCCCAAATACCTTTGTCATCTGCTTCAATACACAAATTCAAAGCAGTCTGTCCACCCATTGTTGGTAAAACGGCATCAATATCATGTTTCTTTAAAATTTCAACAATTGATTTTGTGGTCAGTGGTTTTAAATATATATGATCGGCCATTTGAGGGTCGGTCATAATGGTTGCCGGATTGGAATTGATCAATATAACTTCAATTCCTTCTTCACGAATAGAGCGAATCGCCTGCGTTCCCGAATAGTCAAACTCACATGCTTGCCCGATAATAATCGGACCAGAACCTATAATTAAAATGGACTTGATAGAATTATTTTTTGGCATTTTTGAAATTTTAAAAAGGTAAAATTAACTAATTATTAGTGTATTAAGAAACTATTTTAATTTTAGATATAAAAAAAGGTGTTACTAAGAAAAGTAACACCTTATAAAAATTTATCAAAAATCATTATTTTTTGTGATTTGGTTCAGTTGAAACCGAAAGTTTTTTTCTTCCTTTAGCTCTTCTTCTTGCTAAAATCTTTCTTCCGTTTACACTAGACATTCTTTCTCGAAATCCGTGTTTATTCTTTCTTTTTCTTTTTGATGGTTGGAACGTTCTTTTCATGTCTTTAAAATCTTTATATTTGGCTTCAGCTTTTTTTCTCTAAAAGTGCGGCAAATATACAAAGACTTTTATATTTGACAAGTGCGTTTTTGAAAAAAATAAAATTAATTTTGTTGCTCATAGAGAATATAAAGGTTTATAACTTAATAATTTAATAAAATTACGATATGCAATACAATCAACCGATGTTAAAAGAAGGCAGTTTAAAGGATCATGTAATTGTTGTAACTGGTGGCGGAAGTGGTTTGGGTAAAGCCATGACAACCTATTTTTTAGAACTGGGTGCAAAAGTAGTGATTACTTCCAGAAATTTAGATAAATTACAAAAAACAGCAGTTGAGTTAGAACAAAAAACAGGAGGGAAAGTTCTTGCAGTACAATGTGATGTAAGAAATTATGACGAAGTAGAGGAGATGTTAAAGAAGTCACTGGATGTTTTTGGAAAAGTAGACGGTTTATTGAACAATGCAGCAGGTAATTTTATCAGCCCGACAGAAAGGCTTTCCTCTAATGCTTTTGATACGATTATTGATATAGTATTAAAAGGAACCAAGAACTGCACCTTGGCTTTTGGAAAACATTGGATAGATATCAAACAGGAAAAAGCAACCATTTTAAATATTGTCACAACTTATGCCTGGACAGGCTCAGCTTATGTGGTTCCTTCTGCTACAGCGAAAGCAGGTGTGTTGGCAATGACGCGTTCATTAGCGGTAGAATGGGCGAAATATGGTATGCGATTCAATGCCATTGCCCCCGGGCCATTCCCTACAAAAGGAGCATGGGACAGATTGCTTCCGGGTAACCTGAAAGAAGAATTTGATATGACCAAAAAAGTACCACTTGGCAGGGTAGGTGAGCATCAGGAATTGGCTAATCTTGCAGCTTACTTAATGAGTGATTTCTCATCTTATGTTAATGGCGAAGTAATAACTATTGATGGAGGAGAATGGTTAAAAGGAGCCGGTGAATTCAATATGCTGGAAAAAATCCCCGAAGAGATGTGGGATATGCTGGAGATGATGATTAGGAGTAAGAAGAGTAAATAATTAATTATTAAATATTTGAGATTCAAAATTTTAAATTTCGAATTTCAAATCCCCCTAAATATTTATAATTCAATAACTAATAACCTGTTAACTAAATAACGATCAATAATTTTAAAAGCTCATAAATAATTGTATTTTTACAGCGAGAAAAAAATCAGAAGATTTAATGGGAAAAGTTATTGCAATTGCCAATCAGAAAGGAGGAGTGGGTAAAACTACGACTACCGTTAATTTGGCTGCTTCCTTAGGGGTTTTAGAAAAAAAAGTTTTACTTATTGATGCCGATCCACAGGCAAATGCTACATCAGGTTTAGGTATTGATGTGGAAAATGTTGAATATGGTACTTATCAGGTTTTAGAGCATACAATTGATTTGAAAGATACAATTCAAAAAACCAATTCGCCAAATGTAGATATCGTGCCTGCACATATTGACCTGGTAGCTATTGAAATTGAATTGGTAGATCGTGATAATCGCGAATACATGCTTAAAACTGCGCTTAAAGATATTAGAGATGAGTATGATTTTATATTGGTTGATTGTGCACCGTCATTAGGCTTGATCACACTAAATGCTTTAACAGCTGCTGATTCTGTAATTATTCCAATTCAATGTGAGTATTACGCTTTGGAAGGTTTGGGAAAATTATTAAATACCATCAAAAGTTTACAGAGGGTTCACAATCCTGAGTTGGATATTGAAGGAATGTTATTGACAATGTATGATTCAAGGCTTCGTTTGTCGAATCAGGTAGTGAATGAGGTGAAGAAGCATTTTAATAATATGGTTTTTAAAACCATTATTCAGCGAAATATTCGTTTGGGAGAAGCACCAAGTTATGGTGAAAGTATTATTGCCTACGACGCTACAAGTAAAGGTGCAGTAAATTATATCAACTTAGCTCACGAAATAATTAAAAAGAACAGTAATGGCTAAAGCAACAAAAAAACAAGCATTAGGAAGAGGATTATCTGCATTGCTTAATGATCCTAAAGAAGATGTAATGTCTATAAAGGATAAAAATGCCGATAAAGTTGTTGGAAATATTTTAGATATTGATCTGGAAGCTATCGTTGTTAACCCATTTCAACCTCGAACAAATTTTGATGAGGAGTCATTAAAAGAATTGGCCGGTTCGATCAAAGAGTTAGGGGTGATTCAGCCAATAACTGTTAGAAAATTAGAAGGTAATAAATTTCAGTTAGTTAGTGGAGAACGACGTTTTAGGGCATCAAAATTAATTGGGTTAAAGAGTGTTCCTGCATATATCAGAATTGCTAATGACCAGGAGATGCTGGAAATGGCTTTGGTTGAAAATATCCAACGAAGCGATCTGGATCCTATAGAAATAGCACTTTCATACCAGCAATTGATCGATCAGGTAAAATTAACTCAGGAAGAATTGAGTAGGAGAGTTGGTAAGAACAGATCGACAGTTACTAATTATTTACGATTGTTAAAATTAGACCCCATCATCCAAACCGGAATGCGTGACGGGTTTTTATCCATGGGGCACGGAAGAGCGCTTATCAATGTTCTGGATGAAGAAAAACAGCTCGAAATTTATGAAAATATCATAAAAGACAAGCTTTCTGTACGTCAGACCGAGCAATTGGTTAAAAAGGTAAAAGAAGGTAAAGATGTAAACCCCAAACCTTCACCACCGAAAGAAATGCCTAAATATGTAAAGAAAGGTTTAAAAGATATTAGTACATATTTCGGTCATAAAGTAGAGATTAAGGTTTCAGGAACAGATAAAGGTAAAATAATCATACCCTTTCATTCAGAAGAAGATTTCATTCGTATTAAAAAACTATTGGAATAGATGCGAAAATCAGCTTTTTATATAGCTTTTTTTCTGATTTTTTGTCAATTTACTGTTAATGGACAGAGAATAAATACAGATGATGTGAGGTTTGCAGGAGATAGTTTGGTTATGGGAGAGACAATTGATCCTTTATCACCCGCAAGAGCAACCTTCTATTCTGCTATTTTACCCGGACTCGGACAAGCCTATAATAAAAAGTACTGGAAAATTCCGATTATCTATGCAGCCTTGGGTACAGGTGTTTATTTTTATGAAGAGAATTTGCATCAGTTAGACAGGTATAAAACTGCTTATAAGCAAAGAATTGCCGGTTTTCCAGATGAGTTTAACGGCCTGGATGGAAACCCTTTAGTAAGTGAGGATGGATTGCTAAGAGCCCAGGATGTTTATAGGAAAAATCGAGATCTGTCAATTTTTATAACACTTGGTTTGTATGCTTTGAATATCATTGAAGCCAACGTGGATGCCCATTTAGATGATCGCGTTTTTAATAAGAATCTATCACTCAATCCTTCTTTAAACATACATCCTGTTGAAAATTCCGCTGTAGCGGGAATAAACTTGAAATTTGATTTTTGATCCTGATGATAAAAATGATATGTAGATGTTGAGAAGTGAGAAGTGAGATATGTTTTTCAAAATCTCTATTTCAAAAGTGTAACGAATAAATATTTTTAGTTACAAATAAACGATTAAACAAATAAACGATTAAACTTTTTTTAGTTACAAATTAACAAACAGATAGTTATGACATTTCAAGAGTGGTTTATATTTTTCTTAGTAATACAGGTTATTCATTTTTTAGGAACCTGGAAACTATATATAAAAGCAGGAAGAAAAGCGTGGGAAGCTGCAGTTCCTATTTATAATGCTATAGTATTGATGCAAGTAATAAACCGGCCAAAATGGTGGGTGGTATTACTGTTCTTTCCAATTATTAATCTTTTGATGTTTCCGGTTATTTGGGTGGAAACCATTCGTAGTTTTGGAAAAAACACTACCACCGATACAATTTTGGTGATTGCTACATTAGGTTTTTATATTTATTATATTAACTATTTTCAGGATGTAAAATATATAGAAGACAGAAGCCTAAAACCTCGAACAGAAACAGGGGAATGGATAAGTTCGATAGTTTTTGCAATAGTTGCAGCAACCATGGTGCATACTTATTTTATGCAACCTTATACTATCCCTACTTCTTCATTAGAAAAATCATTGTTGATTGGTGATTTCTTATTTGTAAGTAAATTCCATTACGGTGCCCGGGTACCGATGACTACTGTTGGCGCTCCAATGGTTCATGATACTTTGCCTTTAGTTAAAGTCAGGTCTTATTTCAATAAGCCACAGTTACCATATTTGCGAATTCCCGGTTTTCAAAAAATAAAACGAAATGATATTGTAGTTTTTAACTGGCCTGCTGATACAGTGGAACAGTTTTTTAAGAAAACTACAAGAAAGATCAGAAAACCAATTGATAAAAAATCAAATTATGTAAAGCGTTGTGTGGGGATTGCAGGGGATTCTTTAGAAATTAGAGATGGTTATATTTATATTAACGGAGAAAGAACCGTATTACCGGATAGGGCAAAACCTCAGTATTTCTATGATGTAAATACAGAGGGTAGGGGATTGAGTGTTAGTGTATTGCAGAATAGATACCAGGTTCGGGAAGGTGGAAGATTAGAAGATGGGAACTATGTTTTGAATTTGACCGAAGAAAATGCAGCAAAACTGAAGAATAATCCAAATGTTAAAAGCATCTCAAAAAGGTTGCTAACTAAAGGAGAAAGAGAAAATGTTTTTCCTCAAATTCAATCTCTTAACTGGAATAAGGACAACTTTGGACCGGTATATATTCCTGAAAAAGGGAAAACAGTAGCATTAAATTCCGAATCTTTACAGTTTTATAAGAAGATCATTACCGAATATGAAAAGAATGATCTGCAAATAAAAGAAGGTAAAATTTATATTAATGGAAATCCTGCAGACAGTTATACTTTTAAACAGAATTATTATTGGATGATGGGGGATAACCGCCATAATTCTGAAGATTCACGTTATTGGGGATATGTTCCGTTCGACCATGTGGTTGGAAAGCCTGTTTTTATCTGGTTTAGCTGGAATAGCGATGCTAAAGGAATAGAGAAGATCCGTTGGGAAAGATTGTTTACCACAGTCCATGGTGGCGGAAAACCGTATTCGTTCTTCTATTGGTTTTTAGGAGTACTTGCTGTTGGTTGGGGTTATTCTGTATACAGGAAAAGGACAAAATAAAAGTGGATTTGTTTAATTGTGGTATTGTGTAATTGAACAATAATTTGCAATTAAACGATTAAACGAATCAACAATTAAACAAATAGACTTTTGATAGTACATCCTACATATTTTTCACCTGTAATTCAGTATGTTGCATTGGCTAATGCCGAAGAAATTATTTTTGAGGCGGAAGATAATTATCAAAAACAAACTTTTAGAAACAGATGTTATATCTATGGTGCTAATGGAAAACAACTTTTAACAGTTCCTGTACTTCACACAAAAAAAGACGGGCATCAAAAAACAAAGGATGTAAAAATTGATAATAGTTTTTCCTGGCAAAAATTACACAAAAGATCCTTAGAAACTGCTTATAGATCTTCTCCTTTTTTTGAATTCTATGAGGATGAGGTTATTAAAATATTTCAAAAAAAAATTGATTTCTTACTTGATTTAAATCTTGAAACATACCAAATCATTTCTGAACTGCTTCCTCTTGAATTAACAGTAAGAAATACAAAGGTGTATAAAGAGGAATATTCTGAAAAACAAGATTTAAGGTATTTGGTAAATGCAAAATCAAAAGTGAATTATCATTTTGAAACCTATCAGCAAGTATTTGCAGATAAACATAACTTCATACCAAACTTAAGTATTTTAGACCTGCTATTCAATGAAGGGCCAAATGCTTTGACTTATCTTGAAGATCATAAAAAATTAATTGAGTTAAACGCATAGTTACCGCTAATTTTTAAACGATATTTGTCTTAACTAGCTGTTATGTAGTGGTATACAAAGATTCGCAAAAAAAACAAGCCTAACTCTGTGCTACTTTGTGAAACTCAGTGAAATAATTTTTCATTTAACTCGATAAAATTAAAGCAAGAAAGTACAGAGATTAAAAGTATAACTCAAAAATAAGCACTCCATAAAAAAACCTACATGCTTTAGAGAAAACATATAGGTTAATTTTAAATTTTTAATTCAGAATTTATTTCTCTTTACCGCTGGTATTACCGTATTTTCGTTTGTTGATCTCGTCTTGTAACTCTCGTCTTACTTTTTGTTCACGCTCAATAGAACGTCTTTTGTACTCATCAAATTCCTCTTCTAATTCTGAAAGAGATTTTTGAGAAACCTTAGTGACAGAGTTACTATTTTTAAATTGATAGATAAAGAAAAGTAAGAATAAAGTTAGTCCGACAATAATCAGCCACATCAATGAATTATAGCCTGATTTACTCATAGAAATACCCAAAAGCTTCATGCTATCTTTCTCATTTGTAACATTGGTTAAATTGAGGTTTGTAGTTTTTAACTCTTCTTTTAAAGAAGAAATTTCACTCTTTTGACCTTCAATAATAGTATGTGATTCATTCAAACGTTTAGAAAGCGATTTTAATGAATCCAGAACATTGGCTTTGATCTTGTAATAATTTGTTTTCTTAACAACTTTATATTCTTGATAGGATCCTGATTTTTTATATAAATAATCGAACTGGCTTTCAATCGAACCACTATTAAGAGATCCTTTTTCGTCCTGTGTTTTGGTTTGACCAAAAGTTGTGGATACAGAGAGTAATAATGCTATAATAAATAGCTTGCTGAAAATTTTCATTTTATTGTTATTGTTAAAGTTAATATCAATCATCTAAACATCTTTTATATTCAATAGTAAAAAGATGGAATTCACATAATTGTGAATCACCTAAGGGGTTAAAATATAGATATTAAGCTATTTTATTGTGTAAAAATAAACTTTTTAACGAAAAATAGTGGTTTTTATTTTAGTGAAACTCTATTTTTTTTAGATCATAGATCGTAAAAAAAAATAGTAAGTTAAACTAATCCCGCTTTTTTATGGCGGGATCTATTGGTTAGACCCCTTATTTTAATGCTTTTCGTAAAATGCTTGCCGGATGATCTGCATCTCTTTTTGTACCATCGTGAATTTGATGACGGCAACTTGTACCCGCAGCAGCAATTCCAACCGACTTGTCTGTATTCCTGATTTTTGGGAATAATGTATCTTCACCAACTTTCATACTGAACTCATAATGCTCTTTTTCATATCCAAAAGAACCTGCCATACCACAACAACCAGTATTCATTATCGTTACTTTGTAATTCTTAGGTAAATTAAGCATTGCAAACGAGGGAGCTGTTCCTGATAAAGACTTCTGTTGGCAGTGCCCGTGAACCTTTAAAGTCTTTTTGTCTTCTGTAAAAGATGCTGCTGTTATTTTACCTTTACGGATCTCTTTTTCGAAAAATTCTTCAAGAGTATAAGTGTACGGTGCTATTTTTTTTGCAGCTTCTTTGTCATCGGCCAAACGGACATATTCATCCCTGAAACTTAGAATTGTAGAAGGCTCAATTCCAACAAGAGGAGTTTCTCTTGTAATCAGATCTTTGAAGTGATCTATATTGAAATCTGCTACTTTTTTTGCTTTATCAAGTAATCCTTTTGAAATAAAACTTCTACCACTTTCTTCATGTTTTGTCACTACAACTTCATATCCCACATCACTCAATAATTCGATAGTATCAATTCCTACATTTACATC
>JBDLIB010000037.1:0-21494 GCA_039715085.1 Bacteroidota bacterium | reverse complement strand
TGTCTTTACTTTTTGGCTTTTTGAATATTCTCAATAAACTGATCGAATAAATATTCAGAATCATGAGGCCCGGGACTTGCTTCAGGGTGATATTGCACCGAAAAACAGTTTTTATTTTTCATTCGCATCCCTGCCAATGTATTGTCATTTAAATGAACATGTGTAATTTCTAATTCATCATGTTTCTCCACAGATTCTTTATCTACCACAAAACCGTGATTTTGCGAAGTAATTTCACCTTTACCTGTCAATAAATTCTTTACAGGATGATTGATTCCTCTGTGTCCGTTATGCATCTTGTAGGTAGGCACATCATTTGCCAAAGCAATTACCTGATGCCCTAAACATATACCAAATAAAGGAAGATCTTTATCAAGGATATCTTTTGCAACTTGTTGAGCACCTTTTAACGGACTCGGATCTCCGGGGCCATTAGACAAAAAATATCCATCGGGATTGAATTCTGCCATTTCTTCAAAAGATGTATTGTATGGAAAAACCTTCACATAACAATCTCGTTTCACCAAATTGTTAATGATATTTTGCTTGATACCAATGTCAAGTGCTGCAATTCTAAATTTTGAATCTATATCACCAACTGTATAAGGTTTTTTAGTAGAAACTTTTGAAGCAAGTTCTAAACCGTCCATAGAAGGTATTTCTTTTAACTTCTTTTTTAACTTATCTAGATCCGTATCCGTTGACATTACAGCATTCATTGCTCCTTTGTCACGAATATGACGGACCAAAGCCCTGGTATCAACTTCGGTAATAGCAACTAGTTTCTGTTTTTCGAAATAATCAAATAGAGACTCATCTGCATTTACTCTTGAAAAATTATGACTAAAATTTCTACAGATCAATCCTGAAATTTTTATACTCTCTGACTCTTGATCTTCACCATTAGTACCATAGTTTCCTATATGTGCATTGGTTGCGACCATTAATTGCCCATAATAAGACGGGTCAGTAAATATCTCCTGGTAACCTGTCATACCGGTATTAAAACATATTTCACCTGTTGCAGTTCCTTCAATACCAATAGATTTTCCTTCAAATATGGTACCGTCTTCTAATAAAAGTAATGCTCTTTCTTTGTTTTTGTAATCCATTTATCAGAATTATTTAATTTGAAAAATATTTAAGCAAAAATACTGACTATTGTTGATTCTATTCACAAATTTCATGTGAAATATTGATATTTTTAATAGTTTAGTCTTTATGCAAAATTTAATAAAAAAAAAAGGATACGCTAAACATAGCGTATCCTTTTTTAAAAATTTAAATAATAATTAAAATCATTATTAAGCTTCTTCTTTAGAATCTGGCTTTTCAGTTTTTGCTTCTTCAGCTTTTGGAGCTGATTCAACTGCTTCTGAAGATTTTTTACCACCTCTTCTACGAGTAGCTTTTTTCTTTTTAGTTCCTTTAGGGTTGTAGATTTCGTTATAATCAACAAATTCTACCATTGCCATATCAGCATTGTCACCTAAACGGCTACCTAATTTGATTATACGAACATAACCACCTGGTCTTTCACCAACTTTTACTGCAACATTTCTGAACAATTCAGAAACTGCATATTTATCTCTTAAGTTTCTAAAAACAATACGACGATTATGTGTAGTATCTTCTTTTGATTTTGTTACCAAAGGCTCAACAAACTGACGTAAAGCTTTTGCTTTTGCAACAGTAGTATTGATACGTTTATGCTCAATCAACGAACATGCCATGTTAGCTAACATCGCTTTTCTATGTGCCGTTTTTCTGCTTAAGTGATTAAATTTCTTTCCGTGTCTCATCTCTAATCTCTATATTTTAATTTATCTGTTATAGGAACAAATAAAATCTATTCTTTATCTAATTTGTATTTTGCTAAATCCATTCCAAAGACCAATCCTTTGTTGTTAACCAATTCGTCTAACTCGGTCAATGATTTTTTACCGAAGTTTCTAAACTTCATCAAATCACTTTTATTATACGATACAAGGTCTCCTAAAGTATCAACTTCGGCAGCTTTTAAACAGTTTAATGCTCTTACAGAAAGATCTAGGTCGATCAATCTGGTTTTTAATAACTGACGCATGTGAAGTGATTCTTCATCATAAGTTTCAGTTTGAGCAATTTCATCCGCTTCTAAAGTAATTCTCTCATCTGAGAATAACATAAAGTGGTGGATTAATATTTTTGCTGCTTCAGTTAAAGCGTCTTGTGGTGATATTGAACCATCTGTTACGATATCGAAAACTAACTTTTCGTAATCGGTTTTTTGCTCTACACGAAAGTTTTCAATAGCATATTTTACATTTTTTATCGGTGTATAAATTGAATCGATAAAAATAGTACCAATAGGTGCAGTAACTTTTTTATTTTCTTCAGCAAGAACAAAACCTCTTCCTTTCTCAATTGTAATTTCGAAATCTAACTTTACAGAAGGTTCCATATTACAAATAACAAGTTCAGGGTTAAGAACCTGGAATCCGGAAATGAAATTTTGAAAATCACCTGCAGTTAATTGCTCCTTTCCGTGAATTGAAATAGCAACAGTTTCATTATCTGAATCTTCAATTTGTTGTTTTAAACGAACTTGTTTTAGATTCAAAATGATTTCAGTAACATCTTCTACTATTCCTTTGATAGTAGAAAATTCATGGTCAACACCATCGATTCTAACTGATGTAATTGCAAATCCTTCTAAAGAAGATAATAAAACTCTTCTTAAGGCATTACCAACAGTTAAACCATAGCCGGGCTCTAAGGGTTTAAATTCGAATTTACCTTCAAAATCGGTAGATTCAATCATTAATACTTTATCCGGTTTCTGAAAATTTAAAATTGCCATAAGTTTACTTTGTGTAAGTTTATTATTTAGAGTATAACTCTACGATGAATTGTTCATTAATATTTTCAGGAATTTGAATTCTTTCCGGCATTTTTACAAATCTACCTTCAAGAGTTTCAGAGTTCCATGTAAGCCATTCATAAACACTTTTGTTTTGTGCTATTGAACGTTCAATAACTTCCAATGATTTAGATTTTTCTCTTACACTAACAATATCATCTTCTTTTACCTGGTAAGATGGAATATTTACGATTTCTCCGTTTACAGTAATATGTCTGTGAGAAACCAACTGGCGGGCACCACTTCTTGATGGTGATAAGCCTAAACGGTAAACAACATTATCCAATCTTGATTCGCATAATTGCAATAATACTTCACCGGTAATTCCTTTGGTACTTTGTGCTTTTTCAAACAAGTTGCGGAATTGACGTTCAAGAATTCCGTAAGTATATTTTGCTTTTTGCTTCTCCATTAATTGGGTAGCGTATTCAGACTTTTTACCACGACGTCTGTTATTACCGTGTTGTCCCGGAGGATAATTCTTCTTTTCGAATGATTTGTCTTCTCCAAAGATCGGTTCACCGATTTTTCGAGCAATTTTTGTTTTTGGTCCTGTATATCTTGCCATAATATAGCTTTTAAGGGATTATGAATTAAGGCAATCCTTCGATAATCTTAATCCTTAACTAATCTAATTATTTATTAAACTCTTCTTCTTTTTGGTGGTCTACAACCATTGTGTGGTAATGGAGTAACGTCGATGATCTCGCTTACTTCAATACCATTATTATGTAATGTTCTGATCGCTGATTCTCTTCCGTTACCCGGCCCTTTTACATAAACTTTCACTTTACGTAAACCTGCTTCATGAGCAACTTTAGCACAATCTTCTGCAGCAGTTTGAGCAGCATAAGGAGTATTCTTTTTTGAACCTCTAAAACCTTGCTTTCCTGCACTGGACCATGAGATCACATCACCATTCTTGTTGGTTAAAGAAATGATGATATTATTAAATGAAGCAGTGATATGTGCTTCACCTACAGCGTCAACTATAACTTTACGTTTCTTTTGAACTTTCTTTGCCATTGTCTTAACTATTATTTAGTTGCTTTCTTTTTACCTGCAACAGTTTTTTTCTTACCTTTTCTGGTTCTAGAATTATTTTTAGTTCTTTGACCTCTTAATGGAAGTCCGGATCTATGTCTAATTCCTCTGTAACAACCGATATCCATCAATCGCTTGATGTTCATCTGGGTCTCAGATCTTAACTCACCTTCTATAGTAAGCTCCCCAACTTGTTCACGAATGTTTGCGATCTCTTCATCGGTCCAATCCTGAACTTTGGTGTTTTCATCTACTTTAGCGTCAGCTAAAATTTGCTTAGCCTTGCTTCTTCCGATACCAAAGATATAGGTTAATGAAATTATACCTCTTTTGTTCTTTGGGATGTCAATTCCTGCTATTCTTGCCATAATTTATCCTTGTCTTTGTTTAAATCTAGGATTCTTTTTGTTGATTACATATAATCTGCCTTTTCTACGTACTATCTTGCAGTCGGCACTTCTTTTCTTTACTGATGCTCTTACTTTCATCTGCTTATATTTTTAGTAAACTTATTTAAGTAACTATTTTATTAATATCTATAGGTTATCCTTGCTTTTGTCAAGTCATACGGACTCATTTCTAACTTTACCTTATCTCCAGGTAATAATTTAATATAATGCATTCGCATCTTACCGGAGATATGAGCAGTTACTATATGCCCGTTTTCTAATTCAACCCGAAACATAGCATTTGATAATGCTTCTATAATTGTTCCGTCTTGTTGTATTGCTGGTTGTTTAGCCATACTACTTAAGCTTTAGATTTTCTATTTGTTCCGGTTTTCATTAATCCATCATAATGACGGTTTAATAAATATGCATTGATCTGTTGTAAGGTATCAATTGCAACACCTACCATAATCAATAATGATGTTCCACCATAAAACAATGCCCATCCTGGTTGTACTCCTGCTTTGGTAATTATTGCCGGTAATACGGCTAATAATGCTAAGAATACAGATCCCGGCAACGTAATTCTTGATAAAATTCCGTCTAGATATTCAGCTGTATCATGCCCAGGTCTTATTCCCGGTACAAAACCACCACCTCTTTTTAAATCATCTGCCATTTTATTGGTAGGGATTGTAATCGCAGTATAAAAATAACTAAAAATAATTATCAATACTGCAAACAAAACATTATACCAAAACCCAAACATATCTGTAAAAGCGATACCAAATGATTTCAATGTATTATTTTCAGAACTTGCAAGTAATCCGGGTACAAACATTAATGCCTGTGCAAATATAATTGGCATTACACCTGCAGAATTTAACTTTAACGGAATATAATCGCGACTTCCTGCTACATTCTGAATATTTCCTGCTACAGTTCTTCTGGCATACTGTACTTGAATTTTTCTTACAGCAGTTACCAGTAAAACACTTGCCAAAATTACCAACAACCAGATTACTACTTCTATCAGGATCATTAATAATCCACCATTAGATTGTGTAATTCTCGATGTTGCTTCTTGCATAAATGACGCAGGAAAACGTGCAATAATACCTATCATAATTAAAAGTGAAATACCGTTTCCAATTCCTTTATCGGTAATTTTTTCTCCCAGCCACATTGCAAATACTGTACCAGTAGTTAACAACAAGATTGAAGAGAAGTAAAATAAAGGACCTCTACCTAATAAAAATGCAGATTCAGGAATTCCTAAACTCGGTAAACTAACTATATAAGCCGGAGCCTGGATAATCAAAATACCAATAGTTAACCAACGTGTAATTTGGTTAATTTTCTTTCTTCCACTTTCACCTTCTTTTTGTAATTTTTGTAAATACGGTACTGCTATTCCCATCAATTGTACTACAATCGAAGCCGAAATATACGGCATGATTCCCAATGCCATTACCGAAGCTTTAGCAAAAGCACCACCGGTAAATGCATTTAATAATCCCAACAAGCCTTGCGACGTTTTATCAGCAATTCCTGATAACTGTGATGGATCAATTCCGGGTAAAGGTACTTGTGCTGCCAATCGGTACACTACCATTAAACCTAATGTCAAAAGAACTTTGTTTCTAAGCTCGTCAATTTTCCAAATATCTTGAATGGTACTTATTAACTTTTTCATTTACAATTGTTACTTTTAAAGGGTTACTGCTTTACCACCTGCTTTTTCAATAGCTTCTTTTGCAGATGCAGTAAATTTATGTACCGTGATATCTAATTTTGCCTTAAGCTCTCCTCTTCCAAGAATCTTCACTAAATCGTTTTTACCTACCAATCCGTTTTCAATTAAGATATCTAAAGTGATAGTATCTTTAATTTTCTTATCGTCAACCAGTTTTTGTAAAACATCTAAGTTTACACCTTGGTATTCTTTACGATTGATATTTTTAAAACCAAATTTAGGTACTCTTCTTTGTAAAGGCATCTGACCTCCTTCAAATCCTATTTTTCTAGAATATCCCGAACGAGATTTTTGACCTTTATGTCCTCTGGTAGCGGTTCCACCCTTTCCGGATCCTTCACCTCTACCGATTCTCTTACCTTGTTTTATTGAACCTTTTGCAGGTTTTAAGTTATTTAATTGCATAACCCGATATCTTATTATATTTCTTCTACAGAAATTAAATGATTAACTGTTTTTACCATTCCAAGAATTGGTGCAGTAGCTTCATGTTCTACTACTTGTCCAATCTTATGCAAACCTAATGCTTCTAAAGTTAACTTTTGATTTTTAGGTCTTCTTATTTTACTGCGTACCTGTGTTATTCTAACTTTTTTCATCTCAAATAAAATTATCCGTTAAACACTTTTTCTACGCTAATACCTCTTTGCTTAGCTACTGTATGAGCATCACGTAAGTTCAATAAAGCATCAAAAGTTGCTTTTACAACGTTATGAGGGTTTGATGAACCTTGTGATTTTGATAATACATCATGTACTCCTACTGATTCTAATACCGCACGTACTGCTCCACCGGCAATAACCCCGGTACCGTGTGATGCTGGTTTTAGAAACACTTTTGCTCCACCATATTTACCTTTTTGCTCATGTGGTAAAGTTTGCTTGATAATAGGAATTCTAACCAAGTTTTTCTTTGCATCTTCAATTGCTTTTGCAATTGCAGTTGAAACATCTTGTGATTTTCCTAAACCATGTCCTACAACACCTTCTCCATTTCCTACAACAACAATTGCTGAAAATCCAAAGGTTCTACCACCTTTAGTTACTTTGGTAACTCTTTGTACTCCTACCAAGTGATCTTTTAATTCTAAACCACTAGGTTTTACTCTTTCGATATTTTTATATTTTTTGTACATGGTGTCTTATTAAAATTTTAAACCTGCTTCTCTTGCTCCTTCAGCAAGTGATTTAACTCTACCGTGGTATAAATAACCATTTCTATCGAAAGTACATGCTTCAATTCCTGCTTTGCTAGCTTTATCTGCAATTAATTTACCAACTGCATTTGCTATTTCAATCTTACTTCCTTTTGAAACACCTTTTTCTCTTGATGATGCAGAAACCAAAGTAGTTCCTTTTATGTCATCAATTAATTGAGCGTTAATCTCTTTATTACTTCTAAAAACAGAAAGTCTTGGTTTTGACTCAGTACCAGTAACTATTTTTCTGATTCTGTTTTTAATACGGTTTCTTCTTTCTAACTTTGTTAGTGCCATACCTATACTTTATTAAGCTGTTTTACCTGCTTTTCTTCTTAATACTTCGCCTACAAATTTAACTCCTTTTCCTTTGTATGGTTCAGGCTTACGGAAAGAACGAATCTTTGCAGCAACTTGACCAACCAATTGTTTATCAATTGAAGTTAATTTTATAATAGGATTTTTTCCTTTTTCAGATATAGCTTCAATTTTCACTTCCGGTGCAATATTTAAAACAATATTGTGTGAAAAACCTAATGCTAAATCTAATTTCTGACCTTGATTTGAAGCTCTATATCCAACTCCAACCAATTCTAATTCTTTAGTCCAACCTTTTGAAACTCCTTCGATCATATTATTGATCAAAGCACGAAATAAACCGTGTTTTGCTTTATGATCTTTGCTTTCAGATGGTCTTTCTAATACCAAAGTATTATCCTCTTGTTTGATCGCAATCTCATTTAGTTCTTGAGATAACTCGCCTAGCTTACCTTTTACTGTAACAACATTATCTTTGATCTCTACTGTTACTCCTTCCGGAATTGCTATTGGGCTTTTTCCTATTCTTGACATCTTACTTTATTTTATTAATAAACGTAACATAATACCTCTCCACCTACGTTTTCCTGACGCGCTTTTTTGTTTGTCATAACTCCCCTGGAAGTCGAAACAATTGCAATACCTAATCCGTTTAAAACTCTAGGCATTTCTTTAGCGCTGGCATATTTACGTAAACCTGGCGTACTAATTCGTTGAATTTTTTTAATAATCGGTTGCTTTAAATTATCATATTTCAAAGCAATTTTAATGATATCTTGTACATCATTTGGCTCAAACTTATAGCTCAAAACATATCCTTGATCGAATAAAATTTTGGTCATTTCCTTTTTTAAGTTTGAAGCCGGAATTTCTACCACTCTATGTCCTGCACTTTGTGCATTTCTGATTCTGGTTAGAAAATCTGCTATAGGATCTGTATTCATAATATATATTTGCGGTTTTGGTTTTTAATCCCAACCTAGGAATTAAACTTCAAACCAATTAATAATCTTTTACCAACTTGCTTTTTTAACACCTGGTATCAAACCTTTGTTTGCCATTTCGCGGAACATAACACGAGAAAGACCAAATTGACGCATATACCCTTTTGGACGACCGGTTAATTTACAACGGTTGTGCATACGGATAGGTGATGCATTTTTTGGTAATTTCTGCAATGCGTCATAATCTCCGGCTTCTTTTAAAGCCTTTCTTTTTTCGGCATATTTTGCAACTGTTTTCGCTCTTTTTACTTCACGAGCTTTCATTGATTCTTTTGCCATCTCTTAGTTCTTTTTAAATGGTAAACCTAATTCGTGTAATAATGATTTTGCTTCTTTATCAGTATCAGCTGAAGTAACAAAAGTGATATCCATACCACCAATTTTCTTTACTTTGTCGATATTGATCTCAGGAAAGATAATTTGCTCGGTAATACCTAAATTATAATTTCCTCTTCCGTCAAATCCTGTTGCTTTAATACCAGCAAAATCTCTTACTCGTGGTAAAGAAACTGTTACCAATCTATCTAAAAACTCATACATTTTTTCTGCACGTAAAGTTACTTTTACCCCAATTGGCATACCTTTACGTAGTTTGAATGATGCTACGTCTTTTTTAGAAATAGTGGATACCGCTTTTTGGCCACTGATAGCTGTCAATTCGTCAACAGCATATTCTATTAACTTCTTATCGGCAATAGCAGCTCCTACCCCTTTGCTAATTACAATTTTTTGTAATTTTGGTACTTGCATTACATTTTTATAACCGAATTCCTTGATCAAAGCAGATTTAATTCTGCTTTCGTAGTCTTTCTTAAGTCTTGGTGTATATTCCATAACTAAATTACTTCTTTAGATTTTTTAGAAAACCTAACTTTTTTATCTCCTTCCATACGGAATCCAACTTTTACAGCTTCACCTTTTTCTAATAACATTAAATTAGAAATATGGATAGGAGCTTCTTTTTTAATGATACCTCCCTGTGGATTTTGAGCGCTAGGTTTTGTATGTTTTGATACCAAATTAACACCTTCTACAATAGCTTTATTTTTGGCAACAATAATACTTAAAATTTTACCTTCTTCACCTTTGTGATCACCTGCAATAACTTTTACAGTATCTCCGGTCTTTAATTTTAACTTCGTCATAATTCTTATTATTAAAGCACTTCCGGTGCCAATGATACAATTTTCATGAATTGTTTTTCACGCAATTCTCTTGCAACTGGTCCAAAAACACGAGTTCCTCTCATTTCTCCAGTGGTAGAATCTAATAAAACACATGCGTTTTCATCAAAACGGATATAAGATCCATCTCTACGTCTAACCTCCTTTTTAGTTCGAACAACTACAGCTTTTGCAACCTGACCTTTCTTAGCAGTTCCGTTTGGAGTTGCTTCTTTTATAGAAACAACAATTTTATCACCTACAGAAGCATAACGTTTCTTTGTTCCACCTAGAACACGAATTACTAATACTTCTTTTGCTCCGGTGTTGTCTGCTACTTTTAATCTTGATTCTTGTTGTACCATAATTATTTAGCTCTTTCTAAGATTTCTACTAATCTCCAACGTTTGTTTTTACTTAAAGGACGTGTTTCCATTATCCTTACAGTATCACCAATGTTGCAATTGTTTTCTTCATCGTGCGCATAATACTTCTTTGTATTTAACACGTATTTTCCGTACATCGGGTGTTTTGAACGTTTAGTTTCAGAAACTACAATTGTTTTCTGCATTTTAGCGCTTGAAACTACACCTATTCTTTCTTTTCTAAGATTTCTTTGTTCCATCTTTATGATTGAAATACGATTATTGTAATTCTCTTTTAGTTAATTCTGTAGCTAATCTTGCAACTGTCTTTCTCACTTTTTTCAATTGAATTGGATTCTCTAAAGGAGTAATTGCATGTGCTAATTTCAAATCAGTATAACTCTTTTTGGTCATAGCAAATTTTTCTTGTAATTCTTCTACAGATAATTCTTTTATTTCCGACTGTTTCATGTCTTATATATTTTAACAGTTAGATTATTATTAAGCTTCTTGATAATCACGTGCTACAATAAATTTGGTTTTCACCGGTAATTTTTGCGCAGCTAATCTAAGTGCTTCCTTTGCAGTTTCCATTGGCACACCACCAACTTCAAACATAATTCTTCCTGGTTTTACTACAGCTACGAAATATTCAGGAGCACCTTTACCTTTACCCATACGTACTTCTAATGGTTTTTTAGTAATAGGCTTGTCCGGGAAAATTTTAATCCACAAACTTCCTTGTCTTTTCATGTAACGAGTTGCAGCAATACGAGCAGCTTCTATTTGACGAGAAGTTAAAAGGTTTTGTTCTAATGATTTAATTCCAAAAGTTCCGTTTGATAAACGGTGTCCTCTTTGGGAATTACCTGTCATATTACCTTTACCCTTCTGTACTTTACGATATTTAACTCTCTTTGGTTGTAACATTTTTTAAACTTTAAAAAATTATTTTCTACGAGGTTTATTTCTTTGTGGTCTGGAACCACCTCCTTTTCCGCCTTTTTTAGATAAACCTACTAAAGGTGAAAGTTCTCTTTTTCCATATACCTCGCCTTTCATGATCCAAACCTTAATACCAATTTTACCATAAGTGGTATCGGCTTCTTCAAGTGCATAATCAATATCTGCTCTAAAAGTAGAAAGAGGTATTCTACCTTCTTTATATGATTCAGAACGTGCCATCTCTGCTCCATTCAATCTACCTGAGATTTGAACTTTAATCCCTTCTGAATTCATACGCATAGTACCAGCAATAGCCATTTTAATTGCACGCTTATATGAAATTCTATTTTCAATTTGGCGAGCTATGCTTGCTCCTACTAATTTTGCGTCTAATTCTGGACGTCTGATTTCAAAAATATTGATCTGGATCTCTTTTCCGGTAATTTTTTTAAGCTCTTCTTTTAACTTGTCTACCTCTTGACCACCTTTACCGATAATAATACCAGGACGGGCAGTAGTGATAGTAACGGTTACAAGTTTAAGCGTACGCTCAATAATTACTCTTGAAACACTTGCTTTTTGTAATCTAGCATGAATGTATTTACGGATTTTGTCATCCTCAGCGATTTTATCACCGTAGTCATTTCCTCCATACCAGTTAGATTCCCATCCTCTGATAATTCCTAAACGATTTCCTATTGGATTTGTCTTTTGTCCCATGCTATTAATTACTTAAATTATTAGTTCCTAAAACCAACGTTACATGATTTGAACGTTTTCTGATTCTGTGTGCACGACCTTGTGGTGCAGTTCTTAATCTCTTTAACATTGCTGCGCTGTCAACATAAATTTCTTTTACAAACAAACCTGCATCTTCAATATTTTCATCTTCGTTTTTTGCCTGCCAGTTTGCTATTGCAGATAACAATAGTTTCTCTAGATTATATGACGAATGTTTTGGATTGAATTTTAGGATTGCCAGTGCTTTTTCAACTTCAACTCCTCTAATTAGATCTGCAACTAAACGCATTTTTCTAGGTGATGTAGGACATCCTTTCAATTTAGCTACGTAAGTTTCTTTACGTGCTTCTTTGTTTTGTTGTGCTCTTAATTTTTTTCGAACTCCCATAACTTCCTACTTATTTTTTTCCTTTATTTTTTGCACCAGCATGACCTCTGTAAGTACGTGTTGGTGAAAATTCTCCTAATTTATGTCCTACCATATTCTCGGTAATATATACCGGAACAAATTGGCGACCATTGTGTACACCTATTGTTTGACCAACAAAATCTGGTGTTATCATTGATGCTCTTGACCAGGTTTTAATCACTGATTTTTTACCTGAATCTACATTTGCTAAAACTTTTCGTTCTAATTTATAGTGAACGTAAGGTCCTTTTTTTAATGAACGTGCCATACTCTAAAATTATTTTTTTCTACGTTCTACTATATGTTTATTACTCGCTTTTGTTTTCGAACGAGTTTTGAATCCTTTAGCAGGAATACCATTTCTCGATCTTGGATGTCCACCGGAAGCTCTACCTTCACCACCACCCATTGGATGATCTACAGGGTTCATCACAACAGCTCTCGTTCTTGGCCTTCTACCTAACCACCTGTGTCTACCTGCTTTTCCTGATACTGTTAACTGGTGATCAGAATTTGAAACAACTCCAATAGTTGCTTTACAGGTTAATAAGATCAATCTAACTTCACCGGAAGGTAATTTTACTGTTGCATATTTTCCCTCTCTCGCCATTAACTGGGCAAAAGAACCTGCACTTCTCGCCATTACAGCTCCCTGACCGGGATGTAATTCAATACAAGAAATTACCGTTCCTAAAGGAATATCACTCAAGTACATTGTGTTACCAACTTCAGGTGAAATATTCTTACCTGATTTTAAAGTTTGGCCAACTTCTAAACCATTTTGTGCAATGATGTATCTTTTTTCACCATCGGCATAGTTTAACAATGCAATATAAGCAGTACGGTTTGGATCATACTCGATTGATTTAACCGTTGCCGGTACTCCGTCTTTATTTCTCTTGAAATCAATGATACGGTATCTTTTCTTATGCCCACCACCAATGTAGCGCATCGTCATTTTACCTTCACTGTTTCTACCACCGGATCTTTTCTTTGGAGCTAACAAACTTTTTTCAGGTGTACTTGTAGTAACCTTATCAAAGTCTGTAACAACTTTAAATCTTTGTCCGGGAGTTATCGGTTTTAATTTTCTTAATGCCATCTCTTTATCTTAGATATTGCTATAAAAATCTATATTATCTCCTTCTGCTAACTGTACGATAGCTTTTTTGTACGCACCAACTTTCCCTGTTACCATACCTTTTTTGGTATATTTACTTTTACGTTTAATAGGGTAGTTCATTGTCCTAACATTATCAACAGAAACTCCGTAAGCACTTTCAATAGCTTCCTTAATTTCAATCTTGTTAGCAGCTTTCTTTACAACAAAACTAAAGCAGTTTTGTAACTCACTCTGCTCTGTTGCTTTTTCCGTAATAATTGGTTTTATTAAAATACTCATAACTATTACTTGCTAAAATTTTGTTCTAATTCTTCAATACTATCCTCAGAAAGTACTACTTTGCCTGCATTTAAAATGTTGTAAGTATTTAAACTTGAGCTATTTACAACATCTACGCCTTTTAAATTTCGCGATGACAAATATACGTTTTTATTTGACTCATCCAACACAAACAAAGACTTTTTATTCTGTAAGTCCAATGACTTCAAAATATTAACGAAATCTTTTGTCTTTGGAGCTTCAAAATTGAACTTCTCTAAAACCACGATATTTTCATCTTTAGCCTGAATTGACAAAGCAGATAAACGAGCTATTTTCTTTAAACCTTTATTCAATTTAAAAGAATAACTTCTTGGTCTTGGACCAAATGCTCTACCTCCACCTCTAAACAATGGTGATTTGATACTACCCGCACGAGCTGTACCTGAACCTTTTTGTTTTTTAATCTTACGAGTACTACCGACAATATCAGCTCTCTCCTTTGATTTATGTGTACCTTGTCTTCTATTTGCCAAATGTTGTTTTACATCTAAATAAATAGCGTGATCATTTGGCTCAATAGCAAATATAGCATCTGAAAGCTCAACATTTCTTCCAGTCTTTTTCCCGTTGATGTCTACTACTGCTACTTTCATTATTTCTGAACAATTAAATATGAATTCTTGTGGCCGGGAACTGCTCCTTTTACAACTAAAAGGTTCTTATCTTTAACCACCTTTAAAACTCTTAGGTTCTGAACTGTTGCAGTTTCACCACCCATACGGCCGCCCATTTTCATACCCTTAAATACTCTTGCAGGATATGATGCTGCACCAACAGAACCTGGTGCTCTGTTCATACTTTGCTGACCGTGTGTTCTTTCAGATCCGGCAAAACCATGACGTTTTACAACCCCTTGGAAACCTTTTCCTTTTGATGTACCTGATACATCAACAAACTCACCTTCTTCAAAATGATCTACTGTGATCTCATCACCTAATTTATACTCTTCTTCAAATCCTTGGAACTCAACGACACGTTTTTTTGCAGATGTTCCGGCCTTTTTAAAGTGGCCGTTTAAAGCTTTGTTTGATTGCTTTTCTGCTTTGTCATCGAAACCAAGTTGTAACGCTTCATACCCGTCAACCTCTTTGGTTCTGACTTGGGTAACTACACATGGACCTACCTGTATTACTGTACACGGAATGTTTTTTCCGTTCTCATCATAAATACTGGTCATTCCAACTTTTTTTCCTATTAACCCAGACATTTTAATTTAATTAATTATTATTCTATTTTTATTCTAAAAAAACAGGGTCAAAAATACTTTCAACCCTGAATGTATTTTTCCGTTTTTCCCTTGCCATCGCTCAGGACATGTAACTGAAACTTCCTTTTCAGCCTTTAAGATCTTTCATCGCGGTGTGATCTTAGCAAAACCTATGCCAATTATCAACTTTGATTATCGATTTTTGATTTTAAGAGATTCCCATTTTTATGGAAATAACTCATGAGATCCCAAATAATTTTCCTTACAGTCAAATTTTTGGGATAGAAATACAGGTTTACTTAAACCTTAATTTCTACCTCAACACCACTAGGTAACTCAAGCTTCATTAAAGAATCAATAGTTTTTGATGATAAACTATAGATATCTAAAATTCTTTTGTGAGCATTTAATTCAAATTGCTCTCTTGATTTTTTGTTAACGTGTGGTGAACGTAATACAGTAAAAATTTTCTTTTTTGTAGGTAATGGAATTGGTCCATTAATTACAGCACCGGTATTTTTCACTGTTTTTACAATCTTCTCTGCAGATTTATCTACTAAATTGTGATCGTAAGATTTTAATTTTATTCTTATTTTTTGACTCATCGTTCTAAATTTTAAGGATATTATCCGTGTGCTTTACTTATTACTTCTTCTGAAATATTTGAAGGAGTTTGTTCGTAATGTGAAAATTCCATAGTTGATGTTGCTCTACCTGATGATAATGTTCTCAATGTAGTTACATATCCAAACATTTCTGATAGAGGTACGTTTGCCTTAACAACTTTCGCACCGGCTCTGTCATCCATTGAATTTACCTGACCTCTTCTTCTGTTCAAGTCACCTACAATATCACCCATATTTTCTTCAGGGGTAACAACTTCTAATTTCATGATTGGCTCAAGGATCACAGCACCTGCAGCTTTCGCAGCAGATTTATAACCTAATTTTGCAGCCAATTCAAATGATAAAGCATCAGAATCCACAGGGTGGAAAGATCCATCTACAAGTTTGATCTTCATAGTATCCATTTCGAATCCGGCCAAAGGTCCATTCTTCATAGCCATTTGGAATCCTTTTTCTACTGCTGGAATATATTCTCTTGGAATATTACCACCTTTAATTTCATTAACAAATTGTAATCCAGGTCCTTTAAAGTCTTCATCAGCTGGACTCATTTCAAATACAATATCACCAAATTTACCACGACCACCTGACTGCTTTTTATAAGTTTCACGGTGATCTGCTATTTTTGTTAATGCTTCTTTGTACTCTACCTGAGGTTGTCCTTGATTAACTTCAACTTTAAACTCACGTCTTAAACGATCAACTAAGATCTCTAAGTGAAGCTCACCCATACCTGAGATAATTGTTTGACCGGAAGCTTCATCGGTTTTAACCTGGAAGGTTGGATCCTCTTCTGCCAGTTTACCTAAAGCCATTCCTAATTTATCAACATCAGCCTTGGTCTTTGGCTCAACAGCGATACCAATTACAGGATCAGGGAAAGTCATTGATTCCAACACAATTGGTTTATTCAAGTCACTTAAAGTATCCCCTGTTTTAATATCTTTAAATCCTACAGCAGCTCCAATATCACCGGCTTCGATCTTTTTGATCGGCTCCTGCTTATTTGAGTGCATTTGATAGATACGTGAAATACGTTCTTTTTTACCTGAACGAACATTTAACACATAAGAACCTGCATCTAATGTTCCTGAATAAGCTCTAAAGAATGCTAATCTTCCCACGAAAGGATCGGTAGCAATTTTAAATGCCAAAGCAGAAAAAGGCTCCTTATTGTCAGGTAAACGAGTTTCAACTTCACCACTATCAGGATTTGTTCCTTCAATAGCTTCAATATCTAAAGGTGAAGGTAAGAAACGCATTACTCCGTCAAGCATTGCCTGTACACCTTTATTTTTAAAGGCAGAACCACAATACATTGGAATAATTGACATATCGATAGTTGCTTTTCTTAAAGCTTCGATAATTTCTTCTTCTGTAATCGAATCTTCATCTTCAAAGAATTTTTCTAATAATTCTTCATCATATTCAGCAACAGCTTCTACCAATTCTGCTCTACGTTGAGAAACTTCATCGGCTAATTCGGCAGGGATCTCAATTTCATCAAAGGTCATTCCTTTATCATCTTCATTCCAAACAATAGCTTTGTTTGCAATAAGATCTACAACACCTTTAAAATCCATTTCCTCACCAATTGGAACTTGTAACGGTACAGGGTTACCTCCTAACATTTCTCTAACTTGCTTACACACATTAAAGAAATCTGAGCCCTGACGGTCCATTTTATTTACAAAACCAATTCTTGGTACTTTATATTTATCTGCTTGTCTCCATACAGTTTCAGATTGTGGTTCAACACCATCAACCGCACTAAACAAAGCAACCATACCATCTAATACACGTAACGAACGCTCTACCTCAACAGTAAAGTCAACGTGACCGGGAGTATCGATAATATTAACAACATAATCATCTCCATGGTAAGGCCACTCACAATGTGTAGCTGCAGAAGTAATTGTAATACCTCTTTCCTGCTCTTGCTCCATCCAGTCCATGGTTGCAGCTCCGTCATGTACTTCACCAATCTTATGTGAAACACCGGTATAATACAAGATACGTTCTGTAACTGTAGTTTTTCCTGCATCAATATGTGCAGCAATACCTATATTTCTAGTATATTTTAAATCTTTTGCCATCTTCGTAAATCAATTAAAATCTAAAATGAGAGAAAGCTTTATTTGCTTCAGCCATTTTATGAACATCAACTCTTTTCTTCACCGCTGCACCTTCTTCTTTCACTGCTGCAAGAATTTCACCAGCTAATCTTTGCGACATAGATTTTTCATTTCTCTTACGCGCATACAAGATCAACCATTTAATTGCCATTGAAATTTTTCTGTCAGCTCTAATCGGCATAGGAATCTGGAAAGTAGCTCCACCTACTCTACGACTACGAACTTCTACGTGAGGCATTACATTTGACAAAGCATCTTTCCACAACTCAAGTGCAGTTTTTTCTTCGTCTTGTTTTCTTTGCTCTACAATATCTAATGCATCATAAAATACTTTAAATGCAACAGACTTTTTACCATCTAGCATCAAATTGTTTACAAATCTTGTAGCCAATTGATCATTAAACTTTGGATCCGGTAAAAGGATTCTCTTTTTTGATAATCTTTTTCTCATTGTTCTTTACATTAAAGTAGTTACATTATTTTTTCGGACGCTTGGTTCCATACTTAGAACGACGTTGCGTTCTACCTTCTACACCCGCTGTGTCTAATGCACCACGAACAATGTGATATTTTACACCAGGTAAATCTTTTACTCTTCCACCTCTAACCAATACTATCGAGTGTTCTTGTAAGTTATGTCCTTCTCCCGGGATGTAAGCATTTACCTCATTACCATTAGTCAACCTTACCCTAGCTACTTTACGCATAGCCGAATTAGGTTTCTTTGGTGTAGTAGTGTAAACACGTGTACAAACTCCACGACGTTGGGGACATGAACTCAAAGCAGCCGATTTGCTCTTCTTGGTTATTTTGGTTCTTCCTTTACGTACTAATTGTTGAATAGTTGGCATACTATTTTTTTTATTAAAATTTTATTATTAAAAGTCCTCTTTTTTAAGAGTTTGCAAATGTATAACTTTTTTATTGATATTCAAACTATAATGAATTGAATTTTGACACCTTAAAATTTTAAGATTCAGGTTATAAAAATTTGTTTTACAGCTTGATTAAAAAAATGAGTAAAAGAAATAGTGTTCAAGCTAAATATTTTTAATAAATATTCATTCCCAAAGATGAATAAATGAAGTGAAAAATTATAAATAAAAAAGTATCTATATATATGTATATAAATTTCCTATTTAAAAGTTGTCACTTTATATATTAATTTTAAAAATTGTGATTCACATTGAATAAACCCCCTACTTAATAGTAACCTCTGTTCGATTTTATTGGATGGTTTTAGTAGTATTCAGGAAAATTATCTGAAAAAGATACTAACTTATCATCTGAAGGGTTTGTTCCAACTTTATGAAAGAATAATTCCCCAACTAACTCACCAGCTTCATTAACATCAAAATACTTTTGACAATACATAAATGATTTACCATCTTTTGTCCAGGTAACTTTACGATTCAAACAGTTATCTATTTTCTCTTCATGCAATTGTTTTGTTTTGACATCAATAATATACAAGGAAGTCCTTTTAGATTCATTAGTGCCGAGAGCTAAACATACCTTTGATCCTTGATCATTAGAGGAAAAACATTTGATCAAAAAAGCATTACCTTTTTCATCTTTATATTCATTCGGATCGAAAAGCAGCACTTCTTTTCCTTTTTCCCCGATACGGTAATACAACACTTCATACCTATTATCGTTTTCAGATACTTTTAAAAAGAAATGATTTTTTTCATCTTGATTTAAAACCAAGGATTGAGCTAATGATTGCTGTCCTAAAACAAACATAAAAGAAGTAAATAATAGGATTAATATTCTTGTTCTCATAATTCTAATATTTAATTTAATAATATTTCTAAAATCAACTACAAAGTTTATGACTTATCATTCTTTATTGCAATGATCACCGTCATCAAAATTGTTGATCTTGATCAGTATTATTATTCAACTCGTAAAACTGAGATTAGAAGAACGTAAATTAGTCGAAAGTCCAATGTCAAAAGTCTTAAAGTAAATTAATGACTTTCGACTTTTAAACATAAAAAAATCCGATGATTATAATCCCTGCAGGAAAATAATCATCGGATAAATTATTTATCTAAGTAAATATTATTTTGAGTTCTTCCAGTATCTTGGATTACTCTCTTCAGATTTCTGATTCCAATAATCCTGATTCACTATATGTTTTCCATCAATCGTTTTCAGTCTTCTTTCAAAAACATAAACAGTTGGGTTAAATACCATATCGGTCACACCCACTGTATATAACTGAGGGTCTTCTTCCTTCTTTCTTTTTTCTTCCTGGATTATAACCTCAAATCCGTTAGCTTCTAGAAGTTTCTGTAAGAATTCCTTACGGTCTTCCTCAATCTTCTTTTCTATAAAAGTTACTCTTTGGTCTCCAATTGCTCCAAAGCTATGTTTTCCTGCTAATCCCATATCAAGTAAATGTTATTTTTTAATTTGTAAGTAATGCACTTAACTCATATATATATTCGTATATCGGGCTGTATAAACCAATTACCAATACACCGATAACTGCAATAAACAATCCTAATCTCAACATCAAATCATTCTTGATATGAGGTATCGGATTATCACTCTTACGTAAGAACATTGCTCTTATTACCAATAAATAATAGTATAGTGAAATAGTAACGTTTACAACGGCTAAAAACACCAACAAATATTCTCCTTTACTTGCAGCAGCGGTAAATAAGAAGAATTTACCAAAGAAACCTGCAACTGGTGGAATACCTGCTAACGAGAATAATGCCAACATCATTACCAAACTTAAATTCGGGTTTGTTCGGTACAATCCGTCATAATCATCAATGTTTTCTTTTCCTGTTTTAGTAGAAATTGTTTGAACAACACCAAAGGCAGCTAAATTCGTAAATACATATATTGACACAAAGTAAATTACTGTTGAAGCTCCCAATTGATCATAAGACATGATACCTAATAATATAAAACCTGCCTGAGCGATTGATGAAAACGCTAAGAAACGTTTCATGTTTTGCTGACGTAAAGCAAACAAGTTACCAATGAACATGGTCGCTAAAGAAACGATATATAACATATGATGTGTAACCAGATCAAAAGGCTTCATCACGTTAAATAAGATGATCATTAAAATAACCACTGCAGAACCTTTTGAAATTACCGATAAATATGAGGTAACTCCAATTGGTGCTCCTTCGTAAGTATCTGCTGTCCAGAAGTGGAAAGGCACTAAGGAAATTTTAAATGCTAATCCTGCGAAGAAGAATACAAATCCTAACAAGCTTAAGTTAGAGTATGTTAACAACTCGGCGATCTGGTCGAAATAAATACTCCCTGTTGTAGCATATAACATAGAAACACCAAATAATGAAGTTCCTGATGCCAGTGCAGCAGATAGAATAAATTTTATTCCGGCTTCAGCCGATTTTCTTTTAGTCGTCTCAAATGCAACCAATGCTGCTACCGGAAGTGCTGAAAGCTCTAATCCTATAAAGAACATTAAGAAATCACCTGATGAGATCATATAGAACATACCCAACAGAGAAGCGAATAACAATATAAAAAATTCTGTTGATTTATGCTCTCCTGCTAATTTTTCTTTAACCCATTCTGCCGATTGCAATATAATGATCAAGACTCCAACGTTAAGAACACTTTTAAACAAATGCAATAAACTGTTGGTTTTGAAACTTCCTCCGAATAGTGTTCCTTCTGCTAAAGGTAAGAATCCGATTACAGTATGAACAGCAAACAGAATAATTGCAAAGTTTACCAGTCCTTTTTTGTTATTTGAAAATATTTCGCCAATTACCAACAGTAATATCACTGCTAATAAACTAAATTCCTGGCGCATTAGTAAAAAACTTTCTAAGTTCATAATTTTA
>JBDLIB010000036.1:0-21695 GCA_039715085.1 Bacteroidota bacterium | reverse complement strand
CGGTATATATATCTAAAAATTTAGTATCAGAGAAAGATTTGAATGCTGGAACAATTGTAAGAGAATTAGGTAAATACATTCAAGGTGGAGGTGGAGGTCAACCTTTTTTTGCAACTGCAGGCGGTAAAAATCCTGGAGGAATTAAAGAAGCGTTGGAGAAAGCAAAAGATTATTTGAATTAAGTTGTAATAGGTCTGTTAATTCGGAGATTATTTTTTATACCCAATCCTAACTCTTGGCTTTGGCTCCTTATCAATCAATTTGTCGAGGTAATCAAAAACAATACTAAAATTTTTATCATGAGCAGATATTATTTTTTTAACTTCTTCTATTTCGAGTTTTAGATTTAAATTATCTGTTAAGATATCTCGCATTTTTATAAAAATTCTGATGATCCTTATATTTACAGCAATAGCACGCTCGCTATTTAATACGCTTGAAAGCATAGCAACTCCCTGTTCTGTAAAAGCATAAGGCTCAGTTCTTCTTCCTCCCCAACTTGAAGTCGCAAATTGCGACTTCAAGTTCTTTATCTCTGTTTTAGTTAATTGAAACATAAAATCCTTTGGAAAACGAGTAATGTTTCTTTTTACACTTTCATTCAGCCTTTTTGTTTCAACCTGATAAAGTTCTGCCAGATCACTGTCTAACATCACCTTTTGACCACGAATTATATAAATTTTATTTACGATAATTTCTTCAGAAATGATTAGATCATTACTTTTCATTGGATGGATGTTTTATCATTAATAGAAAAAATATAGAAAAGGTTAACATAATTTTTAAAAAACCTATCGTTTAGCTAACTTTGAATTATCCAATTGAAATTATCTTTCTATGAAATTCCGAACTGAAATTATTATTCCAAAACAAGAAAACTTAATTGATTATCAGTCGAATATTGTGCTTTTTGGCTCCTGTTTTACCGAAAATATGGAAAGTCATTTCAATTATCTTAAGTTTAATAACACTGCCAATTCTCATGGTATTATTTTCAATCCTGTTGCCATAGAAAAAGCCGTTTCAGATTGTGTTGAAGAAAAGAAATATGATCAGAATGATTTGTACCATCACAATGAACTTTGGCTGAGTTTAAATCATCATACCAGGTTTTCATCTGATAAGCAGGAGGAAGTTCTGACTAAAATCAATTCAGAAATTCAAGATGCAAACAGATCATTAAAAAAGGCTTCACATGTTTTAATTACTTTGGGTACTGCCAGAGTTTATCGTTTTAAGGAGACTTCAGATTTAGTTGCTAATTGTCATAAAGTACCTCAAAAATATTTTGATCATGAATTGCTTTCGATTCAGGAAATTATTGCGAGTTTAAATAGAATTATAAAAAAAATAGAATCGGTTAATACTAATATAACTTTTTTATTTACCGTTAGTCCTGTAAGGCATATAAAGGACGGATTGGCAGAAAATTCGTTGAGTAAAGCTCATTTGCTCTCGGCTATACGTCAGGTTGTTGATGCTAGGAATTACTTTTATTTTCCGTCTTACGAAATTATGATGGATGATCTGCGTGATTATCGGTTTTATGCAAGTGATATGGTGCACCCGAATGAAATTGCAATGGAGTATATTTGGGATAAGTTTAAAGGAAGCTGGATATCAGAAGAATCTTATCAGTTGATGAAAGAGATTGATAATATTCAAAGATCTTTACAGCATAGGCCATTTAGGAAAAACTCAAAACAATATCAGGATTTTTTAAAGAATTTAGAGAATAAAATCGAATCGATAGAGTCAAAATATCCACAAATCAGATTTAACGAAAATTAAATGATAATTAACAGTTCCTTTTCAACTTTTTAAGTTGTATAATTTATTCTTCTTTAACACAGTTTGCTACATTTTGCCAGGGTCCGCCATTAATTGTATCAATCCCATTTTGTTTTAGAACATTTGCTGCAGATCCGCTTCTTGCTCCACTTTGGCAACAGGTAATGATTGGTTTTTCCATGTTTACAATTTCCTGAAATCGGGTTCCAAGAGAATTAAGAGGGATATTTATGGAGTCTTTAATGTGACCTCTGGTAAACTCAAATTCGGTCCTTACATCAATTACAATTGCACCTCTATCTAAATACTCTTCAATTGAAGTAGAATTTGAATCTCCAAATAAGTCAAAAAACCCCATTTTAGTTAGTTTTTGAATTTATTGCAAAGTAACATAAAACTTATTAATTTTCATGATAAGTATTACGGTTTTATATTATGAAACAAAAAATCCCACACTTAAAATATCAAATATGGGATTTTTATAATCTACAGTTTTTTCAATTACCTTGTAAATAACATTTCGCGATATTTTGTCAATGGCCATAGTTCATCGTCAACCATCAATTCTAATTTATCGCAGTGGTATCTGATCTTATCAAAGTATGGTCTGACATTATCGCAATAGGCCAATGCTTTTTCTTCTGCATCTACCATTTTATTTGCTTTTTTGCGTTCTTCAACCATTTCGTTTGTTTTGTTTGTGATAGCCGAAATATGTTCAGATATCTTTTTGATCAGATCCATTTGATCTTTGGCAATACTTTCAAAATCTTTACCAAATACATCTTTTAAACCTCTTACGTTTTCAATCAAAGTGTTTTGGTAATTTACAGATGTAGGAATAATATGATTTAAAGCAATATCTCCTAATACTCTACCTTCAATTTGAATCCTTAAAGAATATTCATCCAATTCAATTTCATGGCGGGCTTTTAATTCAACTTTGCTCATTACCTCCATCTCATCATATAATTCAACAGACTTTTTACTCACTTTTGCCTTAATAGCAAGAGGAGTTGTTTTATTGTTACTTAAACCGCGTTTTGCAGCTTCATCTTCCCATTCCTGACTGTATCCGTTGCCTTCGAACAAAATATCTTTTGATTGCTTAATATACTCACGCAAAACATTGAAAATAGCTTCATCTTTCTTAAGAGATTTAGCATTAACCAAATTATCAACTTCAGTTTTGAAATCTTTTAGCTGTTTTGCCATTATAGTATTTAAAACTGTCATTGGTTTTGCACTGTTTGCAATCGAACCAACTGCCCTGTATTCAAATTTATTTCCTGTAAAGGCAAAAGGAGAAGTTCTGTTTCTGTCGGTGTTGTCTAACAAAATTTCAGGGATCTTACCAACAACATTCAGTTTCAGGTCGGTTTTTTCCTGTGGAGACAGTTTTCCGTCGGTTACTCTTTCCAGTTCTTTTAATACATCTGTCAATTGTTTTCCAATAAACACCGAGATAATTGCAGGGGGAGCTTCATTTGCACCTAAACGGTGATCATTACTTGCAGATGCAATTCCGGCGCGCATTAATTCTTCATATTCATTAATAGCTTTAATTGTATTTATAAAGAAAGTTAAGAACTGTAAATTTCCCATCGGAGTTTTTCCCGGACTCAACAAATTAACTCCCGTATCTGTAGTTAGTGACCAGTTATTATGTTTACCTGACCCATTGATTCCGGCAAACGGTTTTTCATGGAATAGAACTCTTAAGTCATGCTTTGATGCAATCCTTCCCATAATATCCATCATAAGGGAGTTGTGATCTACAGCTAAATTTGCTTCTTCAAAAATAGGAGCCAATTCAAATTGATTTGGAGCAACTTCATTGTGACGTGTTTTTGCAGGAATACCAAGTTTCATACATTCTGATTCTAATTCACGCATAAAATTCATTGCCCTTGCAGGGATACTTCCAAAATAGTGGTCATCTAATTGCTGGCCTTTGGCAGATCCGTGTCCAAGTAATGTACGGCCAGTCATCACAATATCAGGCCTGGAAGTAGCTAGGGCTTTGTCGATTAAGAAGTATTCTTGTTCGATACCCAAAGAGGCATTTACCTTTGTTACATTTTTATTAAAATATTTAGCAACAGCTGTTGCGTGTTTATCAACTGCTTGTAAGGCTCTTAAAAGAGGTGTTTTATTATCTAAAGCTTCCCCTGTATAAGAGACAAATATTGTTGGGATACATAAGGTGGTTCCGTAAATAAAAGCAGGAGAAGTAGGATCCCAGGCTGTATAACCACGAGCTTCAAAAGTATTTCTTATTCCTCCACTCGGGAAACTCGATGCATCAGGCTCTTGTTGTACTAATGCGCTACCGCTAAATTTTTCAACAGCAAATCCTTCGCCAACCGGTTCAAAAAAGGCATCGTGTTTTTCGGCTGTACCCCCGGTTAATGGTTGGAACCAGTGGGTGTAGTGAGTAGCTCCTTTTGAAAGTGCCCAATCTTTCATTGAGTTAGCAACCTGATCAGCAATTTTTCTGTCAATTTTTGATCCGAATTTCATTGCGCTCATCACTCCTTGAAATGCTTCTTTTGTCAGGTACTGGCGCATAGTATTTTCACTAAAGACGTTTATACCAAAGTTTTCTGAGTGTTTGCCGCTTTCTTTAAAACCGATAGGTCTTCGATTTAAAGTTTCTCTTAATGCGTGGAATCTGAATGTGGTCATTTTTTAAATTGTTTTGATGAATACAGGGGCAAAAATATAAAAAAATACGAATAAAAGTTATTTTACCCCTAAAAAAATAGGGGTAACAGAAAAAATATACACAAATATCAATTCAATACCCTAAAATAAGAAGTGATGAAAAATTTTTTAAAAAGGGAGCTTATAGCATTAGTGCTATAAAAACAACATAGGTTCCGAGTAAAATTATACCCTCTTTCCAGCTTAATTTCATTCTTAAAGGGGCAAAAACCAATGGAAAAATCATGACTGCAAAAACCAACATCCAAATGATGTCATTGGTAAGCAAACCGGGATCGTTAACTTTTATTGGTGTAACCATAGACGTAATTCCGAGGACGGCTAAAATATTAAAAACGTTTGATCCTAATAAATTACCAAGTGAAATAGCTTTTTCTTTTTTAATTACGGCTATAATAGATGCAGCTAATTCGGGAATGCTGGTTCCCACAGAGATAATAGTTATTCCTATAATACGTTCGCTAACACCAAATTGATTTGCAATATTTATAGCACCTTTAATTAATAATTCCGATCCTCCCCAAAGTCCGATACCTCCAATAATAAGATAGATGATTACCATATGTACAGGTAAAATCACCTCGTTGTCTGGTATTCCCTCTGTAACAGCAGGTGTTTGAAATTTTAATAGATAAGATAAAAATACAACCAATAGAGAGAATAATAATAGTCCGTCATACCACTGTAATGTCTCATCAAAATATAATAAGGCATATAATAGAACAGAAGCAAACATCATCACAGGCCAATCAATCTTATAAAAACTCTTTTCAACACTTATATTTGACAGGATAGTTACTATTCCCAGAACCAAACCAAGATTGGCAATATTAGACCCTATAACATTACCAAGAGATATATCGGCATGCCCGTCCAGGGCTGAATTTAAACTTACGATCAATTCGGGGGCAGATGTAGCAAAAGAAACTACAGTCATTCCAATAACGATCTTAGGTATATGAAGACGGAGTGATAATCCTACAGCAGCTTTTAACAGCCAGTTCCCTCCAAGTATTAAAATTACAAATCCGGCGAGGAGTAAAATATAATCCATGTTTGGTTTTTTGCAAATATAGGTGATTAAGTTAGAAGTCAGAAGTATGAAGTGAGAAGTTAGATTAATTTTTGTATCTTTAGTTAACTAAAAATTACCTTATGGATGATCATTCAAAACACATCAGATTTTTTACAGGTTCGTTAATAGAAATTCAAAGGCTACAATTAGATCTTGATGAGGGGGAGATAGCTTCTTTGGTTAAAAATAATTTTCAATCGGGATTACGCTCGGGCTTCTATGGGGGTTCTCCTTCTCAGGTTGAATTATTTATTTTTGAAGAAGATAAAGAAAAAGCGACTCCAATACTTGAGAAATTTAAAAAAGATATGGGGATTTAAAATTCTCGAAAAATTATTTTCTATTCTCTAAAAAAGGAATATATTTGCACCCCGATAAAAAAGGCCTCGTGGCGCAACTGAATAGCGCATCTGATTACGGCTCAGAAGGTTACAGGTTTGAATCCTGTCGAGGTCACAAAGAGTAAAAGCTTATCACACAGTGATAGGCTTTTTTTTATTTCAGACCGTTTAGAATTCTTTTCGAATAAGAAAAGAAAAAATGCCTAAGCAATTGAAAATTGCAAGATTTTACTCGGAATTTGCAAATCAAAGGATCTTAAAAAGATCTGTCGAGGTCACAAAAAAAATCGTAACATGTATTTGTTAACTTGTTACGATTTTTTTGTGGCAATTCTGTTGAAATAATTTTCGTCGTTTATTGTACTTTTTGACCCTAATTGCCTGTAAATCTGATAAAAAAGAAATATGTTAGTAAGCAAGATAGGCCGCCTGCGATACTACAATCTGCGCTATTTAATCATTTTTAAAGAGCGGAATTTTCAGAAACTACTTTTCTTTTTTCAAATATGTCTTTTATCTCATATTTCAATTCTTCAAACCTTCTTTTATCACAGTGTTTAGAATAAATACCAATAAAATCGAGAATATCTTCATCAACAAATGTTTCGGCTAAAAAACTATCAAATAAATGATAATTACAATTATTCTTTATTCTCTCGATTCCTTTTTTGAGGTCTTTATATTCAATATTATCGTTAATATTAAAGAAAAAACGATTTGGATTATTTTGATCCTGATAAACACCTTCTTCAATTTTTCTGAATTTGATATGCTTTTTAAAATGGATTAAGCTTTCGAAAGCTTTAATTTTTTGATCTTTTATCAGCTTTATTCCCATATCTTTAAGTTCATTTATTAAAAATGGAAGCTGGTCAACATTTTCAGTATTCAACCTGATGCAAGGTGTATTTTTGTTCTGGAATGACATAAACCCCGGACTAACCTTTATCTTAAAGTTGTATTCTTTTTCAATTCTTTTTTTGTTTCTTAAAATTACATCCTGAAAGCAATTGATGTGATCTTTAACCAATAAATAAAGATGTCTGTCACCAACACGTTCTTTATTGGGTGGAAAATTATTTTTTGCATAATAATCAGGATTCGGGTCAGATTCAAGAATCAAATAGTTCATTTTTTTACTCAAAGGTGAACGGTCAACTTTCAAAAATACTTTAAAACAAGTTGAACTATTAAATTCGATAATATTCATTGTTTGCATTTGTTTAATTTTTTAATAATTTCATAATTCTTTTTGATTTATCATTATTTGGATATTAAAAGATAATCATCCTTTATTTAAAAGGATCCCATATTATAAGTACTAATGCACCGTTTTCTGATTCAAATGGTCCATGTTCGTCTCCTGCCGAAAATATCTGATAAGATCCGATAGGGTATGCTTCACCATCACTTGAATATTCACCTTCCAATACAAAATGTTGCTCAGTAGTAATGTGGGAATGTGCCTCCATACGAAAGCCTTTTGGCAATTTTAGTAATATTGTCTGTCTGTTGTTCTCGTCTCTAAGTACCTTTTTTTCTGTTCCTTTTGGGTATCCTTCTGCAAATTCCCAGTTTGAGTCCTCGAATAAATTTATTAAATTTTTCATGACATATATATTTAGTTATTAATTCTTTTCTTTTGGTATAGAGACTGCTTTGTCTTAATCATAACTAAATTTTGCATTTTGATCTGTCGTCTCTCTACATCTTGTCTGGTGCTTGGTTATATTCAATAAATCTAACTCTGCAACATTCACCATGGCCGAACCCGCCCGCTAAACTCAACAGGTTTTTTGAATTGCATTCCGGACATTCGGTCATTGACGTATCAATGTTTATTCTAAACATATGCCCACAATCAGAGCATTGAATAATATTCTTCCTGAAATGAATATTGCCTCCGTTTACTGAAAGTAATTTACCCTGAAAAAAAAACTCAGCTATTTTCTTTCTTGACTTTACAATCAGCCTGCTAAATGTAGATCGCGATATTTCCATTTCATTAGAAGCTTCTTCGTGAGACATCCCAACAAGGTCAGCTAAACGGATTGCTTCAAACTCATCAAGGCTAAGCTCTGTTTCTTCTAGATTTTTATGTGAAGCTCCAACAGGTTTAAACTCTGTGTAAAAAGGTGGTTCATATACGATTCTGTTATTTTTAGGACGAGGCATTCAATTGAATTTTTATAAATACTATATAAAGATAATGAACATATGTGTATAATACAAGATAATAACAAATAATTTATCACTTTATGGTTAGATTAGATTTGTAAGAAGAAATTCAAAGTGTATTTAAGTGGTATTATCTCAATAATGGAATAAAAAAAGGAATCACAATTAAGTGATTCCTTTTAAAAATATGAATTGAAACTGAATGGTACTTATCCATTCTTACAAACACTGATCAACCTTTCTTTATCTAGTATTTTAATAAAGTCCTTTCCTAATTCAATTAAATTGTCATCTTTGAATTCCCTCAGGATCCTGCCGACACTCATTACCGACATATTAGTAAATTCTGCTAAGTCTTTACGGCTTAAAGTAGATTTTAGTTCATCGCTTTGAAATACACTTTGAGATAATTCCAATAATGCCCAAGCCATACGGCCCTGCATTTGTTTTGAGGAGTTATTGGATAAATTATTAAATGTATTTAATGTTTTTTCGTTAATTTTTTTGATAGTTTCTATAGCAAAAGCATTGTTTTTGTACATCAGTTTTTCAAACAGCGATTTCCTGAAACTGCATACAACAACATCTGTTAAAGCGACCAATGTATATTGATTTGAGGTCTCAACGAAAAGACTATATAAACCAATAAAATTACATTTTTTCTCTATCAATGATAGTGTACGTGTATTAGGATATTCTTTGTAAAATTTCACATAGCCATCCTGCAAAAATAAGATATCGCTGTTAGAGGAACCTTGTTTTGCAATTACTTCACCTTTTTTATATCTTACTATCAATTTTGATTGTTCCAGAATTTCCATTTCTTCATCTGTCAGTGAATCGAAGCAGCGTGATCTGCCTTTGCAATCTATATCTTGATCTTGAGGATTGTTAAATGTCATTTGATGGTCTTTTTTCTTTGGCTGCAAATTTAATTTATTACTCTAATAAAACAGGTGTTTTTCATCATAATTAACCTGCAATTTAACATATGTTAATGAAAGTGGTGCATTTCGCGTTCTTTTCCTATAACATTAGATGCGGTTTTGAGTATAATATTTGATGCTTATTGAAGTATTTTCATGATAAAATACAGGAACGAACATTCTGACTGCATTTATCTTTGTCCCCGTTATTTTTATTCAAACAATAATTAATCACATGAAGAATTATGCACTAATGTTTTTGACTTTGATGGCATTCTGGCTTTTGCTGAATAATTCAGTGAGACCGGAAGTTTTAGCTATCGGAGCCGGTGTGAGTTTGCTTATTTCATTGATTTTCTGCTCGAAATGCGAAGTGTTTAGCTCTGTTTCCTTAAGTCCTAAGGCGATTATAGCATCAATAACTTTTGTATTTGTATTTGTAGGAGCATTGATTAAAGCTAATATAAGCATCACAAAGAGAGTTCTTTCCCCTGCATTACCGATTAATCCCGGTATTGTTAAGGTGAAGACTACATTGAAGTCAAAGGTAGGACGAATGGTATTGGCGAACGCAATTACTCTTACGCCAGGGACATTTACTTTAGAGATGGATGGTGAAGATATGTACATCCATTGGGTAGATGTAAAATCAGGTGAAACTGAAGAAAGTACAAGAGAGATTGTTTCCTCTTTTGAGAAATATTTAGAGGTAATGTATGGATAGTTCAATATTGATTTACACAGCTGTAGCGATCAGTTTAGTCAGCGTTTTGGTAGCCTTAATCAGATTTGTTAAGGGACCGGAAAAGGTAGATCGCATTGTTGCAATTGATGTTATTTCTATTATAGGAATAACGATGATTTTGTTGTTGGCAACATTGTTTAAAAGAGAGATTTACATTGATGTAGCCATTGTATATGCAATACTTGGTTTCATTGGTGCAATCGTAATTTCACGATTCTTAAAAAGAGGTTTGTAATGGGAAATATATTCGAATTAATAGGAGGTGTATTTCTGGTATTTGGTTCCATCTCGTTGCTGATTGCAGCAATAGGTTTGTACCGTATGCCCGATTTTTACAACCGTATTCAGATAGGAACTAAGGCTTCTACTTTTGGAGTATTACTTACTATTATAGGTATTGCTTTCCTCTTTCCAGGATGGATTCCAAAATTATTAGCAATGTTATTGTTTGTATTGTTTACAAACCCTATCTCATCTCACGTAATTGCCCGTGCAGCTTATTTTACGAAAGTTCCGCTTTCTGATAAAACAAAAGTTGACAAATTGCAGGAAGTGAGCGAAGGACATTTGAAAAAAGTAAAAACTAAAGAATAGAAATATGTTAACTGTTTTAGCCGCAATATTAGGAATAGCAAGTATGGTAGGAGCATATTTCGCTGTTCACAGTAAAAAATTAACTGTCGCTATTATCGCTACAGGTATTGTGAGTATGGTTGCATCCATTTTGTTTTTGTTATTGGCAGCACCCGATGTTGCAATGACAGAAGCTTCGATTGGTAGTGCACTTACAACTGCAATATTTTTCTTCACTTTAAATAAAATAAGACAAACAAATGAATAGGAAAACATTGATAGCGCTGCTGATTGCAGCAATGGCCGTTGTTCTTTTTCCTTTGTACGAGTCGTATCAAGGAAGCGAAGCATTAAGCGAAGTAGGACAATATTACGCCGATAATGGCGTGGAAGATACTGGAGCACAGAACCTGGTTACATCGGTAGTTGTAACATATCGTGGTCTTGATACATTAGGAGAAGTAACAATATTATTTTTGGCCGCATCTATAATTTCTTTCTTCTTAAGCTTCAGTAAAGAGGAAAGAATAGAAAACCGTCAGGTAAGAAGTATAACGGAGATATTAACGACATCTGCTCAGATTTTAGTACCGATGATTTATATGTTCGGTGTTTACATATTTGTTAACGGCCACTTAACTCCGGGAGGAGGATTCCAGGGAGGAGCTGTTATAGCTTCCGGAACTTTATTGATGTTCCTGTCTAATCCAAACTTCAAACTAAATCACAAGATCATACACTTTGTTGAATCTACTTCAGGTTTAGTTTTCGTGTTGATAGGTGTAGTTGGGGCGATGATGATGGATGGTGGATTCCTTTCTAATAAGATTGCAGGATATGGATTTGGACAAGTAGGTTCTATCCTAAGTGCAGGAGCAATTCCTGTTATCTACACATTCTTAGGCTTGAAAGTGGGAACAGAGTTATCGAATGTTCTTGGAATTTATGTTGAATCACAAAACGAAAAGTAAGAATGGAATATGTAATTATGACAACAGGTTTTGCGCTTACAATTTCAGGATTGTATGGTTTATTATCGCAAAAGAACATGATTAAGATGATTCTTGGCTTCACAATATTTACTACAGGTATCAATATTGTAACGGTCGCCATAGGATATATTAAGGGTGGAACTGCTCCAATTTTGGATGATGCCGGAAAGGCGGTAGGAAAATATGTTGATCCGGTGCCACAAGCTTTGGTATTGACATCTATTGTAATTGGACTTGGAGTAACAGCTTTAATGCTTGCTTATGTAATGAAGCTGTACAAGGATAAAAAGAGTTTGAATATAAATGACTATAAAGATTTAAAATGGTAGGACCAATATATATTATAGCACTTGCACTCGGACTAGCATTTTTTCTGGGATTTTTCGGGAAAAATTTAAAAACCGTTTCCGGATTTTTAATGTTGGCCGGTCTTGCCTTTATGACCTTCGTATCGGGGCAATGGCTTATGGCGTTTGTAAACGGTAGTGTTACAACGCAGGAAATTTTCACAGCAGGATTTAAACCTCCTTTTTCTATTAATTTGAGAATGGGAATGGAAGAAGCAGCATTTACTTTCTTGGTAAATGTAGCCGGTCTTTTAGGTGGTACTTACCTGTTCAAAACTCTAAAGAAAGTAGGAAACGCTTCAATGAGTGTTTTCTTAGTTCTAATAATGAGTTTGAATGTTATTATAATGACACGCGACCTTTTCAACCTTTTCGTATTCGTTGAGATTGGAAGTATCGCAACTGCCGGATTGATTATTTTGGATAAAACTTCAAAATCTCTGCAAGCCGGTTTTAAATATATGATTGCTATAGGGGTAATTTCAGGACTATTATTAATAGGAATTGTCTTTGCTTATTACTTTGCAGGCAGTTTGAATATTGATAGTATTATTACTGCAAACATTGGAGCTGCTAAAGCAGGAGCTGTTGCGGTATTCCTGATTGTTTCTGCCCTGATATTAGAATTAAAACCTTTCCCTGCAAACGGATGGGGGCTCGATGTGTATGAAAGTGCAAATCCCGGAATAGGCGCAATGGTGTCAGCCGGTATTGCAACAGCAAGTTTGTTTGTTCTTTACAAAATTCTTCCAATGGCAGGTGCTGATTGGTATCAGTATATTGTAATTGTTGGATTGTTGACTTTTGTAGGTTCAAACCTTATAGGTACGCAACAAAAAAATGCAAACCGTTTGTTAGGTTATTCTTCTATCGGACAAATAGGATTAGTAATGACGGTAATCGGACTTGAGCCTGTACTTGGTGAGAGTTTCAAATTTATTGCATTTGCTTTGTTGCTTAACCACTTTTTGGCAAAAGCCGGTTTATTCTGGATTTCAGGAATTATCAAGAAAGAAAGTATCGCTTCCTGGTCAGTTCTTCGTAAGAACCCGGTATTGCTTATAATGTTTATTTTTGCTGTATTCGCACTTATCGGTTTTCCACCATTCCCGTCTTTCTTCGGAAAATATGAGCTTATCATGAGCCTAGTGTCTTCTGATAATGCCTGGGTTGTTGCGGTAATCCTTATCGGATCTTTTGCAGAAGGAATTTACATTTTCCGTTGGTTAGGAGATGTGTTGAAAAACGAAAACTCAGAGGAAGAAGCAATCAATATCGAATGGAATAAATTAATTCCGGTTGCATTGACGACTATAGCTCTTGTTGTTACCGGATTCATGTCTGTTTCTTTTGTTGAAGGAGCTCAAATAGCTTATTTCATTCCTCTGGCATTTATTTTAGTAATCGGATTAATAGATTTCCTTCCTGCATATATAAAGAATACGGTTTCTATTGCAGGTATGGCTTATTATACTTATATACTTTACCCACTTATCGAAGATGATCTGATGCGTACAATATTCTTTGCAATATTTATGATTGGTGGTATCCTCACACTTATAGTTGGATATAACAAGACTGGAAAACGTGAAGGATTCTATCCGGCTGCATTATTAATGTACGCAGGATTAGCAACGATCATTGCTTCTGACAGTATGTTTGGATTTTTCTTCGGATGGGAATTAATGACGGCAGGTTCGTATTTCTTAATTATCCGTGGAAAACGTTCTAAACCTCACGCATACAGCTATATGTTGTTCTCTGTAGCAGGAGCTTACCTGATTCTTTTAGGATTTGGTATGGCATATGCAGGTGCAGGAACTCAGGCTTTAGAAGCATTGAAAGATATTTCAGTATTACCTACTATAGCTTACACACTGTTAGCTGTTGGTTTTATGACAAAAACGGCATCTTTAGGTCTTCATATCTGGTTGCCGGGAGCCCACGGTGAAGCTGAGTCTGATGTTTCCCCAATGGTTTCGGCTGTATTACTTAAAGCAGGTGTATTTGGATTGATGTTATTGTTCCTTAACATGGGAGAAAACGGTAATACTCTATTATTTGTACTTGGTTGGGTTGGAGCTTTTACTGCTTTGACAGGAAACTTGGCTGCAACATTCCAGGAAGATGCGAAACGTATGTTGGCTTACTCTTCTATCGGACAACTTGGATATATTTTATTTGCTATCGCGATGATGACCCAACTTGGTTGGTTGGCAGGTTTCACTTACGTGATAAACCACTTCGCGTTTAAAGCGATCCTGTTTATGGTGATTGGTGGAATTGTAGCAAAATTACACACGCACAACCTATACGAAATGGGTGGTTTGATTAAGAAAATGCCATTCTCTTTTACAGCTGTAATGATCGGTATCATCACTTTATCAGGTGTACCGCCATTATCCGGATTCGCAGGGAAATGGTTGTTCTATAACGCTGTTGTGCTTAAAGGATGGTATATCCAGGGTGTAATAGTATTCTTTGCAGGTACAATTGCATTTATGTATGCTTTTAAATTGATTCACTCTATTTTCTTAGGCCAGTTGAAAGACAACCACAGAAATATGAAAGAGATAAGTTCTTCTATATTGATTCCGGTTTATATTTTGATTGCAGGTATTTTCTATTTCTCTGCGTTCCCTCAGGATATCCTGGAACCAATTGGAAATATGTTGGCAGGATTAAATCTTGCAGGTGACCCTGTAGTTTGGAATGAAGGTGGATTGGCAACAACAATATTGAGTCACTGGAATGGAACTGCTGTTATGATTATTATTCTGACAACATTCGTTTTAGTACTTGGATACCTCTGGTTACTTACCGGTAAGACTAAGAAATTGGAGCAGTTCAATATTGTTTATTCCGGTGAAGCTCCTTTCCGTCCTGAAACAACACATGTTTCTTACAATATGTTTGCAGGATTGAATAAAGCTATCGGGTTTCTGGTAGCGCCCGGAATATCAAATTTCTGGAAAAAAGTTAGTACTATGGTACTAGATTTAGCAGGAGTGGTTAAGAGATTGTACAGCGGAAACGGACAGGTTTACGCAGCTCAAATCATTATTTACATTGTAGTATTCTACCTAATTGCATTAGGATAATATAAATAATTATGGATTACGATATAACAAAATTTTTATGGTCATTGTTGGGATTATTCATCGTTCTTAACTGGGGGATGTTAATGTCATCAACAATGCGAAGAGTAGGGGCAAGACTTGCCGGTAGGATCGGTGTACCGTTGTACCAGCCGTGGGTGGACCTGATAAAACTGATTAGTCTAAGGACGTATTTATCTCATGGATTTATGTATTATATAGGACCTGCATTTCGTCTTGTAGGAGGTGTTGGTATGTTTCTTTTCATGCCGGTTTTATTCGGTTCTGATATTTGGAGTAATTATTCTTTCTCCGGAGACTTGATCTTATTGCTTTATTTCCAGTCGTTTGGAATGTTAGGAATGGCTATGGGAGCATCTGAGAGTGGTTCACCACACGCAGCTATTGGTATTTCCCGTGGACTATCGCAATTTGCAGCAGTTGAGGTTCCAATGACATTAGCAGTGATTGCTATTGCTATTCAACACCAGACATTCTCTTTCCACGAGATTATGGCTGCACAGCAAGGAGGAATTATGAACTGGACTTTATTTACAAACCCATTAGCCTCTATAGCCGGTATGTTGGCTATGTTGGGTGCTATGAGTCACTCACCATTTAATTTGGTGAAAGCACCGAATGAAATTCCAATAGGACCTCCAACAGAGTACCATTCTTCTTTCCTTAGTGTATTAAGAACAAACAGTGCAATTATTCACGTTGTTGAAGCTGCATTGTTCATGAACTTATTCTTTGGTGGAGCTGATAACTGGATTGAATACATCATTAAGACTTTCTTCGTGTATTTTATCTCAGTATTTGTTGGAATGGTTTTCCCTCGTTTTAAAATTGAAGATTCAGTACGTTGGTTCTTAAAATGGCCAACTTTAATTGGAATAATTGCTGTATTAGTTGCAGCATATTGGAGTTAAAAAAGCTTTAAGCAGTAGGCTATAAGCAATATGCCGTCTACAGTTTTTAGCATAAAACATTGAAAAAATGGAAGAGAAAAAAGATAAGTTTTTAAAACCTGAGAATGAAGTTCGTCAGGTTGAGGCTCCTGATGGTTCTATTATCAAAATAGATCCGTTAAAAGATTACTACAGTCAGGAAAAACCGGAACCATATAAAGTAAAAGAAGGTCCGGTAGAAAATTTCTTAAACTGGGCAAGAGCTGAGAGTTTATGGGTATTAGGTTTCGGTACCGGATGTGGTAGTATCGAAATTCCACCACTTGTAACACCACGGTTCGATATGTATCGTTATGGTGTTCAGATGAGAGCTACTCCACGTCAGTCGAATGTGTTTGTTGTATCCGGATACCTTTCCGTAAAAACTTTAAAAAGAGTTATTAGAACATACGAGCAAATGCCAAGCCCTAAATATGTAATTGCATTGGGAAGCTGTACGATCAATGGTGGTATGTACTGGGATAGTTACAATACTATCAACCGTTTAGATCATTTTTTACCTGTTGATGTGTACATCGCAGGATGTATGCCTCGTCCGGAAGCTTTATTGGCCGGTTTCGGTAAACTTAAAGAATTGATCAAAGAAGGAAAAGGTCACAAGGCAAACGAATATGCCGAGAACTTTGAATGGTATAAAGAGAACCAGAAGAAAATTATCAAGGATTGGAATATGCCTGATTACAACTGGTAAAACTAATGCTATAGGCTGTAAGCAATAAGCAGTGAGCTTAAAGCATAGAGCCTAAAGCCTAAAGCTAAAAAATATGCAAAATGCAATAAATAATTTGATAAAAAAATTTGGTGCTTCCGATGCAATCGAGAAGAAACCGGGTTTGACTTTTATCACTGTTGAGCAGGAAAAGGCAATTTCTGCTGTAACATACCTACGCGATATGGAAGGTTACACGGTTTTGACTTTACTTACTGCAGTTGACTGGATTGAAGATGGTATTTTCCAATTAACTTATTTGGTGAATAACCCTGAATTGATTTCAGAAATTGGTGTTAGAGTAATGATTGACAGAGAAAAGGCTGAAATGGAGTCTGCTCATGATCTTTGGCCAAATGTACAGGTATATCAACGTGAGTTGAAAGAGATGTACGGGATCAATTTCCCCGGATCGCCACGTATCGACGAAAATTTCCTTCTTGAAGGATGGGACGATAAACCACCTTACAGAAGAGATTTCGATACTAAAGAATATGCCGAGAAAACTTATTTCCCTCGTCCGGGACGTGAATCAAACGACCCTGCCGAGTACATGAAGAAGAAAATGTATCCAAACAACCCTTCTGATTATACGAATAAGAAATATAATCCGAACCGTTAACTATTAGAGAAATGGAAAAGAGTAAATTGTTTACAATGAAGGAGGATAGAAGTCTCTATCCTGAGCATGACGAGAATGGGAAACCAATTATCGACCTTACATCTCATAAGTTCGTAAAACTTTGGCAAGGGCCTCAACATCCCGGTATTACAGGTAATATGTCATTGGAATTAACAGTAAACGGAGATGAAATTGTTGAATCTAAAACACACGTAGGTTATTTGCACCGTGGATTTGAGAAATTAATGGAGCGTAGAAAATACATCCAGTGTTTCCCAACCTGTATCCGTATGTGTGTTGCTGAACCGGATCCAAATGAATATGTGCTTTCTAATGCTATCGAAGAACTTTCAGGAATTGAAGTTCCTGATAACGCGCAATGGTTGAGAACGCTTGCTCTTGAGATGTCGCGTCTTCAGGTATTATTGAGAGGTGTTCCCGGACAAGCAGGTACTTTTGCTTTGGGTCTTGGATACCAATGGGGTAACTACCTTCGTGATTTAATCCTTGATTCTTTTGAAGAATTAACAGGAGGCCGTGTATATCATATGTACATTCTACCCGGTGGAGTTCGAGGTAACTTACCTGAAGGTTTTAAAGGCAGAATGTTAGAAAAATTGAAGCTTATCGACGAGTTTATGATCAAGTTAGATAAATTGATGTTTCAAAATGCTGTCTTTGAGCAAAGAGCAAAAGGTTTGGGTCATATTCCAAAAGAATGGGTTGATAAATATGGAGTTTACGGGCCTTCTGCACGTGCTGCCGGTGTGATGCGAGATGTTCGTAAGACCAATCCATATTTAAAATACGACCAACTTGATTTCGATCCTTATACAACTACAGAGTCTGATGTTTATGCCCGTTCGTTAGTACGTTATAACGATCTTGGAATGACAGTTGATTTGATTCGTCAGATTTTGGATAAAATGCCTAATGGTGGTGATATCAAAGCGGAGACCCCAAATGTGATGCACTGGAAAATTCCAAAAGGAGAAACTTACTCTAAATGTGAATCATCCCGTGGAGAATATGGAATGTATATGGTAGCTGATGGTAGTGATATGCCTCGAAGAGTAAATCTTAAAGGGCCTAGTTATACGCACGCCAATGCTTTATTAGATAAGTTGCTTATCAATGCCAACATAGCAGATACAGCAGCAATTATGGTTTCTTTAGCAACGTGTCCTCCGGAAATCGAGAGGTAATTTTTATGTTTATTCGTTAAATCGTTTATCTGTTTAACCGTTTATGGTTCTACAATTAAACGATTTAACGATTCAACAATTAAACATTAGAAAAAAATGGATTTAAAAAAAATAATAACACCGTTTACAGCCTGGGGAAATGTTACAAAAGAACCTGTAACAATTAAAGATCCTTTAAACGATCGTCCCGGAGCAGACAGATATAGAGGTTTTCACCGTAATGACATCGATACTTGTATTGGATGTGGTACTTGTGAAGATATTTGTGAGAACGAAGCAATTGACTTAGTTGCTGTAGCAGAAACTAAAGATGGAGATTCAGGATTGCGTCCGATGATAGATTACGGACGTTGTTGCTGGTGTGCTCTTTGTGTAGATGTTTGTACTACAAACTCACTTACTCTTTCCAATGAGTATACCTGGATAGCTACTGATCCTGAAGAGTTCAGATTTATCCCGGGTGTGGATAAAAAAGATTGGGATGAAGGAGATAAAGGTTGGAAAAAACCTGAGCCAAATTACGAATTCTATTCGTTAGACAGGGTAGATATGGATCACCTTAACCCTGAAGATCGTGGAGATTCATTCATCGAAATGATGAAAGGATATTCAAAAGCTCAGGCAGAGCAAGAAGCCGACCGTTGTGTTGAATGTGGTATTTGTACTGCAACATGTCCGGCTCACATGGGTATTCCTGAATATATCAAAGCAATTCGTAACGACGATTTGGAAGAAGGGCTTCGTATTCTTTACGATACAAACCCGCTTCCGGAAATTTGTGGACGTATCTGTACGCACAAGTGTGAAACTGTTTGTACAATGGGTCACAAGGGAGATCCGATCTCTATTCGTTGGCTGAAACGTTATATTGCCGATCAGAACCCTTCTGAAAAATACAAGGAAATTCTTGAAGTTGAAAACCTTCAGCCAAAAGGTAAGAAAGTTGCAATTATCGGTTCGGGGCCTTCAGGCCTTTCGGCAGCTCACTACCTTGCATTGATGGGTTACGAAGTGAAAATCTTTGAAAAGCTTGAAGCAGCAGGAGGTATGATGCGTTACGGTATTCCTGAATATCGTTTGCCTTACGATCAGATTGATAAAGATATCAACTATATTCTTTCATTAGGAGTTGAGATTCAATACAATGTAAATATCGGTACTGATATCACATTAGAACAATTAGGAAAAGACTATGATGCTGTATTCTCAGGGACAGGTCTTCACCTTGGACGTTCTACAGGTATTCCCGGTTCTGATAATGAGCACGTTTACGCTTCTCCTGACCTATTAAGATGGGTTGTTGAAGGCAAAGAATTTGAGGTGCCTGAAAGCGTAGTTGTTATTGGTGGTGGTAACGTAGCAATGGATATTACACGTACTATGGCTCGTTTACAAAAAGCTAAATATGGTAAAGTACAAGTTCTTGCTACCGCTTTGGAGAAAGAAGAAAACTTACCTGCCGATCTGGAAGAGGTTGTTGAAGCTCGTGAAGAAGGTTGTATTGTCAACGCAGGATGGGCTCCTGTTTCTATCGATATCGATGCTAATGGTGTTCCTACAGGACTTAACGTTATAAAATGTAATTCACTATTCGATAGCGAAGGTCGTTTCAACCCTCAAACTGATGAGAGTGTTAAGGAATTCTGGTCTGGTACTATGATAATTGAGTCTATCGGTCAGGGAATGGATATTTCTTACATCACTGAAGATATGAAAGAAAAACTGGAATTCGGACCAAGAGGACGTGTTCAAACAGATGAGTACTTCCAAACAGGGCTTAAATGGTTATTCATGGGTGGAGATATCATTGAAGGACCGGATGTTATTCACGGTATTGCCAACGGACATAAAGCCGCTGTAGGTATCGACAGAATGTTAAATCCTGAAGATTAATTTTAATCTATATTCACAGGATGACTTTTAGTCACCCTGTGAATAACAATACTTTTAAGTAAGTATATTGAAAACAAATATTTTATAATATAAAACATATAAAAACTAAATATCTTTTTTTATATTGTGTACTGATAATCAAAAAAATAGTTGAAACAAAACATCAAATAATATGAAAACATTAGTATCAGAAATTTTAAAGAGAAAAGGTAGCATTGTCTACACGGTAAACGAAAATGAAGTGATGTTTAATGCCGTAAAGAAAATGCACGACAATAGGATTGGCTCTTTGTTAGTAGTAAATGACGATGAAAACCTGGTAGGGATAATTACTGAAAGAGACATTCTTTACAAGTGTTATCAAACCGAATCATCTATGATAACCACTACTACTAAAGTAAAGGAACGAATGACATCGTCTGAGCAGTTGGTAGTAGGAAAACCTGATCAGACTGCAAGCAATCTTATGGCGGTTATGACTGATAGAAAAATACGTCACATACCTATTCTTGATGGAGATGCAATAGTTGGAGTTGTTTCTATTGGAGATGTCTTGAAAGGTGTTGTAGATGCCCGTGAGTCGGAAACCAATTTACTTCGGGAACACATTAAAAATCCATTTGGAGTACATATTTATAAGTAGGTATATAATAATATAAAAAAATAGAATTTCACAGTTAGAAATGACCTTCTATTCTGCAAAATTTTAGGAATTTCTTGCTGTGGTTATTGAATAAGAGAAAAACCCGCAACTCTGTTGCGGGTTTTTCTCTTTCAAAAAGGTGCTTATCTATAATAAAATAAAATGAGTCCAATATTTTCTGGAATTTCCAAGTTTATTTGTGTCATAATCAATTAAAAACAAGATCAATTTCAAGAGTATAATTCATATATTTGGCTGTTTAAAAATCAGTGCAAAAAAAATGAATAAAGAAAATCGAAAAATATTGGTAACCGGTGGGCTGGGATTTATAGGTTCTCACACCGTTGTTGAATTGCAAAATGAGGGATTTGATGTTGTTATTATTGATGATCTTTCCAATTCAAAAATTGAAGTTTTAGACGGTATCACCGGAATAACTGGAATAAAACCTGAATTTGTAAAACTTGACCTTAAAAATAAAGAAAAAGTAAAAGGGTTTTTTAATGATCATAAAATTGAGGGTGTAATTCATTTTGCGGCATCAAAAGCAGTTGGTGAAAGTGTTGAACAACCCTTAAAATATTACGAAAATAATATCTCCACTTTGGTTTACCTTTTACAGGAAATGGAGGCAAATAATTCCAATAATTTTATTTTTAGTTCTTCTTGCACTGTTTACGGCCAGGCCGATGAGTTGCCAATTACAGAAAATGCACCGATAAAACCTGCTGAATCTCCTTATGGAAACACGAAGCAAATTGGAGAAGAAATTATTAAATATACCTCAAAGGTAAGTGATCTGCAAGCAATTGCTTTGCGTTATTTTAATCCGATCGGTGCACATGAAAGTGTTGAAATT
>JBDLIB010000035.1:0-21715 GCA_039715085.1 Bacteroidota bacterium | reverse complement strand
CTCCACTGCAAACCAAGATCAGATCCCATCCATTCTAATTCTACTCCATACTTGATATTGATCTTTCCGGCATATTTTTTGCGCACCTCAGCAATTCGTTTAGGGTAATTGATATAAGAACGGTTCCCACGAATAAATTTAATATTAGTATTCTTTTCGGCTGTATATCTAAAGTTTGTCAATCTTGGCGAATGAATGATAAAAGTAATGCTTGGATGATCTGCTTCGACTGCCTTTTCAATAATATCTTCCAGTTTATCAATTCCGTGTTTTACATGATCCTGTTCAGTACCGGCATGAATACCGTGTGTTTCCCATATAAAATTGTTATATTTTTTCATTTCAAAATTTATAAAAATCTATGTTAGTTGCAAGATGCAAATTTATACATTGCATTTGAAAATTAAATAATAATATACAGCAATTTTAATGTATTCTAAACAAAATTTAATGATCCTTATATAAAAATGACAAACACACGAAATAACTTAACAATTATTCAAACAATAAGGTCAATTATACATAGATTTAAAAAAAATTCATTGGTGTAGTATTTGGTTTAAAATTTCAATCTTATTTGTATTTTAGCAACTTATATAGAAATCCGTTATATGGACATCAAATTCAATAAAAACGAAGATCATAATAAATTACTATTATCTCAATTAAGGATGAAGCTTGCAAAGGTTTCGCTTGGCGGAGGTAAAAATCGCATCGAAAAACACCATGAAAAAGGCAAGTTGACTGCCCGTGAACGGATTGATTATCTTCTTGATAAGGATTCCGACCGAATTGAAATTGCTGCTTTTGCAGGAGATGAAATGTATCAGGATCACGGAGGTTGCCCTTCCGGCGGAGTAGTTGTAAAGATTGGTTATGTAAAAGGCAAACAATGCATCGTTGTTGCCAATGATGCCACAGTAAAGGCCGGTGCATGGTTTCCGATAACCGGAAAAAAGAACCTGAGAGCCCAGGAAATTGCCATTGAAAACAATTTACCCATCATTTATCTGGTCGATAGCGCCGGGGTATATCTGCCTATGCAGGATGAAATTTTTCCCGACAAGGAACATTTTGGCCGGATTTTTAGAAATAACGCTGTGATGAGTAGCAAAGGAATAACACAAATTTCTGCAATCATGGGAAGTTGTGTTGCTGGTGGAGCCTACTTACCGGTTATGAGCGATGAATCTATTATTGTTGATAAAACAGGAAGTATTTTTCTTGCCGGAAGTTATCTTGTAAAAGCAGCTGTTGGAGAAGTGATAGATAATGAAACTCTTGGTGGTGCTACTACACAGACCGAAATTTCAGGGGTTTGTGATTATAAAGCTTTGGATGATAAAGATGCTTTGGACAAAATAAAGTTTATCATGGATAAAATCGGCAACTACAAAAAAGCCTGTTTTAGCCGTGAAAAATCAATAAAGCCAAAAGAAGACCCCGAAGAAATATTTGGAATTCTTCCGGAATCACGTTCTGATCAATACAATACAAAAGAGATCATTAAACGTTTAGTGGATGATTCAGATTTCCAGGAATACAAAGCAAATTACGGTAAAACTTTAATATGTGCTTATGCGAGAATCGATGGTTGGGCAGTTGGAATTGTAGCCAACCAAAGAAAAATAGTAAAAAATGCAAAAAAAGAAATGCAATTTGGTGGAGTGATCTATTCTGATTCTGCTGATAAAGCGACAAGATTTATCGCCAATTGCAATCAAAAGAAAATTCCTTTGGTATTTTTGCAGGATGTTACCGGATTCATGGTAGGAAGTAAATCAGAGCATGGCGGAATCATAAAAGATGGTGCCAAAATGGTAAATGCTGTAAGTAATTCAGTCGTTCCAAAATTTACCGTGATCATCGGTAATTCTTATGGTGCAGGTAATTACGCTATGTGCGGAAAAGCTTATGATCCAAGATTGATCGTTGCCTGGCCTTCGGCTGAACTGGCAGTTATGGGTGGCAAGCAGGCAGCTAAAGTTTTGTTACAAATTGAGACGGCTGCTCTGAAAAAGAAAGGCGAAAGAATTACAAAAGAAAAAGAACAGGAAATACTGGAGCACATTACAGAAAGATACAATAAACAAACTTCACCCTATTACGCCGCTGCCAGATTATGGACAGACGGAATCATAGATCCAAGAGATACCAGAAAATGGATAAGTATGGGGATAGAAGCAGCAAATCATGCACCGATCGAAAAAGATTTTAATTTAGGGGTTATTCAGGTATAAACATCCAAAATCATCAATTGTTAATCTTGGATCTTTAATTCAATTTTAATTGCAGATTATAGATTCACGATTTAAGAATGTAGATTTAAAATAATAAATACTAAAACAAATATACCACCGACTGAAGTCGGCGGAAATTGATAACTGTACTGAAGGACGGTGGAAATTAATAAAATCATCTTTAACGATAAATCGAAAACAACAAGCGCGAAACAAACAAAAGATTACACAAATAAACAATAAATATGGGAAGAGCATTTGAATTTAGAAAAGCGAGGAAATTGAAACGCTGGGGAGCAATGTCTAAAACTTTTACCAAAATTGGAAAAGAAATCTCAATGGCAGTGAAAGAAGGAGGCCCTAATCCGGACACTAATGCCAGGTTGAGAGCTGCCGTGCAGAATGCAAAAGCTGCCAATATGCCAAAAGACAATGTAGAACGCGCTATTAAAAAAGCATCAGAAAAGGATACAGCCGCTTATAAAGAAGTACTTTTTGAAGGTTATGCTCCACACGGAGTTGCAGTTCTGGTAGAAACTGCTACCGACAATAATAACCGAACGGTTGCCAATGTCCGTGCTGCCTTTAATAAATGTGACGGAAATCTGGGAACCTCCGGGTCAGTGGTTTTTATGTTTGATCATACCTGTAACTTCAGAGTAAAAACGGAAGATGTTAAAATGGAAATGGAAGAATTCGAATTAGAACTAATCGACTTTGAAGTAGAAGAGGTTTTTGAAGATGAGGACGGAATCATCATCTATGCTCCTTTTGAGCAATTTGGCGCCATTCAAAGTTACCTGGAAGAAAATAATATCGAAATTCTATCTTCAGGATTTGAAAGAATTCCTACAACTACCAAAGGATTAAACGAGGAAGAACAAGCAGAAGTAGAAAAATTATTAGAAAAATTAGAAGACGATGATGATGTACAAAATGTATATCATTCGATGGTATAAAACAGTTGAAAGTCAGAAAGTCTAAAGTCTGAAAGTCAATCTTCAGACATTAAGACATTTGACATACAGACATTTGACTTATTATGAATAAAACCTATTCTCTTCAAGAAATTCCCGGTATCGCAAAAGAAATTATCTCTTCCGCTAAGGGAAAGATTTTGCTTTTTCATGGCGAAATGGGTTCCGGAAAAACTACATTGATCAAAGAAATTGTAAAACAGCTGGAAGTTGATGATGTGGTAAGTTCTCCTACTTTTTCACTGGTAAACGAATACCATTCCCGGAAGGGAGAAATTATATATCACTTTGATTTCTACAGAATTGATCATGAAGAGGAAGCTTATGACATGGGAATTGATGAATATCTATACAGCGGAAACCTGTGTTTGATAGAATGGCCTGAAAAAGTAGAAAATTTATTACCTTTAGAGTCGGTTGTAATTAATTTATCCATTAATAAAGACGATACCCGAACTATTCAAATGCAATAAAATGAACGAACCTAAATCCCCTTTTAGCAAAGAAGAGCTTTTACCTAAACCCGAAATGCTGGAAATAAAAAAGCAAAAAGGTGAATTATTTATAGGTTTACCCAAAGAAACCCACTTTGAGGAAAAACGTATCTGTTTAACCCCTAATGCAGTTGCTGCATTAACTGCAAACGGGCACAGGGTAGTTGTTGAATCTGGTGCGGGTGAAGGAACAAATTACACAGACAACCAATATTCTGAGGCTGGGGCAAAAATTTCCTACAATGCAAAAGATGTTTTTGCCTGTCACATGATCTTGAAAATCGAACCACCATCCTTAGGTGAGATCAAGATGATCAATCCTCAAAGTATCTTATTTTCGGCAATGCAGATCAAAACCCAAAAAAAGGAATATTTTGAAGCTTTGGCAAAAAAAAGAATCACTGCTATTGCTTTCGACTATATTAAGGATAACCACGGAATTTATCCGATTGTAAAATCTCTAAGTGAGATCGCAGGTATAGCTTCGGTTCTGATTGCTTCTGAATTAATGAACAATTGCAGCCGGGGAAATGGTTTACTTCTCGGAAATATTGGTGGAGTTCCTCCAAGCAAAGTGGTGATCATTGGTGCAGGAACGGTTGGTGAATTTGCAGCAAGGTCTGCCATGGGATTGGGTGCGAGTATAGAGGTATTTGATAACTCTTTAACCAAACTACGAAGTTTACAACATAAATTAGGGCATCCCATTTTTACCTCAACAATTCAACCTCAGACTTTAGCAAAATCTCTATCCAATTGTGATGTTGCCATAGGTGCGCTCAGGGGCAAATACCGTACACCGGTAGTTGCTACCGAAAATATGGTTAAAAAAATGAACGATGGCGCTGTGATTGTTGATGTAAGTATTGATAGTGGAGGTTGTTTTGAAACTTCCGAAGTTACTACACATAGCAATCCCACAGTTACCAAACACGGTGTAATTCATTATTGTGTACCTAATATTCCATCCAGATATGCACGAACTGCTTCTGTCTCTATTTCAAATATGTTTACACCATATCTTTTAAACATAGGTGAAAAAGGAGGTTTGGAAAATACTGCTCGTTTTGACAAAAGTTTACAAAAAGGAATGTATTTTTACCACGGAGTTTTAACCAACAAAACCATTGCTGATTGGTTTAACTTACCTTATACAGATATTAATTTATTGGTACTCTAATTCAAAGTTATGAAAGACATGAAGCAGCGTTTTGCCCTTTACGGTTTTGGGTTTGCTATTGGTATTCTATTGGTGTTTTTTTTTCTTGGCGGGAAAAAAGCTGCCTGTAATTGGATGCCAAATGACAGAATGCTGAAAATTATAAGAAGTAAAAATATTCAGTACTCTACGGATGCTTTCGATATTTTGAATACTGCAAAAATTGATAGTGCAGATATTGCCCAGATACTGATCAACGGTGATATTGATTTTTCAAAAAGTCAGGTAAAGAACAAACCTTGCAGGAAATACCTGATAAACGGATCTGATCAGCAAGAAGACATTTCTCTAAAAGTACAGGTTTGTGATTCTATTGCTACAATTGAGGAAATAGTTTTTGAATAATATCATTTGAAATAGACGCTTTACTTTTTATCTTTGTAACAGTTACTAATCAGATTAATATAACTTTAACGAATGAAACGAACATGAATAAATTTAATCAACTATTTCACTAAAGGAAATGATTAAATTTTTCATGAGAGAGCGAAACGGTTGCATTTGTTCTCGGTTTTATAATTAATTTATTATCAGATAATTACTGAAATTTAAACGTATGAAAAAAACACTTGTTTTGGGAGCTTCTTTAAAATCTCACAGGTACTCGAACCTTGCCATTAAAAGCTTAGCAGATCATGATTTTAAAGTGGAAGCTATTGGATTAAAAGAAGGTGATGTTTCAGGTATTCATGTACAAACAGGATATCCAAAATTGGAAGATATTCATACTGTTACACTATATATGAATTCCGAAAGGCAAAAAAAATATTATGAATATATACTCTCGTTAAAACCAAAAAGAGTAGTTTTTAATCCCGGTACAGCTAACCCTGAACTAAAAGAAATTTTAGATGAAAATAATATTCATTATGAATTGGATTGTACTTTGGTAATGCTCTCGAGTAAACGATATTGAATAATCTTCTCAAGATATTTTAAATTTCAATCACCTTCCCTTCATAACTGAGTTCGGTATTTTCAAAAACAGGTTTAGATTCTTCTAAAAACAAATTCTCATCTTTATACCTGCTGGAATAATGGCCTAAAAGTAATTTCCTAACACCTGCTTGTTTCGCAATTTCTGCTGCCTGCCTGGCGGTACTATGTGTAGTTGTCTTAGCCAGTTCAACCCTGTCTTCCAAAAAAGTGGATTCATGATATAAAAGGTCAATATCCTTAATATTTGGAATCATTTCAGGAAAATAAGCCGTATCACTGCAATATGCATACTGAAGAGGTACAGGCGGATTAAAAGTAAGTTTTTTATTATCGATAATTTTATCTGTAGAACCAATAAAATCCTTCCCTTTTTTTAAGTTGTGGTAATCACATATTTCTATCTCAGGATATTTTCTGATCTCTTCCATATTCAAATTACGCTCTCTGGGCTTTTCCTTAAATAAAAACCCATTTGTGTAAATTCTGTGCTTTAACGGAATGGTGTGTACTTCTACCTTACTATCCTCATAAATAAGTTCTCTCTCACTTGATGTAAGCTCGTGATACACAAGGGGATATTTCACCCATGAATTGGAAAGCTTTAATTGCAATGTAATGATTTCCTTTATTCCCTTTGGAGCATAAATATGTAATTCGGTTTGTCTGTTCAGTAAACCGAAGGTTGAGATCAAACCAATTAGACCAAAAAAATGATCACCATGTAAATGTGAAATAAAGATATGTTTAATCTTAGAAAACTTAATCTTATATTTCCTTAACTGGACTTGTGTACCTTCCCCACAGTCGATTAAAAAATGACGGTTATTTATCTCTAAAAATTGTGCAGAAGGATGCGCAAAACTCCTGGGAGTTGCTGAATGGCACCCTAAAATTGTGAGTTTAAAACTCATTTAATCACAATCCTTTTCGAAATAATTTTCGTTTTGGTCTTCAAAGAATAAATGTAAATACCAGACGCTAATTCCCCCCGGTAAAAAGGAATAGAATTTGCACCTTTTTTGGCTTTGACCTTTTTGAAATGAATTGTATTCCCTAAAAGATCCTTTACAAAGAATTCTAATTCAATCTCATCGTCTGCAAAGAAACGAATACGGGTTGTAACACTAAAAGGATTTGGCGATGCAACAACGTCATGTATCTCATTTGCAGCCTGTTCAAGAATTTGACGATCTCTAATATCGCCTTCCTGACTAAAGACTGATGCTGAAAAGGTTAATAAAAAAATAAAAAATAAAAGTAGTTTTTTTGCCATAAATTGTATTTAAATTCCTAAATCTCTTTCAATTTCTTCCAACTCAATTATATCTGCAGCTTCCTGATGTGTTGGTACTATAATTATATTATCCGGTAAATTCTCAAAATCTACTCCCTTACACACAAAAATAAATGATTTACCATTTTTTTTATGTTCGTCACATGTCTGCGAAAATAATAAGATTTCTTCTGAATCTATGTTAAGATCATCAGAAAAATCTAAAATTAAATTCTCCTTTTTAAAGTTAGTATAATTTTCATTAAATTCTTTAAAAAAGGAATTTTTTTTTCCTCCTTTATTACCACCCTCAAATTCAGGTTTAAGGGTCGTAAATGATTTGGTTTTGTTAACTATCATAATTAAATCCTATTATTCTCTCTTAATTTGCTGGGCCAACAGATAGATAATTGCCATCCTGACTGCAACCCCATTTTCAACCTGATCTAAAATAATTGCCTGTCTAGAATCGGCTACATCACTGGTCAGTTCCACTCCTCGGTTGATAGGTCCAGGATGCATAATTACGATATCTTTTTCAATGGAGTTTAAAATTTCTTTATTAATTCCATAAAGTTGTGTATACTCTCTAACGGATGGAAAATATTTTATATCCATTCTTTCGTGTTGCACACGTAAAACATTCGCAACATCACACCACTCTAAAGCCTTTATCAAATTATTTTCATAGCCCACACCCAATTCCGTAATGTATTTCGGAATCAATGTGGTTGGCCCGCATAATTTCACTTCAGCACCTTGTAATTTCAATGCATAGATATTAGAAAGTGCCACTCTCGAATGTAGAATATCTCCTATAATAACAACTTTCTTCCCTTTTACCGAGCCTAATTTTTCGCGAATAGAATAAGAATCCAATAAGGCTTGTGTAGGGTGTTCATGAGCCCCGTCACCTGCATTTATGATCTTGGCATCCACATGCTTAGATAAAAAAGCGGCAGCACCTTCATTGGGATGACGCATTACCACAATATCCACTTTCATAGAAAGGATATTATTGGTTGTATCAATTAAAGTTTCTCCTTTTTTAACAGAGGATTGTGCTGCAGAAAAGTTGATAATATCCGCAGACAATCTTTTTTCGGCAAGCTCAAATGATAATTTTGTTCGGGTACTGTTTTCAAAAAATAAATTGGCAATTGTTATATCGCGTAGTGAAGGAACTTTTTTGATTGGTCGGTTAATAACTTGTTTAAAATGGTCGGCAGTTTTAAAAATAAGATCAATATCTTGTTTTTTTAAATGCTTTATGCCTATCATATTATCAACGCTAAGCTTGCTCATTGTGATGTATTACTTTGTATTTATAATTGATATTTCTTAAAAAATGCTTCAATTCTCTACTTTATAATTATGGATTACTTATTAAATAAACACCATCTTCCTGGTCCTGATCATTTTCCTTCCAGTTAACTTTTACCTGTTCATGGCCAATTGCATCAACCTTTCTACCTTTAAAATCGGGTTGAATTGGCAGATGACGGCTAAATCTCCTGTCGATCAATACTAATAATTCTATCTTATTCGGGCGTCCAAATGCCTGAATTGCTGTTAAAGCAGCTCTGGTGCTTCTCCCTGAATACAAAACATCATCGATAAAAACCACATTTTTATTATCAACTACAAAGTCGATCTCTGTTCTGTTAGCTTCCAGAGGCTCCTCCCTTCGTCTAAAATCATCTCTGTAAAAAGTAATATCTAATTTACCGTTTTTTATATCTTTAATATGGTATTCTTTTTCTAAGATCTCAACCAATCGGTTGCATAGAAAAATTCCACGAGGTTGTAATCCAATTAGAATAGTATTCGCAAAATCTTTGTGACTTTCAATGAGTTGGCATGCCAGCCGGTGCAGAATGATTTCGATTTCTTTTTGGTTAAGTAATTTTTTTTTAGCCATGAGAGAAAATAGCAAATTTATTAAAGCAAAGTTACACTTTTTTTTATCAGAGATAAAAAAATTTTAATGTTAATTAAATTGTTAAGAAAAAAAAGCATTTTGACCAAATTGAGATTGATGTTATAGTAACTTAGCTAAAGTTGAAATCATATTTTTATGCATCAATTTTCACATGATAATGAAAATGTTCCGTTGTCGAAATTTGAGTTAATGCTAAAAACAAATAGTGTTTACTTTTTTGACGCTGAAGAATTTGAAGATATTATTCTCCATTATATTGATAATGGAAAATTATCGTTAGCAAAAAAAGCAATTTTCTTAGGTTTAAATCAACATCCATCATCCGTAGCACTACAACTGATGAAAGTCGAAATTTTTATCGTGGAAGAAAAATATAATGAAGCCGAGATTATCTTAAATAAATTACACCATATTGAACCTTCCAACGAAGAGATCTATATCCAGAAAGCATCAATTTATTCCAAAAAAGGATTGCATAAAAAAGCCATTGAGGTTTTACAATTAGCTGTTGAATTTTCAAAAGATGAAATAGAGATCTATTCAATGATAGGTATGGAATATCTTTTTATCGATGACTTTGATACTGCCAGGTTAAATTTTGCCAAATGCCTGGAAGTTGATTTTGATGATTATTCTGCATTATACAATGTTATTTATTGCTTTGATATGCTAAAACAGCACGATGAAGCCATTAAATATCTCGATAAGCATATTAACAGAGATCCCTACAGCGAAGTTGCATGGCATCAACTTGGGCGACAATATTTTATTGTAGAAAATTACGAACAAGCTCTGGTTGCATTTGATTATGCAATTTTAGTTGATGAAGAATTTATTGGAGCGCATCTGGAAAAAGCAAAAACCCTGGAAAAATTAAAACGCTATGAAGAAGCAATTGATTTTTATAATGCAACGATGGAATTAGACACCCCTACTTCATTTGCATATTTGCAAATTGGGAGATGCTATGAAAAATTAGACAACACCGAGTTTGCTTTAGATTACTATAATAAAACAGTAAATGAAGATCCTCTTCTTGATAAAGGATGGTTGGCTTTAACCGATATCTACATCAAAAAATCAAACTATCAAAAAGCTCTATATTATATTAAGAAAGCGCTGAGCATTGATGAGGAAAATAACGAATACTGGATCAAACTAGCCGAAATTAACTTAAAGTTAAACCTGTTTGAAGAAGCTGCCAAAGCATACCGGAAGACAATAGAACTCCAGGATGACAGACTTGATATATATATATCTTTTGCAGATGTATTATATTTTCTGGGTGACTACAATGATGCTTTAGATATTTTATATTTAACTGATAAAAAAGATCAAAACAACCCCGAAATCTTATACCGGTTTTTTGCTTTGAATTATTTAATTAATGAAAAGCCCGAAGCTTTCCTAAACCTGGAAAAAGCTTTAAAAATTGATTTCGATCATCACTTGCTGGTCAAGGACATCTATTCAACTGTTTTTGATATGGATGAGATCAAAGCAATCATTAAAAAGTTTAATGAAAAAAGTTAGGTTCTTATCTATTATTCAAACATTTGCCACAAAAAAAGAGTAACTATTTTCAAGCATCGAATTATCGGAGATCTCAAATCCAAAATCCATAAATCTTTTTTACTTTTGCATAAATGAAGAGGACACTTAAAGACTATTTTATCATTTCACTCAAAGGAGTTGCTATGGGGGCTGCCGATGTTGTACCTGGAGTATCAGGAGGAACAATCGCTTTTATTTCAGGAATTTATGAAGAATTGATCAATTCCATAAATCAGGTAAATTTCAAAACTCTTAAAATCTTAAAAGAAGAAGGTTTTGCCGCAATGTGGAAGTCGGTTAATGGTAACTTTTTACTGTCATTGGTTTTAGGAATTGCAATTAGTGTTATCTCGTTAGCAAAATTAATCAGGCATTTATTAGAAACGCAACCCATTTTAGTTTGGTCTTTTTTCTTCGGGTTGGTTTTAGCAAGTGTAATTTATGTGGGAAAACAGATCACCAGGTGGCAATTAATTACTTTTGTTTTGATGGCTTTGGGTGCAATTGCGGCATTCTATATCACGCAAATTCCACCTCAACACCTACAAATATCAAACGGTTTTATTTTCCTGGCCGGAGCATTGGCAATTTGCGCCATGATCTTACCCGGTATTTCTGGAAGTTTTATCTTGCTTTTATTAGGGATGTATAAACCTGTTTTAGATGCAATACACTATAAAGATTTTAAAACCCTTGGAATATTAATGCTAGGAGCTGTAGTTGGCCTGTTGACCTTTTCAAGACTATTAAAATGGCTCTTTGACCATTATCAAAATTTAACCCTGGCAACCTTAACAGGTTTTATCATTGGCTCTCTAAATAAGATCTGGCCTTGGAAAAAAGTACTGCAATCTGAAATGATTGACGGAAAATTAAAAATATTACAGGAAAAAAGTATTTCACCATTTGCTTTCGAAGGAGATAATCAAATCATTTACGCTTTACTTTTTGCCTCAATAGGATTTATTTTTATTGTATTTTTAGAAAAATTAGCAGTTAACAGGAAATAGCTATTACAATTGGCATCATAAACTCAAAACAACAAACACGAAACCCATAAGTTATGGAAAACACCAGAACTTTACTCGATAAAACTCTCCTTTTTATTAAAGGAATGGGAATGGGTGCAGCAAATAAAGTTCCGGGAGTTTCTGGCGGTATGGTAGCTTTTGTGGCAGGTTTTTACGAAGAACTGATCTATTCACTTCAAAAAATTAACCGAAAAGCGATCGGACTTTTATTCAATAGAGGTTTTAAAAGTTTTTACCGTTATATTAATGGAAGGTTTTTATTACTGGTCTTTGCAGGAAGTATTTTCAGCTATTTTAGCGTCTCAAGGGTTTTAGATTATTTTATTACCAATTATGAACTCTTTGTCTGGAGTACGTTCTTTGGAATGATCATAGGTTCTATCTATTATATTTTAAAGGATTTTAATGACTGGAGGTTTCAAAATATTCTCGCCATAATTGTGGGAGTTTCCATAGGAATTGCCATCAGTTTTATGAAACCCGCAAAAGAAAATGACAATTTATGGTTTGTTTTTTTATGCGGTATTATAGGAGTCTCTGGCATGACATTACCCGGGCTTTCGGGATCGTTTATTCTTATTTTATTGGGAAATTATGTCCTTTTATTAGTGGATTCGGTCAACGAACTATACAAAACCATTGCGGATATTTTTAAATGGAATTTTGATTTTATACACGACCCAGAACGAATGCGTTATATGAAGATCATAGGTAGTTTTACCTTAGGGTCAGCTACAGGATTAGTAGTATTATCGCATATACTCGGCTTTTTACTTAAAAGATGGCACCAAATTGTTACCGCGATCATCATCGGATTTATTTCCGGATCTTTGGGGAACGTCTGGCCATGGAAAAAAGAAATCTACAAGACTGACGAGTTGGGTGAAGTTTTATTGGACAGGGAAGGAAATAAAATTCTACAGAATTACCAGCGATATATTCCTGACATACACGATGCTGACACCTGGATAGCTATAGGGTTTATTCTTTTCGGAGTTATTATTTTGTTAGTATTAGAATGGTATGGAAATAAAAATAAATCAAAAAAATAATTAAGCATAAAGTGAGCAGATCAATAACTTCAAAATACGGATTGGTTGGAAAGAATATTTCTTATTCTTTTTCAGAAGGATATTTCTCCAAAAAATTTAAAGAATTAAATTTGGAGGAATGTTCATACCAAAATTTTGACATCAATTCTATTAAAGATTTTCCAAAAATCATCAGTGAAAATCAAGATACTTTAAAAGGACTAAATGTTACCATTCCTTATAAAGAAAATGTACTTTCCTATTTAGATGAACTGGATGCTGATGCTGATGAAATTGGCGCAGTTAACACGATAAAAATTTTAAAAAACAACAAACTGAAAGGATACAATACTGATGTTTATGGCTTTAAAAACTCACTAAGCCCCCTATTATCAGGCCATCATAAAAAAGCATTGATCCTGGGTACAGGAGGAGCTTCAAAAGCTATTGCTTTTGTTTTTGATGAATTGCAAATTGAATATCTGTTTGTTTCAAGAAATCCAAAAAACGAACTCACGATTAAATATGATGATCTATCAAAAGAGCTCCTGGAAAATTATCAAATAGTTGTGAATTGCACACCACTGGGAACTTTTCCAAATATTGAAAATTGCCCGGATATCCCCTATCAATTTCTAAGCAAGTCCCATCTGCTATTCGATCTTATCTACAATCCACAAGAAACATTATTTTTAAAAAAGGGAAAAGAAAAAGGAACAGCTATCAAAAATGGTTTAGAAATGCTGGAACTACAGGCTGAAAAAGCATGGGAAATCTGGAATTCCTAAAATTCACCTATTTTATAACCTGAGTCCGGTTTATAGCCTATTTATTCAAAGGCTTTTATAAAATCATAACTATCTTATTTTACACAAAGTTTTGTCAAATACCAAGCTATTTGTATCTTTCGAAACTTTTAAAAACGAATACTAGAACTTAAACATTTAAAAAATGTCAGACGGAAATATTGAGAAATTACCAAAAGATCAGGAAGAAGAGAAAAGCACAGATCAAAAAGCCAATGATGTAGAAATAAATGAATCTTTGGAAAAGGAAAAAGCAGAAGCTGTAAAGGAGATTAAAGAGGAAGTGGAACAACCCAAAGAGGAAGTTAAGACCGAAGAAGAAGTTGTTCCTGTAAAGGATGATGAAAAACCTCAGGATATTGAAAAAGAAAAACCTGCAGAGGAAGAAGGATCTGAAAAGGAAGAAACTGTTAAAAACAGTGATACAAAGGATAATTCAGAGGATGCGGCAACTAAAAAAGTGGAACCAAAACAAGAAATTCCAAAAATCGATTTCTCAAAATTAAGCATGGAGGAAATTGTAACCAAATTTGAAAATTTGTTGTATAAATTTCCAGTGCAAGATTATAAAAATCAATTTCAGGATATTAAAACCAGTTTCCTGAATCAGTACAAACCAATAGTAAAAGAGGCAAAAAGCAAGTTTCTTGAAGAAGGAGGCAATGAAATTGATTTTAGCTTTTCTTCATCAGCAAAAAATTCTTTTGACAAACTTGTAAGAGATTTTAAAAAGAAGCGCCAGCAGTATTACAAACAAATTGAAAAAGAACAAAATGATAATCTTGAAAAAAGATTAGAATTGATTGATAGGCTAAAACACTTAATTGATAATGGTGAGCCATCAACAATGTACAATGAGTTCAGAACTTTGCAAAATGAATGGCGTGAAACTGGCCAGATTCCACGTTCGCAATACAACCATATCTGGCGTACATATCATTTTAATGTAGAACGTTTTTACGATCTTTTGCATTTAAACAAAGAACTCAGAGATCTTGATTTTAAACATAATTTAGAGGTTAAAACTAAATTAGTGGAAAAAGCGGAAGAGTTGGCAGCAAGTGATGATATGGATACTGCTTTTAGAGAATTGCAGGTTTTACATCGCATGTGGAAAGAAGAAGTGGGGCCCGTAGCAAGAGAAATAAGAGAAGATATCTGGAACCGATTTAGCGAAGCAACCAAAACTATTCATCACAAACGTCATGAGCTTCAAAAAGAATTTGAAGCTAAATTTGAAGAAAATTATGAGAAAAAGAAAGCACTGATTGAAAAGATCAAAGCTTTTGATATTGAAAGTGTTAGTTCTCATAATGCCTGGCAAGAGGCAATTAAAAAAATTGAAGAATTAAGAGAAGAATTTTTCAAAATAGGCAAGGTTGCCAGAACAAAAAATCAGGAAATTTGGAAATCTTTTAAAGATGCAACAAGAGATTTTAACAAATCAAAAAATGCATTTTATAAGAATATCAAAAAAGACCAAAATGAGAATCTGAACAAAAAAATGCAGCTGGTTGATCAGGCTGAATCCTTAAAAGATAGTGACGATTGGGATACTGTTACCGATATTTTTAAGAAAATTCAATCAGACTGGAAGAAGATCGGGCACGTTCCTAAAAAAGATTCCGATAAAATATGGAAGAAATTTAAAGATGCCTGTAATCATTTCTTCGATAGATTACACGAAAGACAAGACGGTAATGATAAAGAACAGGTTGAAGCTTTTAACAAGAAAAAAGAACTTTTATCACAATTTAAAGATTTTATGAATGATGATAAGAACTTTAATCTTGATGCAGTAAACACCTATGTGGAAGATTGGAGAAATTTAGGATCCCTACCGGTTAAAATGCGTCATATTGAATCAAAATTCAACAAAGCATTGGATGCAGCATATAAAAAATTAAATATTGATGAAAATGAGGCTGCATTTTTAAAATTTAAGAATATTATTGATTCTTATGCCGAACAAAAAGATGAATATAAATTGAATAGTGAGCAGCAATTTGTTCGTAAAAAAATTGATGAATTAACACGCGAGGTAAAGCAATTAGAAAATAACCTGAGTTTTATCTCAAATGCCACAGACGACAATCCTTTGGTTCAAAATGTGCTAAAAAATATCGATAATAAAAACAAAGATCTAGATGTTTGGAAAAGGAAAATCGATTATTTAAAAATATTAGAATATTAAAAACTTAAAAACTGCCGGAAAATGGCAGTTTTTTTTGCTTTAAATTGTGCTTTTTGACTTTAAAAATACAATTCTTAGTATATTTCCTCTGATACTAAATTATTTGAAAAATTAGCCAGAGGGAATAATACAAAATATTTTTTACTTGTGCTTACCTACATTTACAATGAAAAAATATATGTAATTTTGCACCTTCAAAAAATAAAGATTATGTCAGACGATAAAAAGATTATATTTTCAATGAGTGGGGTAAGTAAAACTTACCAGGGAGCTAACAAACAAGTATTAAAAGATATATATTTAAGTTTCTTCTACGGAGCAAAAATTGGGATCCTGGGACTTAATGGTTCCGGAAAATCTACCCTTTTAAAAATCATTGCAGGAATTGAAAAAAACTACCAGGGAGATGTGGTCTTTTCGCAAGATTATACGGTTGGATATTTACATCAGGAACCTAAATTAGACGATGGTAAGACCGTAATGGATATTGTTAAAGAAGGTGTTGCTGAAACAGTTGCTATTTTGGATGAATACAACAAGATAAACGATATGTTTGGATTGGAAGAAGTGTATTCCGATGCTGACAAAATGGAAAAGCTAATGGCTCAACAAGCTGTTCTGCAAGATAAAATTGATGCTTCAGGAGCATGGGAACTGGACACCAAGCTTGAAATTGCCATGGATGCTTTACGAACTCCCGAAGGAGATACTCCGATTAAAAATCTTTCAGGGGGTGAGCGTCGCCGTGTAGCACTTTGTCGTTTATTATTGCAGGAACCTGATGTTTTATTATTAGATGAGCCTACCAACCACCTGGATGCAGAATCTGTGCTTTGGCTGGAACATCATCTGGCACAATACAAAGGAACTGTAATTGCTGTAACACACGATCGTTACTTTTTGGATAATGTGGCAGGTTGGATCCTAGAATTAGACAGAGGAGAAGGAATCCCGTGGAAAGGGAATTATTCGTCATGGTTAGAGCAAAAATCAAATCGTTTAAAACAAGAAGAGAAACAGGCTTCCAAGCGACAAAAAACATTAGAACACGAGTTGGAATGGGTAAGAATGTCACCCAAAGGGAGACATGCAAAATCTAAAGCCCGTTTGGCAAATTATGATAAATTATTGCATGAAGATCAGAAACATAAAGAAGATAAGCTGGAAATTTATATTCCAAACGGCCCTCGCTTAGGTAATAATGTGATTGATGCCGAAGGAGTTTCCAAAGCTTTTGGCGATAAATTACTGTATGAAGATCTTAATTTTAAATTACCACCAAACGGAATCGTTGGTATTATCGGACCGAATGGTGCCGGTAAAACTACTATTTTCAAAATGATCATGGGTGAAGAAACACCGGGTAAAGGCCAATTTACTGTTGGTGAAACTGCGAAGATCGCCTATGTAGATCAGGCGCATTCAAATATTGATTCCGAAAAATCTATTTGGGAAAACTTCTCTGACGGACAAGAACTCGTGATGATGGGTGGAAAACAAGTAAATTCAAGAGCTTATCTGAGTCGATTTAACTTTGCAGGTTCCGAACAAAACAAAACTGTGAGTAAACTTTCAGGAGGTGAAAGAAACCGGCTGCACCTGGCTATGACCTTAAAAGAAGAAGGAAATGTCTTACTACTAGATGAGCCTACCAATGACCTGGACGTGAATACTTTACGCGCTTTGGAAGAAGGACTTGAGAATTTTGCAGGATGTGCGGTAGTGATTTCACACGACAGGTGGTTCTTAGATAGAATTTGTACACATATTTTAGCATTCGAAGGAGATTCGCAAGTGTATTATTTTGAAGGCTCCTTTTCAGAATACGAAGAGAATAAAAAGAAACGTCTTGGTGCAGATGTAACACCAAAAAGAATCAAGTATAAAAAATTGATCAGGTAGTTTTTTAAATTACAAAAAGCAATTATCAAATTTCAAATAATACCAGATTTCAGATAGAATTAATGTAAAGAAAATTGATATTTTGAATTTGTTATTTTAGTATAAAAAAATGAACTCGAAAATTAAAAATATAACATCTGAAATTTTATCAGATAATTGGTCCACTTTAAGTAAGATCAATTTTGACTACCAAATGCCTGAGGGTAATTGGGTAAATCAGAACAGGGAGAGTTATGACAGGGGTAACGGAGTTACAATTTTGCTGTATAATAAAGAAAAACAAAATATTATTTTGATTGAGCAATTCCGTATGCCAACTTATGTCAATGGCAATGAAAACGGAATGCTAATAGAGTCCTGTGCAGGTGTTTTAGACATGGATTCAACAGAAGATTGTATCAAAAAAGAAGTGCTTGAAGAAACCGGTTATCAAATTGATACTGTAGAAAAAGTGTTTGAATCATATATGTCACCAGGTGCTTGTACCGAGATCATTTATTTCTTTATTGGCGAATACGATGAATCTATGAAAGTTGCCGAGGGAGGTGGTTTAGATATTGAACACGAGGATATCATTACCTTAGAGCTTCCTTTTCAAAAAGCACTTGACATGATCGCTACCGGCGAAATAAAAGATGCCAAAACCATTATGCTGTTACAATATGCTGCTTTGCACAAGATTTTAGGTAATGAATGATTTAATGATAGAATGTTATAATGATTTAATGACTAAATTGTAATGTCCAAAAATAGAAGAGTCATTTAATTTTGAAAAATATAATTATCTATCACACAGTTAAATAAATTAATGATTACACAAAAGAATAATTTAAAAATGAGATGATTGAGTGAAGCATTAGACATTAAGACTATAGATTAAATAAACTCAAAACTAAAAATTCAACACTTTTAATTGAAGCATTAAAGCATTGTCTCATTATAACATTTTTAGAACTTAAACTCTCTCAATAATTTTGAATTTACTTTTATCCCGTATCTTAAAATATTACTTTAATTTTTAGTAAGTTTGTGTTTACCAAAATCCTAATAAAGTGAAAAGAAACATTGCCATCATCATGGGAGGCTATTCCAGTGAAATAGATATCTCTTTACAAAGTGGAAATGTTGTTTATCAGCAATTAGATGATGAAAAATACAACCTTTACAGAATATTGATCCTTAAAGAAAAATGGGTTTATTTAGACGAAAATAACACCGAACACCCGATCAATGTTGCTGACTTCACTACTACCGTTAACGGATACAAAATAAAATTCGATTGCGTTTTTAATGCCATTCACGGACATCCGGGTGAGGATGGAACTATTTTAGCTTATTTTGAATTACTGGGAATCAAACACACTTCTGCCCCATTCTACCAGATGGCAGTTACATTTAACAAACGGGACACTTTAAGCTTTTTAAAACCTTACGGAATTCATATTGCAACTTCCCATTACTTAAACAAAGGGGATGTTTTTGAGCCTGAAACAATTCTTAAAAAAGTCGGATTGCCATGTTTTGTAAAACCTAACAGGGGTGGTTCAAGTTTTGGTGTGACAAAAGTAAAAAAACAGGAAGAATTAGTTCCTGCAATTAAAAAAGCATTCGAAGAAGACGATGAGATCTTAATTGAAGAATTTTTAGATGGTATCGAAATTTCGGTTGGGGTAATTCAGTACGATGGAAAGGTAAAAGTACTCCCGATCACTGAGATCATTAGTGAAAATGAATTCTTTGATTTCGATGCAAAATATTTAGGCAAATCAGAAGAAATAACTCCGGCAAGATTATCTAAAATACAACAAAAAAACGTAGAACAGGCTGCCGAAAAAATTTACAGATCATTAAATTTAAGCGGTTTTTCCAGAGCTGATTTTATAATAGTTGGTGACCTGCCGTATTTTATCGAACTGAATATGGTGCCAGGAATCACAAAAGAAAGTATTTTACCAAAACAGGCCAAAGCAGCAGGAATAAGTTTAAAAGAATTATTTGGAAATGCAGTGGAGATGGCGTTGGGTAGTTCTTAGTTTTGAGTTATTGGTTGTTGGTTGTTGGTTAAGTTACTGGAATATAATCAAAAAAGTTTATCCAAATTAATTTAAAATCTTTAATTTTAAATCCTCCTGCCGGCGTGGCAGGTTTCAAATTTTACAATATGAGACGAGCAGTTTTCCCGGGATCTTTTGACCCCCTCACTTTAGGACATACAGATATTATCGACAGGGCTTTACCCCTATTCGACGAAATTATAATCGCCATTGGTAAAAATGCTACTAAAAAATATATGTTCACTTTAGAGCAACGAAAAGAGTTCATTAAAAAGACCTATGCAAATGAACCGAAAATTAAAGTAGATACTTACGAGGGTTTAACCATAAATTATTGTAAAGAAATAGAGAGCGATTTCATTTTACGCGGCCTGAGAAATCCGGCCGATTTTGAGTTTGAAAAAGCCATTGCTCATACCAATAGAAGAATGTCAAAAATTGAAACTGTTTTCTTATTAACCAGTGCTGCTACTTCTTATATAAGCTCCAGCATCGTACGAGATATCATAGAAAATAAAGGTGATGTTTCGTTGTTAGTTCCCAAAACGGTTACTTTTGAATAATCTTCGCATTATATTCGGGTGGCGACTTACAATCTCCACTCTAATCAATTTTACTACTTTATGAAATATCTTCCATTTCTACTATTTCTATTCTTAACTATTGCCAATGCTCAAGATTTTAAAACTGAATTCGAAAAAAGCGACGGAACAAGAACTGCAACCTACCATCAAACTATTAATTTTTATCAAAATTTAGCAAGAACTTATCCCGAAATATCAATACAAGAAATTGGAACTACAGATTCAGGAAAGCCTCTACATCTGGTGATTTTTAACACTGATTTTAATTCTGATCATAAGATAATTAGCCAATCCTCTAAAGCAACCATTCTGATCAACAACGGGATTCATCCGGGTGAACCGGATGGTATTGATGCCAGCATGATACTTTTAAGAGATATTGTACAGGATGATGAATTAAAAAATAAGTTTAAAGATATCATCATTTGTGTTATTCCTGTTTATAATATTGGTGGAAGTTTAAACAGGAATTCGACAAGCAGGGTGAATCAAAACGGACCGGAATCTTACGGCTTTCGCGGAAATGCAAGAAATTTTGACCTCAACAGGGATTTCATTAAAAATGACACCAAAAATGCCCAAACATTTGCTGAGATCTTTCACTTGGTTGATCCTGATATTTTTATTGAAAACCACGTAAGTAACGGAGCTGATTATCAATATACTTTAACACATCTTTTTACACAACACAACAAACTAGGTGGCGAATTAGGCGAATTTCTAAATAACACTATGCTCCCTGAAATTGAAAAAGACCTTCAAGGCAAAGACCTGTATGCAACCCCTTATGTAAACGTTTTTAATAATGTCCCTGATAATGGATTCTCTCAGTTTTTTGATGCCCCACGTTATTCTACCGGTTATACAACTTTGTTTAATACACTAGGTTTTATGGTAGAGACACATATGCTAAAACCCTACAAACAACGTGTGGAAGCAACTTATGAAATGATGCTGAGCAGTTTGAACTTCTTAACAAACTACGGAGAACAGGCAAAAAACCTTAGAAATAAGGCAAATAAAAGAATAATAGCAAATTCCTTTTACCCTATTCAATGGGAAATTGACAGTGCTAAAATTACAACTTTACAATTTCGAGGATATAATGGCAACTATATCAAAAGTGAAGTTACCGGACTTAACCGATTAAAATATGACAGATCCAAACCCTTTACCAAACCTGTTGAATATTACAAGCATTTTAAACCAAGAAAGGAAATTGAAATTCCAAAAGCCTATATAATACCCCAAGGTTGGTGGAAAGTAATAAAGCGCTTAAACCTGAATAAAATCGATTATCAAATATTTGAAACAGATACGCTGATCTCAGTGGAATCCTATAAAATTGAAGATTTTAAAACCGTGAAAAACACCTACGAAGGACATTATCTGCATTACAATACACAAGTCTATAAAAGTACTGAAGAAGTTAATTTCAGAAAAGGAGACCTGTATATTCCAACCAATCAAAAAGG
>JBDLIB010000034.1:0-21792 GCA_039715085.1 Bacteroidota bacterium | reverse complement strand
TCCATGTAAATTAATTGGGCTGGCAACACCGACAGGTATTTCTTCTTCGTTAGAAACATGCGAGTATAAATAGTTTACACTATTATACCAAATGGATTTCTCAGAAAGTTTGATTGGCGCAACCAAGTTGGCCATAGCACCATACTCTTTGGCTTTGCCCTTATAAATAGACTCATATGACTGAGGAGATCCATATCGCCCTGAAATGGAAAGTATATCAAGCATTTCTTGACCCAAAAGAGATGTACTCAGAAATATTCCTATTATAATCAAAATAAGACTTTTCATGGTAGCAAGATAACTCAATCTAATAAAACAAAATTATTTCTTTTTAGCATAATGAATATCACTAAGTTCTCTTAATCTTTTAGCACTGAATTCCGCAGTGATATCCCTTTGAGGATTGGCAAGCATTTCATAACCTACCATAAATTTTTTAACCGTTGCCGATCTCAATAGAGGTGGGTAGAAAACCATATGCCAGTGCCAGCTTTCATGGATACCGCCATCGGTAGGAGCCTGATGGATTCCTGCAGAGTAAGGAAAAGACACCTCAAATAAATTATCGTATTTGGTAGTGATATGTTTTATTGCCTCAGCGAAAGCTTCTTTTTCATTCTCTTTCATCAGGGCAATATTCTTCATCATGCGTTTTGGAACGATCATGGTTTCATAAGGCCAGATCGCCCAAAAAGGCACCAACACCATAAAATGTAAGTTTTCAAAAACGATCCTTTCATCCTGTTCTTTTTCAATTTCTATATAATCGGCTAAAAGGCCGGACTTGTTCTCATCAAAATATTTTTTTTGGTGAAATGACTTTTTGGAAGGTTCCACCGGTATCGTTTTTTGGGCCCATATTTGCCCATGAGGATGGGGATTACTATTTCCCATGATATCTCCCTTATTTTCAAATATCTGAACATGATTGATATCCTTCATTGCTCCAAGTTCCACATACTGACTAACCCATGTATCGATAACTCCTTTGATATCTTTTTTATCCATTTGAGCAAGGGTCAAACTATGATCCGGTGAAAAATTGATCACTCTGCATATTCCTGATTCACTCTCAGCCTTCAAAAGCCCTTTCAAATTAAATTTTTCATCAGGTGTATCCGGGAGAAGAGAGGCAAAATCATTTTCAAACACAAAAGTATCTTTATAATCGGGATTGACTTTTCCTCCGGCTCTTGAGTTGGTTGGACAGAGATAGCAATCCTCAATATATTTAGGACGCTCATCCGAAGCTTTATCCTCTACTTTTCCCTGCCATGGTCTTTTGGTTCTGTGTGGAGAAATCAATACCCATTCACCTGTTAATATATTGTATCTTCTGTGTGGATGTGAGTCAAAATCAAACCTCTTATTCATGTTTTAGTTTTTTAATTTCTTCAGCACCATTAGTAATTTCTACTTCATAAATAGCAGCCTCGCTATTAAACTCCTCATGATACTTTTTGCTTATCAGATCTTCAAATGCTCCAATATGGCCTCTTTTTACCAGGTTGATAGTGCAACCACCAAAACCACCTCCCATCATTCTCGATCCGGCTACATAATCTAGGTTTTTGGTCAGATCTACCAAAAAGTCAAGTTCCTCACAGGATACCTCATATTTTCTACGCAAACCTTCATGAGTTTCGTACATGAGTTTACCTGTTAATTCGATATTGTGATCAGATAAAGCCTTGCTAGCCTTTAAAACACGGTCATTTTCTTCAACTACATAACTACATCTGTCAAAGATTTTTTCGGGCATTTTACCTTTGAAGGAATTCATCAAATCAATTGAAACATCGCGAAGATTGATGATTCCGGGATTTTCTTCTTTGATAATCTCAACTCCTTTTTCACATTCCTGTCTTCTTGTATTGTATTCAGAAGAAGCCAATGAATGTTTTACCTGAGTATCGCAAAGAATGATTTGATAGTTCTCTAATTCTAATGGGAAATAATCGAAGTCTAAAGTGCGGCAATCCAGTTTAAATGCACTTTTTTCTTTTCCCATTATACTGGCAAATTGATCCATGATTCCGCACATTACTCCTGCATAGTTATGCTCTGCCATTTGTGCCATTTTCACCAATTCTACTTTTTCAAAGCCTAATGAGAATAATTCATTTAGTGCAGTTGCAGTTCCGCTTTCAAGCGCAGCAGAAGAAGAGAGTCCGGCTCCTAAAGGAATATTTCCGCCAAATACCATATCAAATCCTTCAATGGTCTTTCCGTTTTTATAGATTTCGGCAATAACCCCTTTTATATAATTTGACCAGCTTGTATTACCCGGAGACATCTCTTTCAGGTCAAAAGTATAGCTTTCCAAGAGGTCATAGGCATAGAGGTTACAAGTTGTTTTTGTACCATTCTTTCCAATAGCAAAGATCATTTCTTTATCTATGGATGCAGGAAGTACAAATCCATCGTTATAATCGGTGTGTTCACCCAACAGGTTGATCCTGCCGGGAGCTCTGAATATTGTAGATTCAGTACCGTAGAGTTCATTATATTTATTTTTAATAATATCGATCACTTTTTTTATTCTTTTTGTTTGACTGACAATTTTTTTATTACCAGAATAGTGCATAAAGTACTACAAGGATGATAGAAATTACAATAGCACTGATATTAAATTTAGGAGATGTCTTAAACAGATCAGAACTTAGATCGATTCCTTTCTTATCATCCTTTCCTTTATTATCAAAGTGTGAGATAATCAGCATAATGGCTGTGATTATCAAGAAAGTATATCCCATCTGATCCATCCATGGCAACGTAGTCGTAAGTTTTAATACCAATGCTACCGGTAATGCAAGAATAGCACCCCATATTGCAGCATTTGTTGAGGTTTTTTTCCAGAAAAGACCTAAGATAAATATTGCCAATATACCCGGACTTACCAAGCCTGTGTATTCCTGAATGTATTGGAATGCCTGTGGAATTCCACCTAGCATAGGTGCTATCAATACAGCTATTATCAATGCTATTGCAGCAGAAATTCTACCCACATTTACCAGTCTATGTTCGGAAGCATTTTTATTGATATACGGTTTATAGATGTCCATAGTGAAAATAGTTGAAGTTGAATTCAACATAGAAGCCAAAGAGGAAACGATTGCTGCAGCAAGGGCGGCAAAAGCGATTCCTTTCACTCCATTAGGTAAGAATTTAAGCAGCCACGGGTAAGCTTTATCTGCTTGTTCTAAACTTGGTATGTTTACCAAAGCCTCTTCACCTAACCTTGCTAGGATTTCAGGGTCATTTGCGATCACATAGGCAGCAATCCCCGGAATTACAACAATTAATGGAATCAATAACTTAAGGAAGGCAGCAAAAACGATCCCTTTTTGAGATTCCTTTAAACTTTTGGCAGCCAGGGTTCTTTGAATGATGTACTGATTAAAGCCCCAGTAGTATAGGTTGGCAACCCATAATCCACCAATTAAAACACCTATACCGGGTAAATTTGAATATTCGGGATGCGATTCATCAAGAATCATTTCAAAATGACCGGGTACCTTTTCAAATATATATTTAAGTCCTTCAAAAACACCTCCGTCAGTAACTAAGTTTAAAGCGATATAGGTTGTGAACAATCCTCCAAGGACTAAGAAGATCACCTGTATTACATCTGTCCATGCTACTGCTGATAAACCTCCGTATAACGAATATGCTGCTGCGAAAACCGCTAATCCGATTACCCCATACCACATAGGAATTCCCATAATAGTTTCAAGAGCTAAAGCTCCTAAATAAAGTACTGAGGTAAGGTTAACAAAAATGTAGAGGCCGATCCAGAAAATTGCTAAAATAGTTTTAACGTTTTCATTATACCTTACTTCTAAGAATTCAGGAATTGTATATAATTTCTTTTCGATAAAAATGGGTAAAAAGTATTTACCAACGATGATCAACGTTATTGCAGCCATCCATTCATAGGATGCAATTGCTAACCCTATGGCAAAACCAGAACCTGACATCCCTATAAATTGTTCTGCTGAGATGTTGGCAGCGATCAATGATGCGCCAATGGCCCACCATGGCAATGATTTACTCGCCAAAAAATAATCTTCAGAGGTTTTTTCTTCACCCTTTTTTGTTCTTGAAACCCAAAGTCCAACTCCAATTATCAATACGCCGTATGCGGCAAATATTATTTTGTCAATTAATGAAAAATCCATAGTTATTTATAATTAATTTATACAAATATTATATTTAAATTATAATAATTAAAATTTTGTAAAAATAAATTAAACCTCGACTAAAGATAACGTTACCGTAAACGTTACCGATAAAATCACTATTCTTTTATGTCATTTAAGTTATATTTGTTAACTCATTAGTAATTTAAAAAAAAATAGTTGAAAAAAAGTGCCACTATAAAAGATATTGCAAGAAAATTAAATATCTCTGTATCAACTGTATCTAGAGCAATGCGGAATGCTTATGATATTAACCCGGAAACAAAGAAAAAAGTGTTAAAACTTGCTGAAGAACTGGATTATGAGCCCAATGCTCTTGCCAAAAGTCTAGTGCAGAAAAGGACTAATACAATTGGAGTGATTGTTCCCGAACTGGATGTCCATTTTTTTGCTTCTTGTATCAGAGGTATTCAGGAGGAAGCTCATGAAAGGGGGTATAAAATTCTGATAGCACAATCAAATGAAGATTATGAATTGGAGGTTGAGAATATCCAGGCCATGGTAAGTAGTCGCCTTGACGGATTAATTCTTTCTCTTTCTAAAAATACGAAAAGCTTTACTCATTTTGATAAGATAATTCGGAGGGAAATGCCACTTGTTTTATTTGACAGGGCTACAGAGAATATAGCTTGTTCTAACGTAATTGCCGATAATAAAAGAGGAGCCTTTGAAGCAACAGAACATTTGATAAATCAAGGTTATTCTCGTATTGCACATATAGGAGGCCCCAAAATTTTGGAGATATCAAAACTTAGGATGCAGGGTTATAAAAAAGCATTAAAGGCCAATGACATAGAAATTGACAAAGATTATATAGTACATTGTAATCTGAGTAAAACCGATACTGTCTCCAAAGTAAAAAAGCTGATGAGTTTGCCAAAACCTCCAAATGCCATATTTGCCGTAAATGATCTTGTGGCAATAGAAGCTATTGATTATATACTTGAAATGGGGTTAAAAATTCCATACCATGTTGGAGTTGTAGGGTTTAATAACGATCCATTTACCAAATACTCCCACCCAAAACTCAGTTCAGTTAATATACCATCTATCGAAATGGGACATTATGCAGCCCAGATTTTGATCGATCAGATTGAAGATGAAAACATTCGGATTGTTACCGAAAAATTAAATTGTAATTTGATCGTTAGAGATAGTTCCAACAGGAAGTTATATATTCAAGAGCAAAGAAAACAATAGCATTTATTTTTCAACTTATTTATTTCAGAAGGATTTATTTCAATTAGATGTATCCAATAACTTAATTAGATTAAAGAATCAGAAATAACGATAACGTTACCGTTAACGTTATTTCAGCTTTCTCTTAAATAAAATTAACCGATTTTATTATGCCAATATTTAATTACAATAAGTTTACAAAGTAAATATTTGATAAAAATTAACTGTAAATTATATACTTGTCTGAAACTAATGAGAAAAATAATTGTCAGCAAAAAAAGTATTTGGGAATGTATGATCAATAAAAAACATGTAAAACCCTATATTTTAAAAAACAAAAATAATATTGAAGTAACTATCACCAACTATGGAGGTAAAGTTGTTTCTTTAATCGTTCCGGATAAAGACGGAAAATTTAAAGATATAGTATTAGGTTATGATAATATTAAAGAAACCGTAGAGGGTAATCAATATTTCGGTGCTCTGATAGGCCGTTATGGAAACAGAATAGCACGTGGGAAATTTACGATTGATGGTAATGAATTTACTTTGAAGACCAACAATGATTATAATGCGTTACACGGTGGAGAAGTAGGTTATAACGATGTGGTTTTTGATGCTGTTCAGGAAGGGAATAAGTTGATTTTAAAACATCTTGATCCGGATATGCATGAAGGGTATCCCGGAAATTTAGATGTAACGATCGCTTATGAGTTGACAGATGACAATGAGTTAAAGATCACTTACGATGCCACAACCGATAAACCAACGATCGTAAACCTTACACATCATTCTTTCTTTAACCTTCACGGTGCAGGTAACGGAACTATTTTAAATCATCAACTTGTAATCAATGCTGATCATTATACACCAATTGACATAACCATGATTCCTACCGGAGAAATAGCGAAAGTAAAAGGAACTCCGTTTGATTTTACTATACCTACGGAAATAGGGAAGAATATCGATGCTGATGACCAGCAAATTAAAAACGGATTTGGTTTTGACCATAACTGGGTATTGAATAACCAGGATGGCGATATGGCTTTGGCAGCAAGGGTTGTAGAACCTAAGTCGGGTAGAGTGATGGAAGTTTACACTACCGAGCCGGGATTACAGTTTTATGCAGGTAATTTTCTTGACGGAAGTGATGTAGGTAAAGGAGGTAAAAAATATGAGTACCGTACAGCTTTCTGCCTTGAAACACAACATTACCCAGATTCCCCAAATCAAAAGAATTTCCCAAGTACAGTTCTTCGTCCGGGTGAAAAATACCATACAGAAACTATTTATAAGTTTGGTGTAGAGAAATAATCAGTTGAAATATTTCTGCAAAAACAGCGAAATTAGGAGTAAGGCTAACTCTTAGATTCCGCTGTTTTTTTATTGTAAAACTATTTTATTCCATAAAGCGGACCGTAAGCTTCACATGCTCTGTAATCCTGACCTTCTTTATCTGTTCCGAACGATGACCAAACTGCAGGACGGAATACATCCTCGTCGGCAACATTGTGCATATTTACCGGAATACGAAGCATTGAAGCCAATGTTATTAAATCAGATCCTATATGTCCATAAGAAATTGCTCCGTGGTTTGCTCCCCAGTTGGCCATTACCGAGTAAACATCTTTAAATGCTCCTTCTCCTGTAACACGTGGTGCGAACCATGTAGTAGGCCATGTTGGGTTTGTACGCTCATCAAGTATTTTGTGTACTTCTGAGTCAACCTCTACAGTCCATCCTTCTGCAATTTGAAGAACCGGACCAACTCCTTTTACAAGGTTTACACGACACATGGTAACGGGCATTTCTCCAGAAGTTTTAAACTGCGAAGAGTATCCTCCACCACGCATGTATTCTTTAACAGCCTGAGGCCATTTTGTAGCATCCAAACATTTTTGAGCTTCGTTTTCATTGATCTCCCAGAAAGGTTTCATAGCAGGTTCGCCTGCTTCGTTGCGTTGCTCAGCGGTTGCATCAAGTGTTGTAGAACCGGAGTTGATAAGGTGGATAATTCCGTTTGCAGCTTTTCCTGAAAGTTCTTTTCCTGTAACACGTTTAACCGACTCAGGACTCCAGTAGGTGCGAACGTCAGAGAAAATCTGGGCTGTGTTAGTCAATAAGTGACCGAACAACATCGATACAGCATTTAATGAATCGTTTTCTGTTGCGAATACATAAGCCTGACGGATTCCGTTCCAGTCGAAAGAAGAGTTCAACATAGCTTCAGAGAAATCGGCGTTTGGCATGTGGTCAGTCCACTGGCGTTGTCCCTGGAAGCCACCTGCAATGGCATTGCGCCCCAGTGCTTCTTCACCGAACCCCATTTCTTTAAGCTTAGGGTTACCGATCATAATATCGCGGATAATAAGAGTCATTTTTACAACTATTTCCCACTCCCAGTCTTTTCTTTCCTGATCGGCTTTGTACTGCTCGTTGTTATAATCTTTTCCTTCTTCACAGTTTGCTTTTGTCCACTTGATAGCTTTCTCAAATTCGTCGTGATCGTAAATTTCTTCTTCTATACGACGAATAACTTCAACCTGATCTACAAACTCAGTACGCATACCAAGGTAATCGTGGAAGAAGTTCTGATCAACCATAGAACCCACGATACCCATTGATGAGTATCCTAGCGATAAATATGATTTACCTTTCATTTGTGCAACAGCCAATCCTGCATTTACAAAACGAAGGACTTTCTCTTTTACATCTTCGTGAATGTCAGTATCACCTGCATCCTGTACTTCGTGACCGTAAATACCGAAAGTTGGCAATCCTTTTTGTGCATATCCTGCCAAAGCAGCAGCTAAGTAAACCGCTCCCGGACGCTCAGTTCCGTTGAATCCCCATACACCTTTAATTGTAGCAGGATCGGCATCCATAACTTCGGTGCCATAACACCAGGCCGGAGTAACTGTTAAAGAAACTACAACTCCTTCTCTGCGGAATTTGTCTTCGCTCATTGCAGCCTCAGCCACCCCTCCGATAGTTGAATCAGAGATAACACACTCTACCTTTTCTCCACTCGGAAAACGAAGATTGTCTTCAATAAGTTTAGCAGCAGCCTTTGCCATTGCCATTGTTTGCTCTTCAAGAGATTCGCGTACGCCTCTTTCACGCCCGTCGATAACCGGACGGATTCCTATTTTTGGTAAAGTTCCTATTAATCTGTTCATATCTTTATTTTGTTGTTAGTTATCGGTTGTTAGTTATTGGATAATAAATTACCGACAACCAAAAACCAACAACCAACAACTATTATATTTATACTTATTCTTCTTTCTTTACTATGCTACTTTTAATTTCGATCAAATCCTTCATTACAGAGTGCATTTCAATTTGAGTTCCTTTTACTCCGAATGCATCGTGTAACTTCAGATATATTTGATATAGTTTTTCGTAAACTTCAGCAGCTTCCGGATTTGGATTGTAAACTTTGTCGAGTATTTCACAGCTCTTATTCTGTAGTTCGTTGTAGCTAACATCTTTTCCTTTCGATTTATAAGCAACGTGTGCTCCCATCAATGCAGAACCTAAGGCTACGGTTTCGTCGATAGCTGCTATTTTCATCGGTTTGTTGATAACATCGGCGTAAATTTGCATAAACAGTAGATTTTTTTGTGAAATACCACCACAGTTCACGACCTCGTTAATTACCACACCTTGGGCTTCCATGTGTTCAATTATCCTTCGTGCTCCAAATGCAGTAGACTCAATCAATGCACGGTATATTTCATAATCCTTTGTAAGAAGGCTTTGACCTAATATAAGCCCTGAAAGCAATGGATCGGTTAGAATATTACGGTTTCCGTTGTTCCAGTCCAATCCTAAAAGTCCGCTTTCCCCCGGAAGAAGTTTTTCAGCAGCTTCGGTTAATTCGCTATGCGATTTTGTTTTATTAAGAACCTTTTCGATAAACCAGTTCAGGATATCCCCAACCGCACTCTGTCCCGCTTCAATTCCATAGTAATCAGGAAGTACAGACTCAACTGCAACACCTGCTACACCTTCTATACCTGTATCTTTTTGATTGAGGTTGCCCAAAACAAGGTCACAAGTAGAAGTTCCGATAATTTTAACTAAACTACCATCTTTAATACCTGAACCAATAGCTCCGGCATGAGCATCAAGAATTCCCATTGCAATAGGAATACCGGCATTCATTCCAGTCTTCTCTGCCCATTCCGCAGACAACTCACCTACAACATGTTCTATTGAATATGCTTCTTTTGGAAGAGTCTTTGCAACTTTTAAAAGATCGGGATGAAGAGCTTCAATAAATTCAGTATCGGGAAAACCTCCCCATTTTTCGTTGTATAAACCTTTGTGTCCTGCCGCACAAACATTGCGTTTTAAGTTTGCAATATCGTTTACTCCTGCCAAAATTCCCGGAATATAATCGGATAATTCGACCCATGTATCAGCTGCATTAAATACTTCCTTATCGATATTACGACAATGAAGAACTTTAGACCAGTACCATTCTGACGAATATGCTCCTCCTATAGTTGAAAGATACTCAGGGCGTAATTCTGTGATCTTATCCGTAATGAAAATGGCCTCTTCGTGCGAAGTATGGTCTTTCCACATCCATGAATAAGCATTCAGGTTACTTTTAAATTCCTTTACTTCCGAAAGCGGAGTAAGGTCACTCTTTACAGGTAAAGGAGTTGACCCCGTAGCATCTACACCAATACCCGCTACTTCTGCCATATCGTATCCCATTTCTTTATTAACAGCTCTTGCTTTTAAAAGTGCAGTCTCCATTGATTTTACGTAATCAGCTGCACTTTGACGTGCAAGGTGAACATTTTCGCTAGTAAGAACACCACCATTACCTTCTGAATAAGCCTGTTCGACCGAGTTAAGCACCTTACCGCTTTCGAGTTCCATAGTTAGAACACGACAAGCCGATGAACCAAAATCGATTCCAAGAACAATTTTTTTCATAATAAGACTTTAAGTTTGATATATGCTAAAACGTTTTAGCAAACCTAATAAAAAAAATAATAGCAGATAGGAAAATGATCAATTTTTTTAGAAATCTGTTGATTCTCTTTCTATATGGGTTCCCTTTATGCGTAATTGCGCATTTGTGTACTTGTCGTTGTTAAGTAATTTACTGATTATTGATACGGTATGATACGATATCTCATCAATTGATTGCTGATAACAACTAATGGTAGGGCTTCCCAATTCAAAAATTTCGGGATTGTCATAACTTACAATAGCTACATCTTCCGGAATTTTGATATTGTTTTTTCTAAATATCTTTATTCCTTCTATTCCAATTTTGTTTTGTGTAAAGAAAAATCCTTTTACATTATTTTTTATAGCCTGTAGTATCTTCTTTTCCAGGATATCTTCATATTTATCAGACGGAACTTCAATAATAACAGATTCTATTTTTCCTGATTTTTCAAACTTTACGGTATTAACAAATGCTTCAACTCTTTCTTTGTAATTCGAAAGTTCGCTTTCAAAAACTACCGTGGCAACCTTATTTAATCCTTTGTTTAATAGCAGACGGGTTAATTGTTCTCCTCCGTAAATACCATCGTCAACAACATAGGGTAATTTTGTGTTTTCAAAATTCCTGTCGACCAGTACAATCGGAACCCCTTGTTTGTGTTTTTGTTCCAGGAATTTTTCCGACCCGTTTACCGGCACAACGATCAGGCCATCAACCTGGCGGGAGATCAAAGTATCTACAATCAACTTAAACTTCGATAGTTTTTCATCGCTGCTTCCAAACATAAGCTGATATCCATATTTTGAAGCCTCATTTTCAATTGTGCGTGCAATTTTTCCATAAAACGGGTTGGAGATATCAGCAACGACCAGACCTATAACACCCGATTTACCTGTTCGTAATGCTCTTGCAGTCGTATTAGGTTGATAGCCCATTTCCTTAGCGGTTTTCAAAACCTTTTCAGAGAGTTTTTCACTTATCCGGTTATCTTTCCATTTGCCAGACATAACTAAAGAGACCAGGGATACAGAAACATTTAATTCCCTGGCAACATCACTTAGCTTTATCTTTTTATTTTTCATGTATCAGGAGTATGTTCAGGTTATATACTTTTAGATGACCGTAAAGTGATGCTAATATATAAATTACTGATCAATAACATTGAATCGATTCTGAATTACAATTTCTTCATAATTATTTTACAGCTTCATCTTTTTTCCCGAAACAACAACCTTCTTCACATCAAGTTTCCCGGAAGTCATCTCAACAAAAGGTTTTCCTTTTCTTGGGTTGTCATTACCCGGATTATTAAAGCCATCGTCCGAGTTCCCTCCTGATTTGTCGTAATTACTGTTTTTAAGGTTAATAAGTTGTTATTTTGCTAATTTATAAATTTCACTACCGGCTAACAGGAAACCACCAACACCATACACTTCTGTCATTTCAGCTGTTACGTTTTTAGGGTTTTCGCCTATAGGTTGTACCCATCCCATTTTACCATCAGGCCATATTGATTCAATTAATGCTTTCCACCCTTTTTCAACAACAGGTAAGTATTCTTCTTTGTTAAGGAAACCATTGTTTATTCCCCAGGCCATACCGTATATATAAAATGCAGTACTGCTGGTTTCTGGATTTGGATAACTGCCTGGATCAAGCAGGCTGGCATGCCAATAGCCTTTGTCATCTTGTATGGAAGCCAGTTTTTTAGCCATATTCTTAAAGATATCAACGTAATAATCACGGTTTTTATAGTTTAGAGGCAATTCATTGATAATAATCGGTAATCCGGCAAAGACCCAACCATTACCACGTCCCCAGAACATTTTAGCGCCGTTGGCTTCTTTTTTATTAAAGTAATTTGAATCACGGAAATAAAGGTTCTCTTCCTCATCATACAGGTAATCAGTTGTTGCTTTGAACTCCTTGTCCATAAATTTCCAATATTTTTTATTTCCTGTAATATTTCCATATTTAGCCCAAACCGTTGGTGCCATAAATAAAGCGTCACACCACGACCAACGTTCAGAAGGCCAGGTTTCTCCATCCCAGTTAAATTCAAGATCGCGTTTAGATGGATTGTCCATTATAAGATTAAAATATTCTTGTAATGGCTGAATCATACTGTTATCGTTATAATGGCGGTAAAGCTCTGCATACATTTGACCTACACAATAATCATCTGCATGGTACTTCCTTTTAGGGTTTTGATTAACTTTATAGTTCCATCCTGTTTTATTACCAATATTCTTTAACCATTCAAAATAGCTTTCATCATCAGCTATTTTAGCCCATTCAGCCATACCTGCATAAAGAGCGCCATTGGTCCATTCAGCAGGGTGGTCGCGAAGAGGTGTGTTGATTTGCCAATCGGCTACATTTTTCATAGCCTTTTTTAAATTTTCTTTATTTATCTCTGACGAAAGCGTAGGATTTACTTTATTTATAAGAATAGATGTATTGTAGTTTGAATAGTGTTCATATTTATGGTTTTGCATCCATAGAATATTACCATCTTGTTCACTTTCTGTATTTCTTATAACAAAAGGACGTACATTGTCTAATTTAGATCCCTTTGTTATTGCTTTGTTGGTCCATGTCTTTCCGCTATCTTTTGTCTCATATTTAAATATTTCATAAATATCGTTTATTGGCTTCGATAAATAAACCACATTTGTGTTATTGTGGTCAAGGGTAATGCCACCGCTGTAGTGTGGCTCAGGGTTTCGTTGTTCCTTTTTTCTTTTTTGGCGGGGAAAATCTTTGCCTCCTTTTGATAAATGTGATGAAACCCATTTTTCACCATTCCATCGTGCATAAAAATATTGATGATCGGTTTCTTCGTTCATGCGAGTGTATACTATTACCGGAAAACCTTCTTTATTAATGGCAATATCCCAAATCCAGCTTTTTACTGTTGTTTTATGGGCATCATATGCTTTTATTAGTTTGTTTTGATCAAATGGTGCTTGATCAATATTGCCAATTATAGTCCCATCAACCTGATATAATTTGCCTCCTTCGTAATACATAGTGTATATTGAGTTTAAAGGCTCATTTCGAGGATGTCCGTCTGTTAACGCAAGCCATATACGTTTTTTACCATCACTAATAACTTTTGTGTATGGACGGTTAGTATTTTCTGCGCCAGGTTTACTTGTTATTACTAGTGGTTCAGACCAAGTCTCGCCTAAATCATCTGATACTATAAACGATGGTTTCCAGTTATATCCACCTCTGAAAAACACATAAATACGATTATTTTCTTCGCTTAACATTACCGGGTTTGAGTAACATAGCATTGTACCCATGTTAAGTGTTTGAACTTCTTCCCATTCTGAAATATTCTCAGTTTTTTTTGTTTTTGTATAATATAAGCCTCCGTTATGTTTTGTAAAAAATATCATCAGACGGCCATCAGGCAAAAATAAAAGGGAAGGATTTACATGGTCATCTTTCTGAAGTTCTGGAAATATAACTTTTGACTCTTGTATTCCTGTATCGTGATCTATGTACTTAATGGTTATATCTCCTTTGCTGGAGACAAAGCCTGCATAAGTCCGGTTATAATCGCCTTTGTAACTAACGGCACGGGGGTCCGAAAACCAGCACCATGAACCATCCTGCTCAAATGTTTGATAACATGATGCAGGGTAGGCTTTCATCTGGGCATGTGCCAGGCCTGAGGATAAAACGATAAGTAATATTGTAATAGTTTGTTTCATAGCAAATTGTGTCATCTGTTAAGTTTTTTTGGCAAACATTTGCGTAAAATTACAAACGATTGTATTAAAGTCAAGGTATTTTATTTAATTTTTTTAATTTTTAGGAAGAAATTATTCAAGAATCTATTAACCTGTCATATAACTAACTTCTCTTTCTATAATGATAATGTAATTTATATATCGATCTATCTTAAGATTTTCTTTAATCTGTTTAGCTTTTTAACCGCTAAACGGGTTATAAGATTAAATAATTTTAAACTGAAAGAGACTGTTAAGAAAGCAGTCTCTTTTTTTATTCCTTCTATTCCAGCTTAGAAATTAGATTTACATAAAATTAAATGATACCCAGGTATCAAAAAATAATTTTGATACTAAAAATGAATCAGTTACATTTACTCAATCAAAATTGCTAATTCTCCCCCTGTATTTATTAGTAAGTTGGGTTATTTGCATATTGTATGTAAGTAACTGTATTGAGTATTGAAAATTTTTAAATAACAGAATAATTAGAATAAATATTTAATCACCTTAAAATAAATAAAATATGGAAGAGAATAAAGAAAAAATCATGAACCCGTCTGAACCCGGGAAAGAGTTAACATTGTCTGTTAAATCAATTAATTTTCTGACAGAGACAGGAAATTGGATGCTATTCTTTGCAATCCTTGGCTTTTTGGGAGTAGGTTTTATGGTTTTGATTGGATTATTTGCCGGATCAATTTTCGCAGGTATTGGATCAGATGAAATGGGGCTGCCCTTTCCGGGAATGTTATTCGGTGTAATCTATATAGTACTGGCAGGGCTTTACGTTATGCCAATAATTTATTTATATAACTTTTCTGTAAAAATTAAGAAAGCCCTTACTGAAAAGAATGATTTGGTATTAGAGGAAGCATTCAAAAACTTGAAGTCACATTACAAATATGTTGGAGTATTTACAATAGTTATGTTTTCTGTTTATTTAATAATTGGAATCGGAGCAGGAGTATTTGGGATACTGGCTTAATATTTAGCAACACTTAAAGCACGAGAAAGATCATTCAGTAAGGTAATGAAATCCTGATTTTTTTCTCTTTATATTCAATTGGATAAATAGAGAGAAAGTTAATTTCCTTTTCTTTTATGAATTAGATCAATAGTATTTATAGTTAAACTTAATATATATGGAAAAGTTAAAAACAAACATTTTTTTTAAAGTAGGGGTAATCATTTTTCTGATCTTAATATTAATGATCCCAACTTCAATGGTAGAAGGTTTAATTAATGAAAGGGAAGATGTACAATCTGATGCAATCGAAGAAGTTAGCTCAAAGTGGGGTAACGGTCAAACAATATCCGGTCCTTTTATAACGATTCCTTACGATCGTTATGTTAAAAGGTTTAATAAAAAGGATTCAATTAATGAAATTGTAAAGATCAAAGAATGGGCACATTTTTTACCGGAAAAGTTAATAATCAATGGAAACATAGTTCCCGAAAAAAGATACAGAGGAATATATGAAGTCGTAGTTTACGAATCAAATTTGAAGATCAATGGTAGTTTTGAAAATATAGATTTCAAGAAATTTGATATTGATAAAAATAATGTGCATTTCGATAAAGCAACTCTAAATATTGGGATTAACGATCTTAAAGGAATAGAAAAACAGGTGTCACTGAATTGGAATAATCAAGAAATATACTTCAATTCCGGTACATCCACTAAGGAAATTATTTCTTCAGGAATTAATGCTGCAGTTCCTGTAAGAAAGGATAGTTTGGTAAGCTATGAATTTTCAACAGAAATTGATTTAAAAGGAAGTCAGTATTTGTATTTTACTCCGGTAGGTAAAACTACCGATGTTAATTTAGAATCTAATTGGACAACGCCCAGCTTTACCGGTACATACTTACCTGATGAAAGAGATGTTACCAACCAGGGATTTACTTCCAATTGGAATATTTTACACCTAAACAGAAATTATCCTCAGGCATGGATTGGAAGTAAATATGACATAGAAGAAAGTGAATTTGGTACAGATTTATTACTACCGGTTGACAATTATAAAAAGTCTTATCGTGTTGCCAGATATGCAATATTATTTCTGGCTCTTACTTTTATGACATTCTTCTTTGTTGAAGTAATGAGAAAAGTATTTATTCATCCAATCCAGTACTTGTTGGTTGGAATTGCCTTAATAGTTTTTTACACACTTTTATTATCATTTAGCGAGCATATAAAATTTGATATATCATATATTTTAGCATCAACTTTAACATTACTATTGATATCTCTCTATACAACAGCAATTTTAAAATCTAAACAGGTTGGATTATTAATATTCGGAATACTATTCATAATGTATTCTTTCATTTTTACAATAATTCAATTGGAAGATTATGCACTACTAATTGGAAGTTTGGGTATGTTTATCATTCTTGGTATTGTAATGTATTTTTCCAGAAAAATTGACTGGTACAATATTAAATTGGGAAATGAAGATAAGGTTAAGAAATATAAGGCAAGTGAACATTAATAAATAATACGGATAGTTATAACTGTTTTTCTACTGGACAATTTGTTTAGCACACATTCCCACATTAAGAAAACCGAATTAATTTCTTAATGCCAACCTCAAAATCGGACTGAAAATTGGGGAAAAATACAGAAGTTAAAAACATAAACAACTGTATATCAGTGCTAAGAATTGGCGTAAGATGGGTTTGCAAATAATAAAATCTTAAAAATGAAAAATAAGAAAACATTATGTATTCCGAGATTATTAGTTACAATTTCTTTATTTTTAATTTTATTCTCGGATAATATATATTCACAAAAGACTTCTTTAAAAGTAATAACCATTGCAATGATGGAAATGGGAGAAGTAAAAGGTGATGGTGTTGGGGAGGCACAATTATGGTACTCAGAACAGCAAGTGATTTTGATCAACAATATCCGGGTAAAACAGCAAAAGAATCCATTCATGATAGTTGGTTAGGTTTTCCTTTAGCTATTGAAAATGCATATCGAGTAGGTAGTGTTGTTGCACACGACATTATTAATAACTGGAAAATATGGAATGAAGAATAACTGACTATCTAAAAGAAAATTTAGAACCAACTAATTTAGATATTTTTTAGCTAATTTTGATATCAATATCCTAAGCAATAATTGTAAAGTCAAACTATGAAGAAATTATTTATTGTTAGCCTGTTTATTTTCATTCTCTTTAGCTGTAATACCATAGAAAAAAAAGAACAGACCCCTAATATAATTTTTTTTCTTGCCGATGACCTTGGTTATGGTGAAGTAGGTGTCTATGGCCAGGAAAAAATTAAAACACCAAATATTGACGCATTGGCTGACAATGGTATGAGGTTTACTCATCATTATTCCGGTTCTCCGGTTTGTGCTCCTTCGCGATATGTTTTCCTAACCGGAAAACATACCGGACATGCATTTATTAGGGGCAATGACGAATGGAATGAACGAGGAGATATATGGGATTATGAAAAGGTATATTCAGATCACACTTTAGAGGGCCAACGACCTATACCATCAAATACAATTACGATTGGTAAGCAATTGAAAAAGGCAGGTTATACAACAGGAATCTTTGGTAAATGGGGATTGGGTGCCCCTGACACTGAAGGTACCCCCAACCAACAGGGGTTTGATTCTTTCTATGGATATAATTGTCAGCGTCAAGCTCACAACCTGTATCCTGGTCATTTATGGGAAAACTCAAAAAAAGTGTTATTAAAAAATGAATTGGTGGCATTTCATACAAAACTTGATACTCTCGCAGATCCTTATGATAAACAGAGTTATTCAAAGTTTCAACAAAATGAATATGCACCCGAAAAAATTCATCGAAAAGCATTGTCATTTATCAAGCAAAATAAGGATACGCCCTTTTTTATGTATTATGCCTCTCCTCTTCCACATCTCCCATTACAAGTTCCTGATAAATATGTTGAGAAGTATAGAAAAGCTTTTGGGGAGGAAGAACCTTATTTGGGAGAAAAAGGTTATTTCCCGAATAGGTATCCAAAGGCTGCATATGCCGCAATGATTAGTTATTTGGACAATCAACTTGGTGAGTTGATTGCTACACTTAAAGAAGAGGGTATTTATGAAAATACTGTTATTCTTTTTTCTAGTGATAATGGCCCAACGTATACGGGAGGTGTTGACTTTAATTATTTTGAAAGTTCCAAACCTTTTTCGAATGGATATGGAAGAACTAAAGGGTCTGTTTATGAAGGTGGAATTCGCGTTCCATTTATAGCAAGTTGGCCCAGTCATATTGAACCGGGTACATCCAGTGATCATATTTCAGCATTTTATGATTTAATGCCAACCATTTGCGATATTGCAGGAATTGAAGCGCCAAAAGACATCGATGGAATTAGTTTTAAACCTGTTTTGTACGGCCAGAGGCAAAATGAACACGATTTTTTGTATTGGGAGTTTCCCGGTTACAACGGGCAACAGGCTGTCAGAATTGGGAAATGGAAAGGTGTAAGAAAAAATATTTTTGACGGAAATCTTAATATCGAATTGTACAATTTAGAAACTGACATAGAAGAAAAATTGGATATCTCCAACCGATATCCTGATATTGTAAAAAGGATAGATTCAATCATGAAACAAGAGCACAAACCTGCTATAAATAAGAGATTTAAATTTAAACAATTAGGAGATTAAAAATATAGCTAATAATAATTAATGCCACTAAAACGGGGATTTATTCAATCCTTTTATTGTTAGTTATAGTCAAAATTTGGATAAATATGAAGAAGTTGACAATCAGTATACCTTTGGTTTTTATATTGATATTCTCTACTGGATGTTGCCGCAAAAAGGAAACTCTGGTAATAAATCCATTACCTATTAACGCTCAAGTTAGTGGTGATATTCTAAAAGGTCCCTCAATTCTAAATGACCCAAATCGATTTGTATGGGGAGGGAGTGTGCTAAAAGGAACTGATGATAAATACCATATGATTTATAATACCTGGGAATGTGGCGATTCTATTCCTGTTTTTTCAAATTCATGGGTATTACATTCAAAATTAGCTTATGCTGTTTCTGATTTCCCTGATAAGAATTTCCAGTTTAAAAAAATTATTCTTCAAGGAAGCTCATTTGATGGTGATTCTACAGCTTGGGACGCACAAATGGTAACCAACCCCCATTTAAAGGAATTTGATGGAAAGTATTACCTCTATTATGTTGGTTCATCAGATCCCGGAGAGCAGCCAATAGGTTCAAAAGGAGTAAATGTAAACAAAAGAAACAGGGTTCAACAGTCTCAAAAAATTGGTGTTATTGAATTTAAAAGCTTTAAGGACTTACTACAGGGTAATTTTAAACGACCTGATCAACCTTTGTTAGCCCCAAGAACCAGGGTAAAAACAAATAATATTGTCAATCCTTCTCCTGAGGGAACTGAGCCTAAGCCTGATAATATAATCGTAGTTAATCCCTCTGTTGTTCAACGGCCATCTGATGGTAAGTTCCTGTTATATTTTAAAGGAAATATCTATGATCCTAACTGGAAAGGTGTCCATGGAGTTGCTATCTCAGATTCGCCTTCAGGAACCTTTGTCCCAACAGATAGTCTTGTATTTGATATCAAGTTGGAAAATGGAAAAATAGCTTCAGCTGAAGATCCTTTTGTGTGGTATCACAATAAAAATAAAAGGTTTTATGCTGTGATCAAGGATTTTTCGGGCAGTATAACAGAGTCTGAGCCTGGTTTGGCTATACTTGAATCTCAGGATGGTTTAACCTGGGCAAAAACAAAAAAACCATTTTTTATGAAAAAAGAACTTGTATTGAGAAATGGTGATATCATAAAAGTAAATAGGTTGGAAAGACCTCAACTTTTACTGGATAAAAATGATGACCCTCTGGTATTGTATGCAGCATGTTCAATAGTGGACATTAATAATAGAACAGACGGAGTTTCATTTAATATTCACATACCGCTAAGTACTGAATAATAGATAATTAAATAAAAACATTGAAAATGAAACATAACATACTATTTTATTTAATCGGATTAATATTATTGAACTCTTGTGAAGGAGTTAAGAAAGAAAGTTCCAAAAGGCCGAATATACTTTTTATAATGTCGGATGATCATGCTTATCAGGCCATTAGTGCATATAGCGACCATCTAATAAAAACTCCCAATATTGACCGTATAGCTGATGAAGGTATGCTTTTCACAAATGCTTGTGTATCCAATTCAATTTGTGCACCTTCAAGAGCGACGATCCTTACCGGAAAACATACACATATCAACGGTAAAGTTGATAATAAACTTCCGTTTGACACAACGCAAGTAACTTTTCCAATACTGTTTCAGGAAGCAGGATATGAAACTGCAATGTTTGGGAAACTACATTTTGGAAATAATCCTAAAGGGGTGGATGATTTTATGATTTTACCTGGTCAGGGAAGATATATCAATCCGGATTTCATCACGGAAAAAGGAGATACTACAATCACAGGTTATGTAACTGACATTATTACCGACATGACTATTAATTGGTTGGATAAAAAACGTTCAAAGGAAAAACCTTTTATGATGATGTATCTGCATAAAGCTCCACATAGACCCTGGTGGCCAAGTCCTGAAAAATTCAAGGAATTTTCTAAAAAAACCTTTCCGGAGCCCGAGTCTTTATTTGATGATTATAAAAACAGGGGAACAGCTGCAAAAACAGCTGAAATGAATATACTTACACATATGATGTACAGTCATGACAGTAAAATAAGGCCGGAAACTATTGAGAGTATGGGAAAGGTTAAGCCTGAAATTCCGGAGTTTGCAGGTAGTTTCTATGACTCTTACGGACGTTCTAATAAAGAGCAGCGTGAACAATATAAACCTGTTTTGGATTCGATAAATGATTTTTTTAAATCAAATTGGCCGACGATGACCGAGGAAGAAAAAATGAAATGGAAATACCAACGCTATATGCAGGATTATCTGGCTTGTATTTCGTCTGTTGATGATAATATTGGCAGGGTATTGAATTACCTGGATGAGAGCGGATTATCTGAAAATACAATTGTTGTATACACCTCCGATCAAGGATTTTATCTTGGTGAACACGGATGGTTCGACAAACGATTTATTTATGATGAGTCATTTAAAACACCATTAATTATCCGCTGGCCAAATGAAATTACAGCAGGAACCACTTCTGATGAGATGGTTCAAAATTTAGATTTTGCCCAAACATTTTTAGAGGCTGCTAAAATTAATGCTCCTGATGACATGCAGGGAGAAAGTCTTATACCTTTACTAAAAGGAAATAATCAATTATGGAATAGAGATGCTGTATACTACCACTATTACGAATATCCTGCCGTTCATATGGTAAAACGTCACTATGGAATTGTAACAAAGGAATACAAACTGGCCCACTTTTATTATGATGTAGATGAATGGGAATTGTATGATCGTAAAAAAGATCCACAGGAAATGAAAAATGTTTATAATGAGCCTGAATATAGTGATATAGTAAAAGAGCTAAAAATAAAACTATCTGAACTAAGGTCTAAATATAAAGACTCAAATGCGCTGGATCAATATTATATAGATATAACCAAAAAACAATAAAACCTGATAATTTACATGCTATAAACGCCACCTTATGTGATTCCATTAAATAATTTTGAAACAGGGAAACATACTATCCAGGTTGTGAT
>JBDLIB010000033.1:0-22088 GCA_039715085.1 Bacteroidota bacterium | reverse complement strand
TGCTCAGGTTGCCATTGATTTTGGCGGCAGGAATTGGCTAGTTTGGGATGCAAATTTTAAGCGTGAAAAAATTGGTGATATGCCAACAGAGATGTTTCTGCATTTCTTTAAATCATTTAGTGATTCAGCGAAAGCTAACATCAATATCAAAGCTGAAGGAGAAAACGAACATCATAAAATTGAAGGAATTTTTAAGGCATTTGCTAAAGCGATAAAAGCTGCCGTTAAACAAGATGCAGATAAAATGATCCTGCCCTCTACAAAAGGTGTTCTTTAGTTGGAAGTTAGAATGTTTAAAAGTGAAAAGAAAGAGAGAAGAGAAAATGGTTGTACAGGGTTGAATTAAGCGAACTTTCAGAGTTGTAAACCTGAAAGATTCAGTTAATAAAGGAATTCTGATTTGAACATATATAGAAAATAAACAAGAGAAAACAGAGAAGAAGTTTATGTAATCAAATATTCTTCAGTGTTGAAAACCTAAAAGTGATATGTTACATTTTAATTTTTTCTCAATACAAATTCAATGAAAATAGCAATAATAGACTACGGAGCAGGAAATGTACAATCGGTTAAATATGCTTTGGAGCGATTGGGTTATAATTCGGTTATAACCGATAGTGCAGAAGTTATAAAAAATGCCGAAAAAGTAATTTTTCCGGGAGTTGGTGAGGCTGGTTCAGCGATGAAAGCCTTAAGAGAAAAAAGATTAGATAAAACTATCTCAGAATTGAAACAGCCGGTTTTAGGGGTTTGTTTAGGGATGCAATTAATGTGTAAATCTTCAGAAGAAGGAAATACAAAAGGCCTGGGTATTATTGACCTGGCAGTTAAAAAATTCCCGATAGGGCAAAAAGTTCCTCAAATAGGATGGAACCAGATAGAAAATTTAAGTTCACCCTTATTCCAGGGGATTTCCGAAAAAGAATATATGTATTTGGTGCACAGTTACTATGTCCCAAAAAGTGAGCTGACTATTGCTACTTCAAACTATAGTTTGGAATATGCAACAGCTATAAGAAAGGATAATTTTTACGGAGTGCAGTTTCATCCTGAAAAGAGTAGTGTTGCCGGTGAAAAATTGTTACATAATTTTTTGAAAATTAAAAATACATAAGAAAAAAGATACTTAAATAAATTAATCATTATAAAATAATATAAAATGAGAATAATACCTGCAATAGATATTATCAATGGAAAATGTGTAAGACTTACAAAAGGTGATTATACCACAAAAATAGTGTATAATGAAGACCCTTTGGAAGTTGCAAAACAATATGAAGGTCATGGAATAAAATATTTGCATTTAGTGGATCTTGATGGTGCAAGATCCAGTAAGATATATAATTTCAAGATTTTAGAACAAATTGCTACAAAAACCAATCTGCATATTGATTTTGGTGGTGGTATAAAATCTGATGGTGATGTAAAAATTGCTTTTGCATCAGGTGCCAGTCAAATTACAGGAGGAAGCATAGCTGTTAAAGATTTCGAATTGTTTTTAAGTTGGTTGAATGAGTACGGGAATGAAAAAATAATTCTTGGAGCAGATGTGAATAAAGAGAAAATTGCTGTTAGCGGATGGATGGAGGAATCAGATAAAAAAGTGATTCCTTTTATTCAGGATTTCCAAAAGAAAGGAATCAAATATGTAATTAGTACAGATATTGCTAAGGATGGGATGCTGGAAGGGCCTTCTTTTGGTTTATATAAAAAGATCTTATCCAATATTCCAAATATCAATTTAATAGCCAGTGGAGGTATAACTTCGATAAAGGATCTGGAAGGTTTAAAAGAATTAGGATGTGAAGGTGCAATTATTGGTAAAGCCATTTATGAAAATAAAATTAGCTTAAAAGAACTTGAAAATATAGTAATCAGTGGACAGTAGCAGTTTCAATTATTTTATCACACAACTCAATACTCACTATTCAATACTCAATACTAGTTTAATATGTTAACAAAAAGAATTATACCTTGTTTAGATATCAAGGACGGAAGGACTGTTAAAGGAGTGAATTTTATTTCACTTCGTGATGCTGGAGATCCTGTTGAATTGGCAGAGATCTATAGTAGAGAAGGGGCAGACGAGTTGGTTTTTTTAGATATTTCAGCAACAGAAGAACGCAGGAAAACTTTATTGGATCTTGTTTCAAAAATTGCCAAAAAGATTAATATCCCGTTTACGGTTGGTGGGGGTATTTCAACAGTTGGGGATGTAGATAAATTGCTTCGAGCCGGGGCTGACAAGGTCTCGATCAACTCATCTGCAGTTAAAAATCCGCAATTGATCAATGATCTTTCCGCAAAATTCGGGTCGCAATGTATTGTAGTAGCCATTGATGCAAAAAAAAATGGAGATGCATGGAAAGTGCATTTGGTTGGCGGAAAAGTTCCTACAGAGCTCGATCTTTTCGAATGGGCAAAAGAAGCCGAAGAACGGGGTGCAGGGGAAATCTTATTCACCTCTATGAACAATGATGGAACTAAAAAGGGGTTCGCAAATGGAGCCTTAAAAAAACTTTCAGATCAATTAAACATTCCTGTTATTGCTTCCGGAGGAGCAGGAAATATCCAACATTTTATTGATACTTTTATTGAAGGAAAATCGGATGCAGCCCTGGCAGCCAGTATTTTTCATTATAAGGAGATTGAAATATCAGAATTAAAACAAGAATTAAAGAACAATAATATTCCCGTAAGGATTTAAAGATTAATAGTAGAAATGAAACCAGATTTTAATAAAAACAAAGACGGATTAATTCCTGCGATAATTCAGGATAATAATACAAAAAATGTATTGATGTTGGGTTATATGAATGAAGATGCTTATCAAAAAACTCTTGAGATATCTAAAGTAACTTTTTACAGTCGCAGTAAGAAAAGGTTGTGGACTAAGGGTGAAGAAAGTGGTAATTTTTTACAATTGTTAAAAATGCAATTAGATTGTGATAATGATACCCTATTAGTTTCGGTTATTCCTGAAGGGCCTACATGTCATACAGGTTCTGATACATGTTGGAACCAGGAGAATATTACCAAGTACGGTTTTTTTTCGAACTTAGAAAATATTATAGCAGAGAGGAAAGAATATGCTACGGAAGATAAATCGTATGTCGCATCATTATTTAAAAAAGGAATCAATAAAATAGCACAAAAAGTTGGAGAAGAAGCGGTAGAAGTTGTTATTGAGGCTAAAGACGATAATAATGAATTGTTCTTAAATGAAAGTGCAGACCTGTTATTTCACTATTTGATTTTATTGCAGGCAAAAGGATATAGGCTTAAGGATGTTGAAAAAATATTAAAAAGTAGACATTAGGATTAATTGCACTATAAATTACTATTTTTATAGGGTTAATAGAAAGTTTAAATTCCATTTTTTTGAATATGAAAAATAAAATACCCGATAATGTAATTTCTTATCATCATTCTTTTTCGGTTAAACCGGAAGAAATTGATGAATTGAATCACGTAAATAATGTGGTTTATTTACAGTGGGTAAATGATATTGCCGCAAAGCACTGGAAAAAATTGTCAGATAAGGAAATTGATAAAAAATACTTCTGGGTAGCAATTCGTCATGAAATAGATTATTTACAATCGGCTGTTTTAGGCGATGAAATTACAGTTTACACCTGGGTAGGGAAAACCGGTGGTGTAAAATCCATTAGGTATGTATACATTTATAAAGGCGAAATTTTATTAGCTAAAGCAAAAACTACATGGTGTTTGATGAGTGCAAAATCACAAAAACCTGTACGTATAACTGATGAAATAATGGATGTTTTAAAATAAAAAAAAGAGCTGTATTAATTCATAAAATTAATACAGCTCTTTTTAGATCAGTCAAAGTTTCCTTGATGATAATACCCGCCACAACTCATTCCAACGCTCATATGAGGGTTTACGTGTGGTAGAAACATCAGTAACCGAAATAGATCCAATCAATTTGCCTACCGTACCGTGTCCTGAATCTAATTTTGAAATTCCACCAATAGCTTTTCCGTTACTATGAATAGAATAGTAAGTTAATTCACCGGAACCAAGTGTGGTATAGGTCCATCCAAAAACATTTTTGTAAAAATCCATGGAAGCTTTAGGGTTAGGGCTAACCAGATCATGCCAAACAAACTGACCGGGGTGGTGTACATTTGTAGGGTTTTCTGAAATGTTTGAATAAGTAATTTGTTCATTACAGGATATGAAAGCAGAACCTGCAAGGAATAAAAATGTGTAAATAATTAATTTTTTCATTTATTTTCTTTAAATTTATTTGGAGAAATTGGAAAAAATTTCAAAACCGAACTTTAAACGAATGAAAAGACAATTGCTATACTATTTGTGTATAATCATTTCTATGACATATAGTTCAAACTATGGTCAGAAAGATAATTATTCTTTTGCAAGTGTTTCTTTTGATGAAAATAGATCCGGAGGTGCAGGTTCAAATATTGATATCAATCCTGATAATTTAAAAAGTTTTGATTTAAACTACTCTACTTTAGTTAGTTATTATAAAAATATGGATTTAAATTATATTGAAAAAGGTGAGGTTTCCTTTAGTGATTTAGAACAAAATCCGCTTAATATCAATATAAGTTCAGTTCAATTTAATGCAGAACTAAAAGACTCAACTATAACTTTAGATCTTTCGGTTTGTCCTGAATCAGTTCAGAAATTATTTGTTCTGGACGAACAACAGTATATTGATAAATTTAATGGTGAAGATTTTATCTCAGCTAAGAAAAACTGCTATGATCAGTTAACTTTTGATGAAGACCAGCAAAGTTATTCGAAGAAATATTTTCAGTTTTGGGACTGGAAGAGTTTAAATCACCCTCCTTTAAGAAGTTTAGAGCATGAGCTCGAGTTCTATGATAAAGGCAGAAAGCCAATCGATTATGATAAAATAGATTCTCCTTTCTTTTCAGCTGAATTTCATAAAAGATTGGATAAGTTAAGTAATACCCATCTAACCTTTGGGAATAGACTTTTGTTGTTAGAGAATGGTAATTCCTATAAAAAGAAAATGGAATTGATAAGAAATTCGAGATCCAGTATTTTAATATCTGTAATGTCCTATTTTAAAGACCCATCTTCTCGTTTAATGACCGATGAACTCATAAAGAAAGTAGAAAGTGGTGTCCAGGTATTTATCATTGTGGAAAAAGTATGGACAAAATTGTTAATGAAGAAAGAGCTAATACGAATGAAAAACAATGGTATTGTAGTGATTTATGCCGATGATCTTTTAAACACTCAGGAAGAAGGAAATGGGTTATTTCATAATAAATTCTGGGTGTTTGATAACAAAGTCGCAATAATTGGCGGACATAATATTATTGAGAGTGAAAATATTTCAACCGGATTTAACCATCAGAGCAGGGATACAGATTTGATGGTTGAAGGCCCTGTGGTTACTGATATTGCATTAAATTTCATTGATTTATTAGCACGTTATGATTTTGATGAAAGATATAATAGAAAAAAAGAAGTATTTATTGAGTTTCTTCAAAATCATTTGAATAAATGCCTGAAAGATGAATATACTAAAAAGTTACGCGGCCTCGAAAATTATGATGAGAAATTAAGTGATAGGTATTCCAGGATGAATGGAGTTTGTCGATTGATCGTTCAGGGGCCTCATACAGATAAATACTTGGTGTCAAAGGTATATTTAGAATATTTTAAAAATGCTCAAAATTCAATAGACCTTACAACAGGTAAGATTACAATTGATGTAAAAGAGACTGGCACTCATTTGGATAATGATATGTGGTATCAAAAAATATGGAATCAGATATTTACAATGGCAGATGATGGAGTTAAAGTTAATCTAATATCCAATGGTGTTGACGGTGGGTATGGTGAATTGAGTAATTATATGAAGCGAAAAGTTTTAAGGAAACCAAACAATTTATTCATAAACCGGTTATACCCTGATATTGCAAGAACTCTGGATATAAAAGCAGCTAAACGTAATTATCCCTATTTAACTTATCTACAGGATAAAGAAAATATTGATGTGTGGATGTATTTCCAGTATATGCACTCCAAAACCTTTATGATAGATAGATTCGTGGTTTCGGTTGGAAGTTTTAATTTAGATAACTGGTCCTCAGATAAAAGCCATGAATCTGTTTTGATCTGTCAGGATAAAGACCTGGCAAAGGAATATGAATATCAATTTATATTGGATAAGGTTAATTCAGTACCTGTTCCAACAAATAATTACTAATGATGGTGATCATCACAACTTCCTCCCCCTCTCCTGTGTGAAATCGGAGCAAAAGCTTCCAAAGTCCCTTTGACTAATTTTTCAACAGCAAAATCAGGATCTTTTTCTCTAATCACATAAGCAGCAACATTTTGTGTGGCTAACCTGTCAACAACGCCTTTTCCAATACTTCCGGAAAGTAGGATATCTACATCAAACAAATAGTTTTTAGGATCTTCAGTTTGATCTTCATGGAAAGTGTATCTTAAAGTTTCATTGTGTTCCAGTTCTAACAGCCTTTTATTAGTAACCTTATCTTTTTCTATGGTGTAAATTAAATAGCTGGTGCATTTACCGGCATGATTTGTTACGGTTCTTTTGTTTTGTGAAGTGACAGCAACGGTTGTTTTCATAAGATCTGATTTTTCATCAAATTAAGTAATAATTTATATAACCATTTGTAATTTTGGTTACTGCAAACCTGTACTTGGTATAATAAATACTAATTTTTAAATTGTATAAACGAAATTTATACACTGTCTTACTTGTGTTTAGGTTTTTTTCTTCCTAATTTTATAAATTAATTTCAAATAAAATTAAAATGAAAATTACATATTTAGGACATGCTTCCTTAGCATTGGAAATAGCCGGAAAACACATTATTGTCGATCCATTTATTACAGGAAATGAGTTGGCAAAAGACATTGATATTAACTCGCTAAAAGCGGATTATATTTTAGTAACTCATGCGCATCAGGATCATATCTTGGATGTGGAAAGTATAGCCAAGCGAACGGGGGCGAAAGTGGTCTCTAATTTTGAAATTGTAACTCATTATGAGGGTCTAGGAATTGAAGGACATCCGATGAATCACGGTGGTTCCTGGCAATTTGATTTTGGAAAACTTACTTACACCAATGCGGTTCATTCCAGTTCTTTCCCCGATGGTTCATATGGAGGACAACCCGGAGGTTTTTTATTAGAAACCGAAGAGGGAAATATTTATATTGCAGGTGATACTTCTTTAACAATGGATATGAAGTTAATATCCATGCAAACCAAAGTTGATCTGGCCGTTTTACCTATAGGAGATAATTTTACAATGGGAATCAAAAGTGCATCTATTGCTGCCGAATTTTTAGTTTGTAACCGTGTCCTTGGTTATCACTATGATACTTTTGGTTATATTGAAATAGATCATGATAAAGCAAAAGATACATTTAAAAAGAAAGGGGTAGATTTAACTTTATTGGATATAGGAAAATCAATGAATTTATAGTTGAAAAATTACACTCATAAGATGATTATCTTCATAACAGTTAAAGTCATCTTATGAGTTATCTTTTAAGTTAAAGGTTATATCTTGTAGAGACAGCCTAATCAATTAATTTTCAAATTAGAGAAGTACCCCCGCCAAGAATCGAACTTGGATCTAAAGTTTAGGAAACTCTTATTCTATCCGTTGAACTACGGGGGCCAAAGAATTTTCAAAAATAATTATTTCAAAAAAATAAATTGGAATAAATAACATAAATTTGAAAATAATTTTTAAAAAGTTGAGAATTAAAGCAAATTATCAAAAATATATTCTACAGTTTAAGCAACCTGCCGGGACTTCCAGGGGAATTCTGCGAACAAAAGAAACTTATTTTTTAAGATTAAATTCCCGTGATAAAAACGGGATAGGGGAGTGTGCAGTTTTTCGAGGTTTGAGTGTAGATGATGTTCCTGATTATGAAGAAAAATTACAATGGGTTTGTCAAAATATTAATTTAGGGAAAGAAGCTTTGCTTAAGGCTTTGATAAAATACCCTTCCATACAATTTGGAATAGAACAGGCTTTTTTATCGATTGAAAGTAAAGACGGATTTGAGTTATTTCCTTCCGATTTTTCAAAAGGAACAGATGTAATTTCTATAAACGGTTTAATCTGGATGGGAGATAAAGAGTTTATGTTGCAGCAGGTCAAAGAGAAATTAAAGAGCGGGTTTACAACCATAAAATTAAAGATCGGAGCCATAGATTTTGAAAAAGAAATTGAACTATTGAAATTTATTCGAAAACAGTTTTCAGAAAAAGAAATTGAGATAAGAGTAGATGCTAATGGAGCTTTTTTACCAGGAAAGGCATTGGAAAAATTGAAGATATTATCAGATTTTCATTTGCATTCAATCGAGCAACCAATCAAACAGGGCCAATGGGAAGAAATGGCAAAATTATGCGATAAGACTCCTCTACCAATCGCTCTGGATGAGGAATTGATTAGTGTTTTTGACAAAGAAGATAAAGTTAAAATGCTACAGGTTATACAACCACAGTATATCATCTTAAAACCCAGTTTAATTGGTGGTTTTCGTGGAAGCGAAGAATGGATACATCTTGCTGAGAAACACAGTATTGGTTGGTGGATAACTTCAGCATTAGAAAGTAATATCGGTCTGAATGCAATTGCTCAATTCACCTATACTTTGCAGAATATAATGCCACAAGGATTGGGTACCGGGAGTTTATTCATCAACAATATTCAATCACCTTTGGTGGTTAAAAAAGGAGCTTTGCTTTATAAGGTTGATTCTGAAACTAATTGGGACAGGTCTATCTTTCAATCATTTAACTTTTAATATTTTAATTTTTTCACATGAATTTTATTCAACAGGCATATAAAGGAAAAACCGACTGGTGGAGGTTTGTATTGACCATTTTTTTGGTTTTTTTCGGATGGCAGGTCATAGGTGGGATTCCTATTACAATAACTGCATATTTCGCTGCAGGAGGAGATCTTGGTAAATTTGCAGAAGCCTCACAAGATATGTTTATATCTCTGGGTATCAATTCTAATTTGTATTTACTAATGATGATCCTTACCTTCTTTTTTGGTTTGGTAGCTTTATTTTTAGGAATAAAATATATTCACTTTCGTAAGTTTACAAGTTTGATAACCTCTCGTGAGAAAGTAGATTGGAGTAGAATTGTTTATTCATTTCTATTATGGTCGGCGATATCTGTTTTCGTATTGAGTTTAGGTTTTCTTTTCACTCCTGAGGATTTTTCATGGAATTTTAAGCCTTTACCATTTTTTACTTTGGTAATAATTTCCTTTTTGTTTCTACCATTTCAAACTTCTTTTGAAGAATTGCTTTTTAGAGGTTATTTTATGCAGGGCTTAGGCATACTTTTTAAGAACGCAACTGTTCCCTTGATAGTTACTTCGGTTGCTTTTGGTTTGTTACATGGATTTAACCCGGAAGTTGCTAAACTTGGTAAGATGATAATGGTATATTATATCGGTACAGGTTTTATGTTTGGAATTACTACTTTAATGGATGAAGGAACCGAACTGGCTTTAGGAATGCATGCGGCTAATAATATTGTTGCTGCAGTTGTCGTAACTTCTGACTGGATGGTTTTTCAAACCGATGCTTTATTTGTTGATACTTCAGAACCGTCTGTAAATTTAGAGGCATTTGTACCTGTATTTGTTATTTATCCAATTGTGTTGAGGATTTTTTCAAAAAAATATGCATGGAAAGAATGGAATCAAAAGTTGTTTGGCGCAATTGAAAAACCTTACTAGAATTTGTTTTTTTAGAAAATTCAGCAAAACTATCAATAATAACCATTTAACTTGTTAACCTTTTACTTTTTTAATCATCAATAAGAAAACATTGATGATTCTTAAAGAAGACTTTTTACATTATTTATGGAAATTCCAATTATTTGCAAATAAAAAATTAATCACCTTGCAAAATGAGGAAATAGTCGTGTTAAAGCCGGGTTTACAAAATATCAATTCAGGCCCCGATTTTTTTAATGCAAAAATTATCATTGCCGAACAGACCTGGGCAGGAAATGTAGAAGTTCATTTAAAATCTTCAGATTGGTATCTTCATCATCATGAAACAGATGTAAATTACGATAATGTTATTTTACATGTTGTTTGGGATCATGATGTAGAAATTTACAGAAAGGATAATACTCCTATTCCAACTCTTGAGCTAAAAAAGTTTGTTTCTCAAAATTTATTAAAGAATTACCAAAGTTTATTCTCAAAGAAAACAAAATATATTTTATGTGAAGATCAGATAGGTGGTGTAGATAAATTCACTATCAATAATTGGTTTGAGAAATTGTATTTGGAACGTTTAGAAAATAAGTCGATTTTTATTTTAAACCTTTTAGATCGTTCTAATAATGATTGGGAGATGGTTCTATTTCAGCTTCTTGCGAAGAATTTTGGTTTAAAAGTAAACAACGATGCTTTTTTTAATTTATCGGCTTCGTTTGATTTTTCTGTATTGCGAAAGTTACAGCACAAATTAATAAATACAGAAGCATTATTTTTTGGTCAAGCAGGATTTTTATTTGAAAATATAGAGGATACATATTTTCAAAGTTTACTTGAAGAATATAATTTTTTAAGATTAAAATACCTATTAGAACCCATATCAAAAGGTCAGTTTTATTTTTTTAGATTAAGGCCAGCCAACTTTCCAACAATCAGGTTGGCACAACTTGCCATGCTTTTCCATTTACATCAAAATTTGTTCTCAAAGATATTGGATGCAAAATCTATACAGGATATTTATGAATTGTTTTCTGTTGGAGTTTCTGATTTTTGGAAAACACATTACAGTTTTACATCTACTTCTAAAAGATCAAATAAATATTTGACTAAACCCTTTATTGATCTGTTAATGATAAACACCATAATACCTTTGTTGTTTGTATATCAGAAGGAGATGGGTAAACCTGATTTTGAAAATATATTAGAATTAATAAAAGAGATCAACCCTGAGAAAAATAGTATTATTTCAAGATTTAAAAGGTTAGATGTTAAAGTGATAAATACCCTGGAAACACAGGCATTACTGCAATTAAAAAATGAATACTGTAATAAAATGAAGTGTTTACAATGTGCTATTGGGAACAGGCTATTGAGGAGCTAATGGATTAATTTGAAAATGAAATAATAAAAAGATATTATTGACAGTATTATATCATTCTAGCATTGTATTATTATCTCATTATTGTAGAACTTCCAGATCCATAAACACATCAGTCAAAGGCCATTCATCACCACCGGCTTTTTCATTGGCAATTTTATCAACAACGGAAAACCCTGAAATAACTTCTCCAAAAACAGTGTGTTCCCCATCTAAGTGGTGTGCACCTTTTTTATTTTGAACTATATAGAATTCAAAAGCAGTCGATTTTTTTCTGGGGTTATTTTCCCAGTCTCTGGCAGCAGCTAAAGCACCGTATTTGTGTTTTCGGTTGGGTTTGAATTCAGCAGGGAGTTTGTATCGTTTGTATCTATGTTTATATACCTGCGTTTTTATCCTTTCAGAATTTCCGCCCTGGATAATAAAATCCGGAACTACCCTATAAAAACAGGTGGTGTCAAAATACCCTACATTGGTTAAAAAAATAAAATTAGCACGGTGTAAGGGAGTATCATTATAAAGTTTAATTTTGATATTTCCGTACCTGGTCTTTATCAGAACTTTTGTTTCAGGGTTTAATCTGCCATATTTTGTCAAAAATTCGACAGTGTTTTTATCGTTAATACTATCTGGTTCTTTGGCCTCAACTTTTTTGGGGATCATTTTTTTTTGTTTTTTTTCAACGGATTGTTTTTCTATAGATATTTTATCTTTTGAGCTGCTTTTACCAGGGTCAGAGCAACTTATCGAAAAAAGAAAACTAGTAAGAATTAAAAAAAATGAAAGAAACTTTCGTAGCATTTTGAAATTTAATTTTCACAAATATAACCTTATTTTAAAAAATAGAGGTGGGTTCAAATATATTTTGAAATAAATGAATTATTAGAACCAACCTTAACCAAATCAAATTTTGTAGTTTTGCGATTATGATAGAAGAACAAGTTATTTTAGTAAACGAAAAAGACGAGCAAATAGGCTTGATGCCAAAAATGGAGGCTCATGAAAAAGCTATGCTACACCGTGCTTTCTCAGTTTTTGTATTCAATAAAAAAGGCGAATTATTATTACAACAACGCGCTGCAGATAAATATCATTCTCCAAAACTTTGGACAAACACTTGTTGTTCTCATCAAAGAGATGGAGAAACAAATTTGGATGCAGGGAAGAGAAGGTTACAGGAAGAAATGGGCTTTGTATGTGAGTTAAATGAAGTTTTTTCGTTTATCTATAAGGCACCGTTTGATAACGGTTTGACCGAGCATGAACTAGATCATGTAATGGTTGGGTATTATGATGAAGATCCAAAGGTTAATCCTGAAGAAGTAGGAGGTTTTATTTGGATGACCTTAGAAGAAGTTAGAAATGATATAAAAGAACATCCCGAAAAATATACCGAGTGGTTTAAGATCATTTTTAAAGAATCTTATCTAAGAATTGAAAATTTAAGATTCAAAATTTAAGATATTTTAGACATAGAATTATCAAAAAAAAAAGCTCTTCACTAATTGAAGAGCTTTTTGATTTAATTTTAAATGTCTTACTCTGAATCATTGAAAGTGTAAGTAATACCAAAATTAATTCCAAATGAGTCATAAGGGCCTGATTGTTTAAAATCAATTACTTCCTGAGTTTTATTAAAACCCGGATTTCCTGGGTAATTGTCTGTAGATTTAACTGTATCTACATATTTAGTATGTTTTCCTTTACCAAGATCATCTATTGTTGTCACTGCAACTACAGCACCACCATTTATCTGGTGAAAAGCAATGGTTTGATCATATCTTGTATAATCAGCATCTTTGGTTTTTATACTCAAACCCAGATATTCAAATTCGGCAAACAGGTTCCAGTTCCCGCTTAAAGCGTAAGTGTATCCTACAGCGCCTTCAAAACCAATTGTGGGAGAACCATGAATCTCTTGTTTGTAGCTTGTTGTAGCTTCTAAAGGCACTTCACCTTCAACACCTGGAAGTTTACTCATAAAAATTCTAAAATCATTGGCTTCTACATAAGTATTTCCGCCAAGGGGAATATAAAAACCAAACTTTCCATAAAAGCCAATTTCAGTTCGATAGATCAATGAGAGGGTAGAACGGAAAAGTCTTGTGTAAGCAGTAGCTTCCGTTGTTGCAGCGATGTTATTATTTATGGGATAACCATCGATACCTATAACAACATCTGCTTTGGTTTGATCCGCTCCATTTAAATAACCAATATTTAATTCTACACCCAGATGTTCATCAAAAAAGTAACCGAACTTTAAAGCTCCGTTAAATCCTTCACCATAACTTCCATAGATATTTGAGGTTGAAATTGCGTCACCGTTGACTTTTACTTCTTGTCCGTTTACACGGGGAGTTGAACCAATACCGTAACCAATATTACCTCCTACATAAAATTGAGAAAAAGAAAAATTGAAAAATAAGAATGCTACGAATAAAGAATATAAATATTTTTTCATGACGATAAGGTTTTTGTTAGTTATGTAAAGTTAGGTAAAAATTATCTCTTTATTTCTACAGGATTAGTATAACACCCTATATTTAAGATTGATCAACGTAATATTTGTCTAGCATTTTAATATATTCATTCTTGATACTATCATTAATAAGAGAATATTCAAAAGAGTTCTTTGCCAATTTATAAAGATCCTCTTTTGTAAGGTCTAAAGCTTTTTGAATTTCGAGATAATTCTTATTTACCTGGCCACCGAAATAAGCAGGGTCATCAGAATTTACAGTAACTTTTAACCCGAGATCCATCATTTTTTTAAGCGGGTGGTTTTTCAGGTCATCTATAACCTGCAGGGCCGTATTAGAAAGCGGACAAACAGTTAGCGCCATATCTCGTTTTACAATTTCTTTTACAAGCTCCGGGTCTTGTAAAGCTTTGTTTCCGTGGTCAATACGTTTGATGTTCAAAATATCAATAGCTTCCCAAACATATTCCGGCGGCCCTTCTTCACCTGCATGAGCCAAAGGAATATAACCTTCCTTTACAGAAGCTTCATAAACATTTTTGAATTTACTTGGAGGATTTCCCTTTTCGGAAGAGTCCAAGCCAATAGCAGTAATTTTCTCTTTAAAAGGGATAGATTGTTCTAAGGTTTTAAAAGCTTCTTCTTCCGATAAGTGGCGCAAATAGGACATGATTAAAATAGAAGAGACATTCAGATTCTCTTTAGCATCTTCACAAGCTCTGCTAATTCCGTTGATAACAGTTTTAAAAGAAACTCCTCTTTCGGTATGTGTTTGTGGGTCGAACATAATTTCAGTATGTCTCACATTTTGATCTGCGCATTTTTGCAGATAGCTGTAAGTGAGGTCATAAAAATCCTGTTCTTTGATCAATACGCCTGCTCCCTGATAATAGATGTCAAGAAAATCCTGCAAACAACTAAAGTTATATGCTTTTTCAATTTCTTCCACAGAATTATAGGGAATTTTAATTTTATTTCTTTTAGCAATTTCAAACATTAATGATGGCTCAAATGTACCTTCTATATGTAAGTGTAATTCGGCTTTCGGTAATTTCTGTATAAATTTTTCCATACACAAATTTAAGCATAAATTTGATTAGTAAGGAGCTCACTTTTTACTCACGGGGTGAATATTTTCGATATGAAGATATTCACCCCGTGAGTTTCTTATTATCAGGTTGTAAATTTATTGTAGAGGGCTATTGAAGTTGTAATAAAATCCTATCGCAAGAGTGTGTAGATCGCTACTTTGACCATTACTTAACTTGTTATTGTCAAATCTAAATCCGGCAACAATAAGTGTATTTTTTGAGAATCTCCTTGCCAGTTCAAATGCATACCTGTTAAAAACATATTCAGTGTTTTCACTATCATCAGGTTTTAGCAATGATGTATTATGAATAACACTCCATTCTTTATTTTTACCAAAATTGTATTTAAAATGATATTCAAGCCCCCAACCTTCATAATACATACCTTCATCAGTAATTTCATGATTATTAAAGGTGCTGGCAGTAATACTAAAATCAAAATCAGAAAAGGAATAGGCTAATAATGCCGAAAAAATTTCATCATCAATAGCAGCTTCACCATGTGTGGGATCTATAACACCATCCAGAACTTTATTGAAGGAAGCACCTATCTTAAAAGTATTCAATTTGTAGTAAGAAGCTATTCCATAAGTATCCGCAAACTTTTCATTGTTTTCACTTATGTTTCTGAATTGTCCCTGAAGGCCAAGGTAGAAATTATCTTTAGAGAACACATATTTAACAGCATTATCAGCTCTACCTGTACCCGAAGAACCACCATCTGTACCTGCATTATAAACTCCAATTGCATCTCCTCCAAATAAATACATAGTATCAACATCACCTATCGCAGCATAATGCACACTCCATTGTTTTCCAAGAGAGATATTTCCATATGGAGATCCTATACCTATTAATCCTACTCGGGCAAAAACCGCATTATTAGCCTTTCCATATGGCGCACCGGGATCTGAGGAAATATCTACAAAATCATTTTTTCGCGATAGATTAATACCTACTTCCGCATTCATGAAAAAATAATAGTCACTACCTTCTGAAAAATCCCACTCACCTTTTACACCAACTCTTGTCGAATGGTCAACAACACCAGTTCCATTTTCATTGCCTCCAAAAGCAAATCGCACACTACCATATGGCTCAACCGATCTTAATACGTTTGGAATTTTATATTTTGGTTCTTCTATTTCCTGAGTAAATGAGCTAAAACCTATTAATAAAAAAATTACAAGTAGAAGTTTAAATTTCATAATTAGATTAGTGTGTTAATGTTTTTTCAATTATACTAAAGATAAATTCTAATATTATTTAGGAAATAAAAAGAAAATATTTAATTTAAACCCCCATTCAGGATTAAACGGATTGTTACCATAATAAACCTTTGGTCCGCCACCAAATTGAATCATTTGTTTGCCAATAGTAGTTACTTTTGCATAATATGCACCAATAAAACCCCCAAACATATCATGCTCCCAATCTTTAGTGTTTTCTGAGGCTATGGTGTATGAAGCTCCATCAGGGGTTGCATAGGTGACAAATGGTTGAAAGAATGATTGATTGATATCAACATTACCGCTTCCTCCAATATCCCACATATGGTTAACCAAAGCACCATAGGTATATTGTCCGCTTAATTTTAAAAATACTGCATTTGGTCCCAATCCCCATTTATCAATTCCCAAAGCATCATCAGTTGCAGTAGGTAATAAGAAAATCGGACCTGCACCCCATATCAAACCATTTTTGGTTGGTTCTTTAGGGGAGAAGAATACACTTTCAATAATATCTCCTAAGCCTGTTTCACTCTCTCCATCCATAGTAACATCACTTTGTGAAATTATTGGCATAATGGTTCTTGAGATCAAATTCCAGTCTTCGTTAATAGATACCGGAATAACTGGTTGGATATTTAAGTTGTATCTAAAACCTTCGTTTAGGCCAACATTAAAATCAAAGTTATTTTGAAAAGGTACATTAATTAAACTCGCTACAGGATTGGCTAATTGCTTAGCTAATTCTTCGGCAGATTTCTGACTATCTTCCTGGGCATTTATATTGTTAAATAATAAAAAGCTAATTGATACGAATAAAATATATGTTCTTTTTATCATGGATTAAAGGGGTTTATAATTGAATATTAAGATTAAAAAAGTTTGGCAATACCTATACCAAAATTGAAGCTGTTGTATGCATCAATACCAATATCATAGGATAGAACTCCTAAAACTTCCCAGTTGTTTGGGATGTGAAAAGGTGTTTCGATGGCAAATCTTATAACAGTAAAATCTTCATGTTTTGAAAATTCCATACCGCCTCCGGCCATCAAAACCAAGTGTTCCATGGCTTCATAAGAAATCATAATGGCAGATGAAACAGGCATGCTTTTTTCTATTTCTTCATGTTCATCTTCATTTTCAATAACAATTTCTTCTATTATAATATCGTTGTGCAATCCAATGGCCCATTTTTCATTGATATTATAGTTATAGTTGATGCCAAATGAAGGAACTGCTACCCAATCATCACCAATATTGTTAAGATGCGTATGGCTCAATACAAAACTGACAGCATGCTTGTGATGATGAGATTCGGTATGTTCCTGATGTTCAGAAATTTCATGTGTTGTTTCGTTGTGTTTATCTTCTTGAGAAAATAATGGGTTATTTACAGAATATATGAAAATAACCAGTAGAAAGTAAAGATTTTTCATGGTTTATAGGTTGAGGTTGATTTGATTATAAAAATACTAATTATTTTCTAATTCAAAATAAATTAGAAAATTAATATTCTAATTATACAATTATATATTATTTTTGCAGATGCAAAATAAAGTCCTGATTTTAGATTTCGGTTCACAGTTTACGCAACTTATTGCAAGGAGAGTCAGAGAACTCAATATCTACTGTGAAATACATCCTTTTAACCACGTAAAAGTTGATGTAAATGATTATAAAGCTGTTATTTTATCCGGTAGTCCACATTCGGTAAGAAGTGAAAATGCTCCACAACCTGATCTGTCACATATAAAAGGTAAAAAACCATTATTGGGTGTTTGTTACGGTGCGCAGTACCTGGCTCATTTTTTTGGAGGAGAAGTAGGTGCTTCTAATTCAAGAGAATACGGAAGAGCCAATCTTACAGGTATTGATTCTTCCTGTGTACTTTTTAAAGGTATCAATGACGGGTCACAGGTTTGGATGAGCCATAGTGATACGATTCTTGAAATGCCCGAAAATTATAAAGTAATTGCCAGTACAGAAGCTGTAATCAATGCTGCATATAAAATTGAGGGAGAAGAAACTTATGCTATACAGTTTCATCCGGAGGTGTATCATTCAACAGATGGTAAACAGTTATTGGAAAATTTCCTTGTTGATATTGCCAAAGTTGAGCAGGAATGGACACCCGATTCTTTTGTGGAAACTACAGTAGAAGCAATACGTAAAAAAGTAGGTAATGATAAAGTAGTTTTAGGCCTTTCGGGAGGTGTTGATTCTACCGTAGCAGCAGTTTTGCTGGACAAAGCCATTGGAGATAATTTGTATTGTATTTTCGTGAACAACGGATTACTTCGTAAAAACGAATTTGAAAGCGTTTTAGACCAATACGAACACATGGGCCTAAATGTAAAAGGGGTCGATGCCTCGGATAGATTTTTAGATAAACTGAAAGGTCTTTCAGATCCAGAGAAAAAACGTAAAGCCATAGGGAATACTTTTATCGATGTTTTTGATGATGAAGCACATTTGATAGAAGATGTGAAATGGCTGGCACAAGGAACTATTTACCCTGATGTTATTGAATCCGTTTCGGTAACGGGAGGACCCTCTGCAACAATAAAATCACACCATAATGTTGGTGGTTTACCCGATTTTATGAAGCTTAAAATTGTAGAACCTTTGCGTATGATCTTTAAAGATGAGGTAAGACGAGTAGGTAAAAGCATGGGTATTCACCGAGAATTATTAGGCCGTCATCCGTTCCCCGGACCGGGACTGGCAATTAGAATTCTGGGAGATATTACTGCCGAAAAAGTAAGGATTTTACAGGAAGTGGATGCAATATTTATCACCGGTTTAAAAAAATGGGGATTGTATGATAGTGTTTGGCAGGCCGGAGCAATGTTACTGCCTGTTAACTCGGTTGGTGTAATGGGTGATGAACGTACTTATGAAAAAGTTGTTGCTTTAAGGGCTGTTGAATCTACCGATGGGATGACTGCCGATTGGGTAGATCTTCCTTACAAATTTTTGCAGGAAACTTCCAATAAGATCATTAACGGTGTAAAAGGTGTTAACAGGGTTGTTTATGATATCAGTTCAAAACCTCCTGCAACGATAGAGTGGGAGTAGATGTTAGTAAGCTGTAGATAGTTGCAGTAGGCAGTTTCTTAAGTTATAAAAATAAATAAATTTCCTCTGACTTCAGTCAGAGGTTTTTTTTGTAGTTTTGGGACTTTATTCTCCCTGCTTAATTTTTTTAAATATAATTTCAATGAAAAAGGTCATAATTTTTATTCTCTTTTTACTCAATATTTCCTTATTTGCTCAACAGAAAAAATTTATTACTTACCAGGTAAAATCAGGGGAGACATTACAAAATATCTCCAATAAACTTTCATTATCTACAGAAGAAATCTTAAAACTAAATCCTGATGTTAAAGGTGGTAACCTTAGTCAGGTGAAAGTGTTGGTTATTCCTAATAGAGATTACAGTAAACAAGGAGATCTAACTAATTATGAAACCAAAATGGTTGAGGGCAAGGACATTATTGTAGATGGATATGTTTACCATGAGGTTTTGCCAAAGGAGAACCTTTTTAGAATTTCTCAAAAATATAGAGTTGAAAGTGGTGTTTTAAAACATTATAATTCTTTTTTAATGTTTAAGGGTTTGGAACCCGGCCAGATCTTAAAGATACCTTTAAACGAAAGTAAGATTAAAGTTGATGAGACTACCATGTTGCCTTATGTGGTGAAGCCAAAAGAAACAAAATACAGTATAGCAAACAGGTATGGAATAACCATAGATTCATTAGAGATATTGAATCCTGAAATTAAAAATGGATTAAAGATAGATCAGGTTATTTTTGTTCCTAAAGAAATAGGTGTTTCCAGTCAATTTGAAGTCCATACTGTTCAAAAGGGAGAAACTTTATATAGTTTAAGCAAACTTTTTGATATTTCGCAAGAAGAATTGATTTTGTTAAATCCCGAATTAGAAAAAGAAGTAAAAGAAGGGGTGTTGATTAAAATTCCACGAAATGAAGAGCTTGTTTTTAATGAAGAAATTGGAGAAAAAAGGTCACTAAAGATGGCTATGATGTTACCATTTTTGACAGAAAAAGATAGCTTATCAGCCAGGGAAGGAAGAATTCAGAATATAGCAACCGATTTCTATTTTGGAGCTTTGATTGCACTCGATTCAATTAAAAAACAAGGAATTTCTGTAGATGTGCAGGTTCTTGATACAAAAAAAAGCGAATTTGTTTCTAAGAAAATTAGTAGTGGAAGCAGTTTATTAGGTACAGATCTGATAATTGGCCCTTTATTCTTAAATAATTTAAAAGCTGTTGCTAACAATATAAAAGGTAAGGATATTATGATTGTTTCTCCGATTTCGGGTCAGGATCACTCATTTATCAATAATATGAATCTTATTCAGGATACACCTACAGACGAACATCTTTCGTTTGAGATGTTACAATTTGTCAAAGAAAATTATTCAGGACAAAATTTGTTGTTGGTAGCTAATGATAAGCAAGAGCTTCAGTTAAATTCAATATTAAAGGATCTAAACTCGGTTGGCGCTTCTCAAAAAATTTCGATTATTAAACCTAAAAAAGGTTATATAAAGCCAGAGGTATTTAAAACTAAACTGGATTCAATTAGTGAAAACTGGGTGTTGTTATTTGGAAAGGATGACGTTTTAGCTGCAGATGTTGTTTACAATTTGGGTGTATTGCCTGAAAAATATGATTTGACATTATTTACACTTAATAAACCAAAATCCTTTGAAAAAATTGATAATAATTTCTTGTCAAGAGTTAAATTACATTATCCTTCCTCAAGTTTTTTAGATTATGATTCTCTTAGTATTCAAAGATTTATTAATAAATATTCTCGCAGATTTGGTGGTTTTCCAAGTCAATATGCTTTTAAAGGTTTTGATGTGACTTATGATATATTATTGCGTTTATCTCAGGACAACTCACTTACGAGTCAGGGATTTTCACGTAGATTGGAAGCCAAATATAATTTTATTGAAAACACATCGGGTAATTTGGTTAACAATAGTGTTTATATTATTGAATATGACGGATTGGATTTGAAAGTAGTTGAGTAAATTTAACGTATTACCTCTTAAATGTCAGGATTTTTTGCAATTTTAGATGATATTGCGACCTTAATGGACGATACGGCTGTAATGGCGAAAGTTGCAGCTAAAAAAACTGCTGGGGTTTTGGGTGATGATCTTGCTGTAGGTGCAGAAAAAGCATCTGATTTTAGTTCTTCTAGAGAATTACCCGTTCTATGGGCGATAACTAAAGGATCTTTTTTAAACAAACTTATCATTCTCCCTTTTGCTTTTCTGCTTACTGCTTTTGCACCACAGGCAATTGTGTATATTCTTCTCATAGGTGGTGCTTATTTGAGTTATGAAGGTGTTGAAAAGATAATTCATAAATTTTTTCACAAAGAGAATGGGCATATTGAAATCGTTGAAGCTGAAAGTAAAGAAGATATTTTAAGAGCTGAGAAAGCAAAGATAAAGTCGGCTATCCTAACAGATTTCATTTTATCATTGGAAATCATAATGATCGCTCTCGGTACAGTTTCTGACAAACCATTAATGGAACAGATTTTAGTTGTGACTCTTATTGCCATAGTAGCTACTATTGGTGTTTATGGAATTGTTGCGCTTATGGTCAGGATGGATGATACAGGTTACAAGTTTATCAGGAGAGCTGCAAAAAAAAGAAATTTTTTAAGGATAATATATTTCTATATTGGAAAAGCACTTGTTTGGGCATTGCCAAAACTTATAAAATTACTAGGAATAGTAGGAACTTTAGCAATGCTATTGGTTGGTGGTGGTCTATTTGTCCATAATATTCATAAAGTACATGATTTTTTTCATGCTCTTCCTGTTGTTGTTGCAGAACTTTTAGTAGGATTAATTGTTGGCCTAATTGTTTATTTACTCGTTGAGATGTTTAAGAAAATTAAAGGGGTTGTAATGACGTGAATCTCCAGTTTTATACATTATATGAAAACTTTAAAACATGAGTATTTCAAAGGTCTTTAGTAAGATGATTTGTCCACTCATCTGATGAGTTAATGCGTTTTTAAATGATTTTTGCTTATTACAACATTTTTTCTAGTATATTCTATGTTTAT
>JBDLIB010000032.1:0-22315 GCA_039715085.1 Bacteroidota bacterium | reverse complement strand
GCTGTATCAATTCAAGGGCCTGATGAGCAAAAAACAAAATTATGGTGGGCTAAATAGCCTAAGGGGGTTAATATTTGATTAATATCGTGTTTAAAAACATAAACTGAATACTTTTTTCAGTTTATGTTTTTTTGTTGAAAAAAAGTACAATCTTTGTTAGAGGAACATTAAATAATAAAATGATGAATTCAAAAAGTTTTATTCTGGTCATAACCATTCTTTCCATCTTATCATGTAATCAATGGCAAACATCCAAAAAAGACAGTTCAAAAACTGTATATGAGTTAGTTAACCCTTTTATTGGTACCGGTGGGCATGGGCATACTTATCCGGGGGCAACAATGCCTTTTGGTATGGTGCAATTAAGTCCCGATACAAGATTAGAAGGTTGGGATGGCTGTTCAGGATATCACAATACTGATTCAATAATTTATGGTTTCTCTCATACCCATTTAAGTGGAACAGGAATATCTGATTATGGTGATATTTTATTGATGCCTTTTAACCACTCTGGTGATGTAAGTTTTGCAGAAGTTGAGCAGCAAAAACTGATTCCTTCCCATTTTAAAAAAGAGAATGAAAGTGCAAGTCCGGGATACTATAAAGTTCATTTAGATAAGCCGGATGTAGATGTGGAGTTAACGGCTACTATTCGTGCCGGAATTCATAAATACAGATTTAATAAAAAAGAAGATAACAAGATATTACTGGATCTTAACCATAGGGATATGGTTCTGGATTCAGATATAAATATTGAAAGCAATACTGTGATTTCGGGTTTTAGACAGTCTAAAGCATGGGCAGAAAATCAACATGTATATTTTTATATGGAATTTTTGGAACCCTTTGAGGTTAAAGATCCAGCCGGAAATTCGAAAAATGAATATTATAAAATATTATCTTTCAAAGATGGAGTAGATGAACTTATTGTTAAAGTTGGTGTTTCTGCAGTTAGTGTTGCAGGAGCTAAAGCTAATTTTAATAAAGAAGCAAGTTCATGGGATTTTGAAAAATATAAGCAGAATGCAATAAAAGTTTGGACTAAAAAATTAAACAAGGTCAAAGTTAAGTCTAATGACGAAGAAAAATTAGCAGTATTCTATTCTGCTTTATACCATACGATGATTGCTCCCAATACCTTTTCTGATGTAAATGGTAATTACAGGGGAATGGATCAAAATATTCATAATGATACTCTAAATACAACTTATACGGTATTTTCATTATGGGACACTTTCAGGGCTGCGCACCCATTGTATACTTTAATTGAACAAGATCGTACCAATGAATTTGTAAATACATTTTTAAAACATTATGACCAGGGAGGCAGGTTGCCTGTCTGGGAACTTTCGAGTAATGAAACAGAATGTATGATTGGTTATCATTCGGTTTCGGTAATTGCAGACGCTTATTTTAAAGGATTAATTGATTCAGATAGCAAGAAATTGTTAGAAGCAATGGTATATGGGGCAAGTTTAGATCATTTCGGACTGGAATCACTTAAAAAATACGATTATATACGTGCCAGCGATGAATCGGAATCGGTTTCAAAAACTTTGGAATATTCTTATGATGATTGGTGTATTGCACAATTTGCAAAAGCACAGGGGGATATGAAAACCTATGATAAGTTTATAAAAAGGGCACAATCGTACAAAAATATTTTTGACCCTAATTCTACCTTTATGAGGGCCCGTCTTAACGGAGGTTGGTTTAAGCCATTTGATCCTGCTGAGGTTAATTTTAATTATACCGAGGCTAACTCCTGGCAATATTCTCTTTTCGCTCCACATGATGTAAATGGTTTAATTGATCTGTTGGGAGGAAAAGAAAAATTTGAACAACGTTTGGATGATCTGTTTACAGTAAATTCGGAAACAACCGGACGTCATCAGGCGGATATTACAGGATTGATCGGCCAATATGCTCATGGGAATGAGCCGAGCCATCATATGGCGTATTTGTATAATTTCATAGGCAAGCCATGGAAAACACAAAAAATAGTTAAGCAAATAATTGATGAACAATATTGGAATGCACCGGATGGTCTCTCTGGGAATGAAGATTGCGGACAAATGAGTGCCTGGTATGTTTTGAGTGCTTCAGGGTTCTATTCGGTTACTCCCGGAATGGATTATTATGTAATTGGGGCTCCGACTTTTGATGAAGTCACTTATAATCTGGAAAATGGAAAATCATTTACAATAAAAGCTAACAATTTATCAGATGAAAATATATATGTTCAATCGGCAAGTTTGAATGGTAAAAACTATACAAAATCAATTTTAAAGCATGGGGATATTATGAATGGTGGAAAATTAGTTTTTGAAATGGGAAATTCTCCTTCAAAAGAATTTGGAGTTGGGATAGATAATATTCCGATATCCGAGATAAAAGATAATTTAATTGTTACGATTCCCTTTATTGATGCTGAAAAGAAAACATTTACCGATTCTATAAAGGTAGTATTAGGAAGTAATTGTACAGAATGTGAAATTGAATATTATATTGGAAAATCTGATAATCCAAAATGGCTAAAATATAAGTCACCTATAATTTTAAAAGAAACTTCAGGTATTACTGCTGTATCTGTGGATAAAAATGGAGAAAGGAGTAAACCGGCATTTGGTGAATTTTTGAAAATTAAATCAGGTAGAAGTATTGTCCTGGAATCTGAATATTCCAATCAATATGCAGCTGAAGGTGACGGAGCTTTAATTGATATGCTAAAAGGCAGTAACAATTTTAAAACCGGATTTTGGCAAGGATACGAGGGACAAGATGTGGTGGCCATTGTAGATTTAGGAAAAACAGAGAAAATTTCAAAAATCTCTGCAGGATTTTTACAGGATATTGGTTCGTGGATCTGGCTTCCAAAAAATGTTACTTTCTATTCATCAACCGATGGTAAAAAATTTGATAAGCTTAAAATAATAGAACATGACTTTAGCTTGAAAGAGGGGGGATCTTTCACTAAAGAATTTGGACTAAAGACAGATACTCAAACCCGCTATGTGAAGATGGTAGCCAGAAACTTTGGTGTTTGTCCGGATTGGCATTTGGGAGCAGGAGGGAAGTCCTGGATATTTGTCGATGAAATTACTATTGAATAACTCTGAAATTATCGGTATAATCAATTTATTTCAAATTAGTTATCTCTTTAAATATAAACCAAAAAAAACCTCATTGCATTTCTGCAATGAGGTGTGATAAACGTTTATCTCTTTAAAAAATTAAAGGTGTCTAATCTAAATTATTTATTTTGAAAAACAAATTTATCATCTTTTGAGTCTAGTAGAATTTCGCTTTGCGCGGAAATATTTCCGGCCAAAATTTCTTTAGACAATTCATTTAAAACTTCTTTTTGAATGACTCTTTTAATAGGTCTTGCTCCAAACTGGGGATTAAAACCTTTCTTTGCCAGGTTGTCAATAGCCTGATCTGTTACCGCAAAGATAATGTTTTTATCTTTAAGCATATCAGAAAGTAAGTTTAATTGCAGTTCAACTATCTGTCTTACCTCTTCCTTGTTTAGGGGAGTAAACATGATAATTTCATCTATTCTGTTTAAGAATTCTGGGCGAACTTGCTTTCTTAATATCTCAATAACTTCGTTCTTAGTTTTTTCAATTATATCATCACGGTTATCCATGTCGATATTTTCAAAATTATCCTGAATAACATGAGCTCCCATGTTGGAAGTCATAATTATGATAGAATTTCTAAAATCTGCAACCCTACCTTTGTTGTCGGTCAATCTTCCTTCATCTAATACCTGTAACAAAATATTGAAAGTATCGGGATGTGCTTTTTCTATCTCATCCAATAGAATTACAGAGTATGGTTTTCTCCTAACAGCTTCAGTCAATTGTCCACCTTCATCATATCCAATATACCCCGGAGGTGCACCAATTAACCTGCTCACCGCATGTCGTTCCTGATATTCACTCATATCTATTCGTGTCATAGCAGATTCATCATCAAACAAATAATCGGCTAAAGCTTTTGCTAATTCGGTTTTACCAACCCCGGTAGTTCCTAGAAATAAGAAGGAACCAATAGGCTTTTTACTATCCTGCAGGCCAGCTCTTGAACGGCGAACAGCATCAGAAACAGCCTGAATTGCTTCATCCTGACCGATTACTTTTTTGTGTAATTCATCTTCTAATTGTAATAGCTTTACACGTTCGCTTTGAAGCATTTTTTGCACCGGAATACCTGTCCATTTTGCTACAACTTCGGCAATATCATCACTTGTTACCTCTTCATTAATTAGAGAATTCTCTTGGTTTTCGTCTAATACTTTTTCTAATTCTTCTAATTTTTCTTCCTCGTCTTTTATCTTTCCGTAACGAATTTCGGCAACCAGCCCGTAATTTCCTTCTCTTTCTGCGCGTTCTGCTTCTAATTTATATTTTTCGATATTCTCTTTAGCAGCTTGTACATTATCAACTACTTCTTTTTCGCTGGTCCATTTGGCATTTATCTCATTTCGTTTTTCTTTTAAATTGGCTAACTCTTCTTTGATAGATTCCATTTTCTTTTTGTCGTTCTCACGTTTAATGGCTTCTAATTCAATTTCAAGTTGCATTATCTTTCGATCCAAAACATCTAATTCCTCCGGTTTTGAATTGATCTCCATACGTAATTTTGCAGCAGCTTCATCCATCAGGTCGATAGCTTTATCGGGTAAGAATCTATCCGAAATATATCTTTGTGATAATTCTACAGCACTGATGATCGCACTATCTTTAATATGTACTTTATGGTGAGTTTCGTATTTGTCTTTGATACCTCTTAATATGGAAATCGCACTTTCTGTATCGGGTTCATCAACAATTACTTTTTGGAAACGCCTTTCTAATGCTTTGTCTTTTTCAAAGTGTTTTTGATATTCATCAAGAGTAGTAGCTCCTATGGCTCTTAGTTCGCCTCTTGCCAAAGCAGGTTTTAAGATATTTGCAGCATCCATAGCACCTTGTCCGCCTCCAGCACCTACTAAAGTGTGTATCTCATCAATGAATAAAACGATATCGCCTTCAGCAGAAATTACTTCTTTTACAACAGATTTTAGGCGTTCTTCAAACTCCCCTTTGTACTTTGCACCGGCGATTAAAGCTCCCATATCCAGAGAGTAGATCACTTTATCTTGCAGGTTTTCAGGTACATCACCTTTTACAATTCTGTGTGCTAATCCTTCGGCAATAGCAGTTTTACCTGTACCGGGTTCACCAATCAAAATTGGATTATTCTTTGTTCGTCTTGATAGAATTTGTAAGATTCGCCTTATCTCTTCATCCCGGCCAATTACCGGGTCTAATTTTCCTTCATTAGCTAATTCGTTAAGATTTTTAGCGTATTTATTCAATGAGTTGTAAGTTTCTTCAGCAGATTGAGAAGTTACTTTATTCCCTTTTCGCAATTCTTCGATAGCACTTTTAAGATCTTTTTCATTGATACCATTATCCTTCATTAACCGGGAGGTATCACTTTTTGAATTCAAAATTGCTAAAATTAAATGCTCTAATGAAACGTATTCATCTTTCATTTTTTTTGCAATATTACTTGCGTCCAAAAGCATTGAATTGGCAGTTTTTGAAAGCATTATTTCTCCACCTTCCACTTTAGGAAAGCTTTGAATGATATTTTCCAATGTTTGTTTAAAAATATCAATATTTACTCCTAATTTATTTAAAATAAACGGAGTTACATTTTCGTCTACCTCAAAAATACCTTTTAAAATATGTGCATTTTCAATTTGCTGATGTCCAGATCCATGCGCAATTTGTTGTGCTTTTTGAATGGCTTCTTGTGATTTTATTGTGAAATTATTAAAATTCATGTGTCAAAATTTAAGTTCGATAATTGAATTTCAAATAGTATTCCAGTTTAAGAATTCTATAGTTATCTGTCAAAAAGACAGTATTTTAGGAGTAGAGTAAGACAAATTGACATTTATAAACCTATATAAAGTTAGTTAAAAAAACAATACATTTGAAAATTCATTTTAAAAAACATATGAACTTCCATACGCTTTTTTCACATAAACAAGAATCACATGATGTTCCACCAGATACATCACTTTGGAGAGAATTAACCCAGCCATCTCATCTGGATGAAATAACAAAATTATCATTTCAACAAACAGTAGTTGTATATAAGCATAGTAGTCTTTGCAGAATAAGTAGAAGTGTATTGAGCAGGCTTGAATCGAAAATTATTGAGCAATCAATAGATTTTCCTTTATACTTTTTAGATTTGATCAAGTATAGAGATTTGTCTGATGTAATTTCATATAAATTCCGTGTGACACACCAATCTCCTCAATTATTGATGATATCAAACGGGAAATCGATCATGAACTCTTCACACTATAATATTTTAGATAATGATCTGGAAGATTTTTTAAAATAATATTTATTAAACAATCCTATCCTTATCATAAGGTATTGTTTCAAGGAGGTATTCTATCGCTTCAATCCTTGCATTTTGTTTTCTGTTTGCTTTAATGACTTTAAACGGGATCCCATTATTTTCTGTGTTTTCAAACATTCTGTCCTTGTATAGGGTATATTGATCCCATAGTTCCTGTGCTTTTATATCAACAGGAGTGATCTTCCATTGTTTTAAAGGGTTATTTCTAATTTCTTCGAATCGTTTGGCTTGTTCTTTTTTAGAAATAGACATATAGATCTTTACTAACTGAGTACCAGACTCGGTAATCATCCTTTCGAAGTCATTAACCTGGTTCATAAAGATATTGTATTCCTCCTCATTGCAAAATCCGTTTACAGGCTCAACAACAGCCCGGTTGTACCAACTACGGTCAAAAAACAACATTTCCCCGGATTTTGGAAATTTGTTGACATAACGTTGAAAGTACCATTGGCTTCTTTCTTCCTTGTTTGGCTTTGGTAGGGCAACAATACGAAAATGACGTGGATTTATCCTTTCAGTAATTCTACGAATAGCTCCACCTTTACCTGCAGCATCTCTACCTTCAAAAATCACAATTACTCTTTGATTATTCTCAATGATATGTTCTTGTAGTTTGATCAGTTCAACTTGAAGCCTTTTTAGTTTTTTAGTGTAATTATAATAACGAATTGCCTTTGAATAATTCAATGGGTCATCGTTATGAAACAATGATGTAAGCGATACTTTTTTGTTGAGAATCTTTATATCTTCTTCTTGAAACTTTTTGTCCATAACTTCTACTAATCGTATTTGTGAATAGATCTGAAATATCTCATGATGACATTCGGATCTGGATATAATGTTGTTTTAGTATCATCTTTCCCATTATAATCAAACTGAGAAAGAACATGTCTCATGCATTCCAGTCTTGCTGTTTGTTTATCATTGGTTTCTACAATAATCCACGGACAGAAGTTAGTGTGGGTTTTACTAAACATCATTTCTTTATACTTTGTGTAATCATCCCATAATATTTGTCCTTTTTTATCAACTTCACTGAATTTCCAGCGTTTAAGAGGATTATCTTTTCTGGCATCAAACCTTCTTGCTTGTTCTCCCTTAGTTATTGAAAGCCAAAATTTTATTATGACAACACCATCTTCATATAGCATATGTTCAAATTCGGGTAATTGAAGCATAAATTGATGGTATTGTACATCATTACAAAACCCCATAACAGGCTCTACAACAGCCCTGTTATACCAACTCCTATCGAAAAAAACAATTTCACCCGGGTTTGGTAAATGTTGGATATACCTTCTAAAATACCATTGACCTCTTTCAATATCAGTAGGTTTTGCAAGGGCCACTAAACGTGTAGATCTTGGGTTAAGGTGCTCCATAAATCTACGTATATTTCCACCTTTACCGGCAGCATCCCTGCCTTCAAAAATTATTGCAACACGTTTTTTGTTTTTTTGCACCCATTGTTGAAGTTTAACCAATTCTATTTGCAAAAGTCTTTTTTCATCTTCGTAATGAACTGTTTTTAAGACTTTATTGATATTGATATCTTTTTTATGAATTATATCAAGCAATCCTTCTTTGGTAGAAACACTTTCAAATTCATTTTTATCTAGTTTGATCTTCTTTGACATGATGTAATCTATTTAACCGCAGCACATGAATTTGCATTAGCTGTAATATTTAATTTTGTATCAGGGGGTGAAATATATGGAATTCCCAGTCCCAATCCTCTTAAAATAAATAGTAACCCTATGATTACTACAAATATAGGAATTGCTTTTTGAATTCTATTCCTTACCGAAAGTTTTAGAAAATTACCCAACATGATAGCTCCTGTCATCAACGGTACCGTTCCTAAACCGAAAATAAACATATAAAGAGCTCCCATAAAAGAAGTTCCTGTAGATATAGCACCGATCAAGGCCATATAAACCAATCCACAAGGTAAGAACCCATTAAAGAACCCTATTAAGAAGAAAGCTTTATCAGATTTTTGATTTAAGTATAAACCTAAATTTGATTTTATCTTTCCGATAGTACTATATAATGGTTTTGTGATACTGTACTTATTAAAGATATTTACAGGGATAATTACCGAAAGGATCATAATTACTCCCATCAAAATGGATAATCGCTGTTGAAAACCAGCTAAATACAATCCCTTACCAATAAGACCAAAGAATAATCCAATAAGTGAATAGGTGAGAAGCCTGCCAAAATGATAAAGAAAAGTCTGCCATATCATTTTAGCTTTGTTATTCCTGTTAACAGGTAATACAAATGCAATCGGGCCGCACATTCCAAGGCAATGAAAACTTCCCAGAAGGCCTAAAATAAACGCTGTATAAAGCATAATTTGACTATATTTCTTTTAATAAAAAATGTTTTCTTTTAGCAGGTATTCATTCCCGTCAAACTCCCAGTCAACTTTTATGACCCATTTTCCGGAAACCAAAATATTATCCGGAATAAATAATGCATGATCTGTAAGTTCAATATCTTTAGAAAAATCTAATTTATGGTTTGATAAACGCTTAAATTGAACAGTTCCGGAAATTTTATCTTCTTCAAGACCTTTAGGAAATTTAATTAAAATCCCTTTGCCTGCATGAATTACTTTTACATTCTCGGGAAGACTATTAGCTTTATTGACCTTGTCAATTTCCTCCTGGTAATTAAGTTCTTCTTCATAATATTCTTCAGTTACAAGGTGATGATTGTATTCATCCATTACTGAAACACGATATACATATTGCATAATGAATATTATAAAAAGGATAAATGCGATAACAATACCGGTTCCCCAGTTCCATTTAATGTTCATAATTAATAAATTGATTTTTAGTTAGTTTATAACATTGAGTAATAAATGCAAAAATACATTTTACAAAATATATTTTTGCATTTTTAGAGTAAATATATTTTAATTTATTGTAATAGGAGCAGGGAAATTAGTTTTAGTAGTTTCGATTAATTTGTCCTTGTCATAAACTCCTATTATAATTTTCTCTTTAGCTTTCTTAATATCATTTCTATGGATCTTAATGAATAAAGTATTTTCACTCAAACTGCTTTTATCCATATTCATTTTCCCGCCAACCATTTTAATACTTCCTTTATGAGACTTCAATTTAAGATCTAAATCTTTATAAATATCGTTGGTTTTATTAACCAATTTTACGGTATAAACATTTTGAATTGTATCTCCCTGTGTTGAGTACATTTGTCCCGGTAAACGTAATACGGTCGCTTCTACATCATTTCTGTTTAATAAAAGCGTTATAAATGCAATTAAAAGTAAAGATAATACAACCGAGTAGGCAATGATTCTGGCCGAGAACTTAAATTCTTCGCCTTTTGCGATATTATCTTCCGATGCATAGCGAATTAGGCCTCTGTCAAAGTTAGTTTTATCCATTATTTCATCACAGGCATCAATACAAGCAGTACAGTTAATACATTCTAATTGTGTACCATTTCTTATATCTATTCCTGTAGGACAAACCTGTACACATTGTTTACAATCAATACAATCCCCGTAACCTTTTTCATCGCGGTTCTCATCTTTTCTTATTTTACTTCTTCCATTTGAATTTTCACCTCGCTTGTAGTCATAGGCAACAACAATAGATTTATTGTCTAATAATGCACCTTGTAATCTTCCGTAAGGGCAGGCGATAATACATACCTGTTCCCTAAACCAAGCAAAGATAAATAGGAAAACAAGTGTGAAAATTAATAGAGGAATAAGCGTATCCATATGCTCAAGAGGGCCATCTTTGATGTATTGGATAAGATTATCACTGCCAATTAGATAGGTTAGAAAAATGTTGGAAATAAAGAAAGATACCAGAAAAAATATCCCCCATTTTAAAGATCTTTTAAAGATCTTTTCGGCATTCATAGGTTGTTTTGATAGTTTTATCTGTTTTGCTCTGTCACCATCAATAGCATATTCTATTTTCCTAAAAACATGTTCCATGAAAATGGTTTGAGGACATGCCCATCCGCAAAATATTCTACCAAAAATTACTGTAAACAGAATGATAAAAACAAACCCAACCAGTAAGGAAAGCACTAATAAGTAGAAATCCTGAGGCCAGAATGGCTGTCCAAAAATATTGTACTTTCTTTCTAGAACGTTAAAAAGTAAAAATTGATTTCCATTAACCTTTATAAAAGGCATAGCAATAAAAATTATTAATAGAAACCAAGCTACATAGGTTCTGTATTTTGTAAATTTTCCTTTTGGTTTTTTTGGATGGATGTAATTTCTGTGCCCTTCTTCATCAATAGTGGCGATAGAATCTCTAAAATTTTCCTTTTCCTGTGACATAATTTTTTAAAAAATTAGAAAAGGCTATTTGTAATTTAGAACTACAGAATAGCCTTTTCATACTACTAACTAAAAAAATCAAAAACACAGCATCGTACTTCGAAGAAATGAAGTTACGACTACTGTTTGCTCCAAGTAATATCACCTTCAGCTGCTTTTGGATTTGCAGGTGTTGTACCTTGCAGGGATATTACATAACTTGATACTTGTTGGCGCTGTTCTGCACTAATGCTTGTCTTCCAGGCAACCATACCTTTTCCCGGACGGCCACCTTCAGATATGGTGTGGTAAATTTTTTCAATTCCACCACCTAAGATCCATTTGTCATCTGTAAGGTTAGGCCCGATTCCACCACCTCCGTCAGCCATATGACAGGCTAAGCAGAAAGTATCGAATACTTTTTTACCTTCGGCCAAACTGGCATCGTCAGTTAATAATGATATATCTGTTTTAAATAATTCGGGATTTGCCAATTTATAAGCATCAATCTCTGCCTGTGCTTCAGCTACCTCAGTATTATACTCTTTTTCTTGTAGATAATTATCACTATTGAAAAAAACCTGGGTATAATAGAAAATAGAAATAAGAATTGTAATTATAAATCCGGCCGTCCACCATGGAGGTAGTACGTTATCTAACTCTTTTATTCCGTCATAGTCATGATCTAGCATTATATCTTCTTCCTTGCCAAGTTCATTAGCTTTGGTTAAAGACTGCATTAATTTTTGCCATCCGGTTTTTTGATTATTATTACTCATAATTGTTGTTTTTTATATCGTTATCAAATGGTAAATTGCTTAAATCATCGATATTCTTCTTTGGCATTCTTAAAACAATTATTAACATTGCAGTAAATACAACGAAAAATAAAAGCAAAGAAATTATGGGGTATATTTCAACCCCTGTAATTGTATCTAAATGATGTTTTATATATCTTAACATAACTTTAGTTTTGTGCTGTTTCTCCAGTTTTAATGTCTGTTCCCAGTCTTTGTAAATATGCGATCATTGCAACAATTTCTTTGTCTTTCATGTTTGCATCACCATAATTTTTGACAAATTCAGGGTCCTGTCTAAGATTTTTCTCTATTTCAGCTGCCTGATTCTGTAATAGATAAACAGCTTTATCCAATTCCATTTGTGTATAAGGAACTCCTAATTTTACCATGGCATTTATTTTATTGGATGTATTTGAAATATCCAAATCATTTGTAAATAACCAGGGATAGCGTGGCATGATCGATCCCGGAGAGGTTAATCTCGGATCTAACATATGGTTAAAATGCCAGTTGTCGTTGTATTTTTTACCAATACGGTGGATGTCCGGTCCGGTTCTACGAGATCCCCATAAGAATGGGTGATCATAAACATATTCACCGGCTTTTGAATATTCACCATAACGTTCAACTTCTGAACGGAAAGGACGGATCATTTGAGAGTGGCAGTTATTACAACCTTCCCGAATATAAAGATCTCTTCCTTCCAGCTCAAGTGGAGTATAAGGTTTCACCGATGAAATAGTCGGGATATTTGATTTAACTACCATCAAAGGTATAATTTCAACAGCACCACCAATAGCGACAGCGATAAATACTAAGAATGTAAATAAAATTGTGCGTCTTTCTAACCAAGGGTGAATTTTCTCTCCGGCAACACGTTTTGAAGAAATTTCTTTTAATGGAGCAGCTTCTGCTAACTCATCTTCAACAGCAGATCCTGCTTTGGCTGTTTTTATAATGTTGTATGCTAACAAAATAAATCCTGTTAAATAAAGTGTTCCTCCAAAGGCACGCATCATGTACATCGGAATAATTTGTGTAACGGTTTCTAAAAAGTTACCGTAAACCAATGTCCCGTCTGGATTAAATTGTTTCCACATAGATGCTTGAGTAAAACCTGCTACGTAAAGTGGAAGTGCATAAAAGATGATCCCTAAAGTTGCAATCCAAAAGTGTGTGTTTGCCATTTTTTTAGAGAATAAGTCCGTTTTCCAAAGCTTAGGTGCCAACCAGTATATCATACCTGCTGCCATAAACCCATTCCAGGCTAATGCTCCAACGTGTACATGAGCAATGATCCAATCGGTATAATGACCGATTGCATTTAAATTTTTAAAGGACAACATTGGCCCCTCAAAAGTTGACATACCGTAACCGGTAATTGCAACCACAAAGAATTTTAATACAGGCTCTTCTCTAACTTTATCCCAGGCACCACGTAATGTTAATAAACCATTGATCATACCACCCCAGGATGGGAAGATCAGCATTACAGAAAATACGGTACCTAAATTTTGAGCCCACTCAGGTAAAGCTGTATATAATAAATGGTGTGGTCCGGCCCAGATGTATAAAAATATCAATGACCAGAAGTGGATAATTGACAGCCTGTAAGAGTATACGGGCCTGTTAGCTGCTTTAGGTACGAAATAATACATCAACCCAAGAATTGGTGTTGTCAAGAAAAATGCTACAGCATTATGTCCATACCACCATTGCACCAGTGCATCCTGAACCCCTGCATAAACAGAATAGCTTTTAAAAGCAGATACAGGAAGCTCTAAATTATTAAAAATATAAAGTATCGCAATAGTTACGTTTGTAGCTATATAAAACCAAATAGCTACATAAATATGACGCTGACGTCTTTTTATTATTGTTCCAATCAGGTTGATTGTAAATACAACCCATATTAAAACGACTGCAATGTCAATTGGCCATTCCAGTTCTGCATACTCTTTTGAAGAGTTAAACCCTAAAGGTAATGTGATTGCAGCAGCAACAATGATTAGTTGCCATCCCCAAAAATGGATTTTACTCAAAGCATCACTAAACATTCTGGTTTTTAACAGACGCTGAGTGGAGTAATAAACTCCTGTGAAGATTGAATTACCTACAAAAGCAAAGATTGCTGCGTTGGTATGTAAAGGGCGTAAACGGCCAAAGCTGAGCCAGGATATTCCCTCCATGTAATTTGGGAAAATAAATAGGAAGGCTACTAAAAGCCCTACCAACATCCCAACAACTCCCCATAGAATTGTAGCAATCAGAAACATTCTTACAATCTTATTGTCATAGTAAAATTGTTCTTTTTCCATAAAAATTGATAGTTAGATTAATAATTATTTTGAATTAGTTTTGTTGTCATCAACGTTCTCATCTTTAACTATTTCGTCTTCAAATAACATTCTCACAGATGGTGAATAAACATCATCATATTGACCGGTTTTTACAGACCTGACAAAAATGATAAAAAAAATGATTGCTATAAAAAGGCTAATAATTATGAGCATGAATAAAATATTCATCGTTGATTTTTTTAGTGTAAACAAAAATATAAATGTTAATGGAATTTTATATGATATAAGTCATGTTTTTTTAAAATTTCATTAACAAAATATTAACAGTCACGAATTTAAAGTTTTTTTTGAGATAAAATTAGTACTTAATGTAACAAATGTTACAACCGATATTGAGCTCAAAGGCATAAGGATTGCAGCAACAATTGGTGATAAATTACCGCTTACCGCAAATAGCATCCCTATAATGTTGTATAAAAAAGAAAGTCCGAAACTAATTTTAATTACACTCATTGATTTTTTGGAAAGATTGATGTAGTTAGGTAAATTTTTAAACTCTTCTGCATCCAGTATTCCGTCACATGCCGGTGAAAAGACATTGATATTTTCTGAAATGGCAATTCCTACATTGCTTTGCGCCAAAGCTCCGGCATCATTTAAACCATCACCCAGCATCATTACATTGTTTTCTTTTTCTTGCAGTTTTTTTATGAAGTTCAGTTTATCTTCAGGTTTTTGATTGAATAATAATTGTGAATTTTCTGGTAAAAGATGTTCCAGATTTTGCTTTTCACCTGCATTATCACCTGAAAGAATTGACAGGCCATAATTTTTTGATAGTTTTTGAAAACTCTCTTTCAATCCTTCCCTGTATTCATTGTTAAAAATATATTTTCCTTTTAGTTTATTATTCACCTTAATATATGTAAAGGTACTTAGCAGGATTTCAGGATCAATATCCATGTAAGAAGCAGATCCTAATTGAATATCCAGATCATTTACACTTCCCTGAATTCCCTTGCCCAGTATTTCCTTAAAATTTTTAACCTCCATTAGTTCTGTTTTTGGAAGGTGTTCATAGAGCATTCTGCTTAAAGGATGATTGGAAGATCTTAAAACAGACTTTATCGATTCAATTTCAAGATCATTTAAATGTTCTCCTTCATAACTGATCTTAGAACCTTTATTAGTGGTTATTGTTCCGGTTTTATCAAATACCAAAGTATTGATCCTGGAAATATCTTCTATTACATTTGTGTTTTTTAAGTAGAATTTATTCTTCCCAAAAATTCGAAGCATATTTCCCAAAGCGAATGGAGCAGAAAGTGCCAGAGCGCACGGGCAGGCAATGATCAATACAGCTGAAACGACTTGAAAAGCTATAGTTTTATCAATAAAGAACCAATAAACTCCTGCAAAAAGTGCAATGAATAAAATTATAATTGTGAAATACTTACTTATAGAGTCGGTTATATTCTTGATATTTTTGGTATTATTTTTTGAAAAAATATCATTGCTCCATAATTGTGTTAGGTAACTTTGAGTAACAGATTGCAACACCTCAATTTCTATAGCCCCGCTTGTTTGTTTACCTCCGGCAAAGACTTTATCACCCGATATTTTTGTGACTGGCATCGATTCACCGGTAACAAAACTATAATCCAAAAGTGCATCGCCGTTGATCATGATTCCATCTACTGGAATAATTTCTTCATTTCTGATTAATAGACGATCCCCTTTCTCTATTTCGTGAACCGGAATACTAACGTGAGAATTATCTTTGTTGATTTTGGTTATTGCAATAGGGAAATACGATTTATAATCACGCTCAAATGATAGAAAATTATAGGTTCTTTGCTGAAAAACCTTTCCGAGCAATAAGAAAAAGATCAAACCGGTTAAACTGTCAAAATATCCCGGACCGGTTTGTGAAATGATCTCATAGGTACTACGGGTGAATAGAACTAAAATACCAAGTGAAATCGGTACGTCGATATTGAGGATATTATGTTTTAAACCCTTGTAGGCAGATATAAGGTAGTCCTTAGCCGAATATACAACAACAGGTACAGAAAATGCAAACATCAAAAATCTAAAGAATGGTTTGTATTTGTTTAACCAAAATTCATCTACTTCAAAATATTCAGGAAAAGATAACATCATGATGTTGCCAAATGCAAATCCGGCCAATGCTACCTGATACAATAGAGTACGGTCAATTTTTGCTTTTTTACCCTCAGAATCCTCTAAACTGATAAATGGTTCATAACCAATTGACGTAATTAACTCAACAATGTCTTTCAATGATGTTTCCTCATTTTTGAAAGTAATTCGTATCTCTTTTTTAGGAAAATTAACAAGGGTGGTCTTAACTCCTTTGTTTAATCGGTCTAGATTTTCTAACACCCAGATACATGAACTACAATGAATACTGGGAATATAGAAATTAACCACCGAGGTACTACCGTCATTAAATTCAATTAACTTATCAGCAATTTCTTCATTGTCGAGATAATCATATTTACCTTTAATTTCTGCGGGGATGGTTCCCGGAGCTTGTTCAAAATCATAATAACAGGTAAGTTCATTTTGGTTTAAGATCTCATAAACCGTTTTGCAGCCGTTGCAACAAAAGGGTTTGTCATCAAAATAAATAGTACCAGAATTACAATCAGCACCACAGTGGTAACAAGTTTCTTTTTGCATATAATTTGTAGAAAAGATAGATGTTGACAAATTTCACACAAATATTTCACATTTAAAAGTGATAAATATCATATTTTGCATAAATTTGCTCCGGTAAAAAAAATTATATGGATTCTAATTGTGAAAAGTGTGTTATAAGAGATCTGAATTCTTTGAATTCAGTAATGGCAGATGACCTTAAAGATATATCCAAATCAAAATCAACTGTACATGTTAAAAGAGGTGAAGTAATTTTTAGTGAAGGTGCTTCTTTAAAAGGGATTTATTGTTTGAGAAATGGAAAGTGTAAGCTGACAAAACTTGCACCTAATGGAAAAGAACAAATTGTACGTTTTATTAAAAAAGGAGAATTGGTTGGACATCGATCTGTTATAAGTAATTCTGTTGCACATTTAACTGTAACAGCCCTTGAAGAAATGGATGTATGTTTTATTCCAAAACAAGAAGTTTTAGAATTGTTTAGGAGTAATTCTGATTTTTCTATGGAAATAACAAAATCTCTTGCGGAAGATCTTGATGAAGCAAATGCCTCTATTGCAAATATGGCCCAAAAGAATGTAAGAGAACGTTTGGCGGAATCTCTTTTGTTTTTTGAGAGAATCTTCGGGACAGATAATGAAGGTTATATTTCTGTCACTTTAACTAGAGAGGAAATAGCTAATGCAATTGGTACTGCAACAGAATCGACAATAAGGTTATTATCTGAATTTAAAAAAGAAGGATTTATTACACTTGCAGGTAAAAAGATCAGGTTAGAAGATAAAGTCAAATTACAACACCTTACGGAAGGGTATTAAAGTCAAAAGTCAAAAGTTAAAAGTACAAAGTGTACTTATACTGACATAAAAAAAAGCCTCAATTGATTTCTCATTTGGGGCTTTTTACTTGCTTTATTTTTGATAGGCTATTCAATCATTATTTCACTTATTCATAGCAATAATATAAACTCTTTCAAATTAAAGAGGCTATTTTTTAAAATCTGAAATAGTTTTTTTAATAATTGAAATACAATCCATTAACTGTTCTTTATTCATTACTAGAGGTGGTGCAAACCTGATGATATTTCCATGGGTTGGTTTTGCAAGTAAACCATTATCCCTTAATTTTAAACAAATATCCCAGGCTGTTGAGCTGTCTTCAGAATCATTAATTAATACGGCATTTAATAATCCCTTTCCTCTTACAAGTTTAATCAGATCATTATGATCAGCAAATTCTTGTAATTCTTTTCGGAAAATTGCACCTAATTTTTCGGCATTTTCAGCAAGTTTTTCTTCTTTAACAACTTCCAATGCAGCGATTGCTACAGTAGCTGCAAGAGGATTACCTCCAAAAGTAGAACCGTGCTGGCCGGGTTTAATGACTTCCATTATTTCGTCATCTGCTAAAACAGCAGATACCGGATAGGCACCCCCCGAAAGTGCTTTCCCCAATATTAAAATATCAGGTTTTACATTTTCATGATCTACAGCCAATAATTTTCCTGTTCTGGCAATGCCTGTCTGTACTTCATCGGCAATAAAAAGTACGTCATTCTGTTTGCAAACTTCTTTGGCCTTTGTCAAGTAACCATCCTGAGGAACAAAAACCCCGGCTTCCCCCTGAATCGGTTCCACCAAAAATCCGATAACATTATCGTTATCTTTAATTGCATTTTCTAATGCGTTTACATCATTATAAGGTATTTTGATAAATCCGGGTGTGTATGGGCCAAAATTCTTTCTTGCATCTTCATCATTTGAGAATGAGATTATCGTTGTGGTTCTTCCATGGAAATTATTTTCACAAACAATAATCTGGGCTTTTTCTTCCGGTGTTTCCCTTTTCTCATATGCGTATTTACGACACAATTTTATAGCGGTTTCCACAGCTTCTGCCCCAGTATTCATTGGGAGTACTTTATCAAAGCCAAAATAACCGGTGATGAAATTCTCATATTCACCTAACTTGTCATTGTAAAAAGCTCTCGAAGTTAAAGTTAAAGTTTCTGCCTGTTGCTTTAAGGAATTAATTATTTTAGGGTGGCAATGACCTTGATTAACAGCAGAATATGCAGATAAAAAATCATAATATCTTTTACCTTCAACATCCCATACATAAACACCTTCTCCTTTATTTAAAACTACAGGAAGCGGGTGGTAGTTATGAGCCCCGTATTTGTTTTCTAATGAAATAGATTTTGCCGATAAAGTTGATTTTTTTGATAACATAGAAAAATGAATTTAATAACATTTATAAAATATGGTTAAGTATATACTATATTATAAATGGTGAAATAATAAAAACACAATTCCTTCTTTAGGAGAGGAATCATCCCTGGTTTACAAAAATAGAAAATTAAGTCTGATTTCATTAGTAGAAGGAAAGAAGTTTACAAAGTGTTGAATTGTTTAATCTTGATAAATATTATGACCGATTTCACAGTTACACAAAAAATTAATTTGAAGATTTGATAATTGATTAATCGAAAAGAATTCCTCGAGGCAGAGCCTCGAGGATAGTTCGTTTCAAGAAATTTTTTATTTTGAAAATGAGAAGTGAGGAAAGATTTAAGATAATTTAAAACTCAACACCGAATCATTAACTCATTCCAGTATTGCATCATTATATCATTATTGCATCTTGGACTAATAATTTCCTAATAAAAATCTTTTGTTAAACATATAAATTAATTGGCTATTTTTATCCATATATAGATCCATGAATTACCTTGCACATATATACCTGTCTGAAGACAACGAAGAGATTGAAGTAGGAAATTTTATAGCTGATGCAATAAAAGGAAAGACTTATTTACATTTCTCTAAAGAAATTCAAGTCGGAATACTTTTGCATAGGCAAATAGATTCCTTTACAGATAGTAACGCAATTGTAAAGCAGAGTAAAAGAAGATTAAATAGTCAATACGGACACTATAAAGGAGTGATAATCGATATATTTTACGATCATTTTTTGGCAAAGAACTGGAGTGATTATAAGGATATACCTTTATTAGGATTCTCCGAGGACTTCTATAAGACTCTTCAATCTCATTTTGATATTCTTCCGAGAAGGATACAAAACATTATGCCTTATATGGTAGAATATGACTGGCTTACAAGTTATGCTACTTTAGAGGGGATTGAGAAGGTTTTGAAGGGAATGAGTAAACGTATAGGTGAACAATCACAAATGCATTTGGCTATAAATGACCTAAAAAATAATTACCCGGAATTTGAAAATGATTTTACTGATTTTTTTGAGAAATTACGTGCCTTTTCTCGCCAAAAATTAATTGAAATAACTAATGAAATATAATTCTTCTATTATAAAAATATATTCTAGCTACCATATTTGTTTGAGATTAAAGTATTCAAACAATGTGAGATAACCTCACCAACAAACCGTCGTTACCTGTACTTGTTTGCCAAAATACTTTTCGAATATTTTCTATAATTATTTAAATAAAAAATATTTTTAAAATCTTACCTGTAAAAAAATTATTTATCTATTTTTACGGCGATATGATGAAAGATTTACCAAGACATAAGGGACTTAGAAATCAGTTAGTTAAGCTAATTGAAGCCAAGGGGATTAAAGATAAAAAAGTATTGGAGGCAATTTCAAAAGTACCAAGGCACTTATTTATGGATTCAGGATTTGAAGATTTTGCTTACCAGGATAAACCTTTCCCGATAGGTGCAGACCAAACAATTTCACAACCATATACGGTTGCTTTCCAAACGGAATTATTACAGATCAAACCAAATGATAAAATTTTGGAAATTGGTACAGGTTCAGGTTATCAAACAGCAGTTCTGATTGAACTGAAAGCGGAGGTTTACAGTATCGAGCGTCAAAAAGAACTCTATACAAGAACCAAGAAATTTTTACCTAAAGTTGGTTATGTTCCTAAAAAGTTAACTTTTGGTGATGGTTACTTGGGAATGCCTGAAAATGCTCCTTTTGACGGAATTATTGTTACTGCAGGTGCACCATACGTGCCAAATCCTTTATTAAAACAACTAAAAATAGGAGGGAAATTAGTAATTCCTGTTGGGGAAGGAATTCAAACTATGACACTCATTATCAGAAAAGGAGAAAAAGAATTTGAAAAACATGAATTTGGTGATTTCCGGTTTGTTCCTTTGCTGAAGGATAGTAATAAGTAAAAAGTTTATTTGTTGAATCGTTTAATCGTGAAAAATATTATTACCGATTACACAGTTACACAAATTAACGATTCAACTTCTTCTCTTTTTATACCGCTTTTAAACTCAAATCCATATTGCTTACCGAGTGCGTTAAAGCTCCACTTGAAATATAATCAACACCACATTCGGCATAGGCTTTGGCCGTTTGCAAAGTGATTCCACCTGACGATTCCGTCTGGCATTTGTCTCCTATCAATGCAACCGCTTTTTCTGTATCGGAATAATTAAAATTGTCAATTAAAATTCGATGTATTCCGTTGTGTTTTAGTATTTTTTTAATTTCTTCGAGACTTCTGGCCTCCACAATAATTTTTAGATCCAGATTATTATCCTTCAAATATATTTGGGTCTTTTCAATTGCTTTGTCAACACCTCCTGCAAAATCAATATGATTATCTTTTAACATGATCATATCGTATAAGGCAAACCGGTGATTTTCTCCACCACCAATTTTAACAGCCCACTTTTCTATAGCCCGAATTCCGGGTGTAGTTTTCCTGGTATCTAATATCTTAGTATTGGTTCCTTTTAAAAGTCGAGAAAATTTGTTTGTTTTTGTGGCGATTGCACTCATTCTCTGCATGGAATTCAGAACTAATCTTTCGGCTTTTAATATAGTTTGTGAGCTTCCGGTAACGAAAAAAGCAACATCTCCAATTTCAACTTTATCCCCATCAGCAAGGAATGTTTCAATAGACAGATCTTTATCTATTTCTTTAAAGATCATCTTTGCAAAATCAATTCCGGCAATAATTCCGGCTTCTTTTACCAATAATTTTGCTTGTCCTTTGGCGTTAGAAGGGATACATGCTAATGAACTGTGGTCACCTTCGCCAATATCCTCTCTAATTCCGTTTTTTATAATGAGTTGCAACTCTTTTTCAAATTGTTCTTTACTGATCATAGGTTTGTTTTACAAGTTCAAAAGTTCAAAGTCAAAAGTTCAAAGGATTTAAAATGAGATATTTTAAATGATATACTTCTAATTGTTGACTGATCTATTAATTTCATTGCAAAAATAAGTTTTTATATTTACAGGATAAATTTTTTACAAATGAAAATCAAACTTTTAGCAATAGGTAAGACAGACGATAAGAATCTGCAATCTTTAATTCAGACTTATGAGAAAAGGCTAAAACATTATATTAAATTTGAAATAGAAGTCATTCCTGATATTAAAAATGTAAAAAAACTATCAAAAGATCAGCAAAAAGAAAAAGAAGGTGAGTTGATCTTAAAGAAAGTTAGCCCTACCGATATTTTAATTTTATTAGATGAAAAAGGAGAGGAATACAGATCGATAGAATTTTCCAAATTTTTACAGAAGAAAATGAATGCCGGTGTTCGACAAATGGTTTTGGTAATTGGTGGTCCATATGGTTTTTCTGACGAAGTATATAAAAAAGCTACCGGTAAGATCTCTCTTTCAAAAATGACATTTTCACATCAAATGATCCGTTTATTTGTAGTGGAACAGATCTATAGAGCTTTTACTATATTAAAGAATGAGCCTTACCATCATGAGTAGGTAATTTGAAAATGAATCAATTTGAAGAT
>JBDLIB010000031.1:0-23537 GCA_039715085.1 Bacteroidota bacterium | reverse complement strand
ATCATTAATTGATAGAAGCTTCAGGATTTCTTTAAATTTCATTTTAATTTGCCGGCATGTTTAAAAAGCTGATAAAATTACTTCTAAAACTATTTGTTTTAATCTTGATTCTGATCGGATTATTCTTTGGGTCGATCTATTACGGTGTTTTTGGTCATTTATACTCTAAAGACGAGTTAAAAGGTTTTAAAAACGAATCTGCTTCTCTGGTTTATTCTGAAGATAAGGAGCTTATAGGTAAATTCTTTGATGAAAACCGTACCAATATTTCATATGATCAACTACCCAAAAGTGTAATTAACGCTCTGGTTGCAACTGAAGATGCAAGGTTTTTTGAACACGGAGGTGTCGATACACAAAGCCTTATTCGCGTGATGATCAAAACACTGATTCTGCAACAAAAAAGTTCAGGGGGAGGAAGTACAATTTCCCAACAGTTAGCAAAAAACATGTATGGACGAAGTGATTATGGGCCATTGTCTATGCCTGTCAATAAAACCAAAGAGATGATTCTGGCAAACAGGCTGGAAGAGATCTACAATAAAAATGAGGTTTTGGCTATGTACCTGAATACCGTTCCTTTTGGTGAAAATGTTTTTGGGATTGAATCAGCTTCAAGGAGATATTTTAATAAAAGTGCAGAAAATCTTAAAACGGAAGAAGCAGCTGTTTTAATTGGTATGTTGAAAGCAAACACTTTTTACAATCCAAGACGCTATCCTGAAAATGCGTTAAACAGGAGAAATATTGTGCTGGGACAAATGTATAAGTACGATTACCTGACCGGAAAAGAAACGGATTCTTTGCAAAGTCTGACTCTGGAAATGGATTATGCAAATTTAGAATCGGAAGGACCTGCTAATTATTTTATGGTGCAGGTTAAAGACGAGATGGATGAGATATTAAAAGAAATTCAGGGTGGAATTGACCTTGATTATGACCTGGAGACAAGTGGGCTAATTATTGAGACAACTCTCAATGCCAAATTGCAAAATTACGCCTTACAAGCTTATAAAAGTCATCTGGGGAAAATGCAAAAAAAGCTGCAAAGGAGGTATAATACTTCATGGGGCAGGAAATACCTGAAAAATCTAACCAAAGACAGGCTCAAAGAACTGAATTTAACAGAAACAGATAAAAAACAAATGCGGGAGCTGTTTTCCTGGAACGGATTTTTTATGGATTCTATCTCGGTGAGAGATAGTTTGAAATATGATCTCACCTTGTTGCATGCCGGATTTCTGGCTTTGGATCCCAAAAGTGGTGCTGTAAGGTCATGGGTTGGTGGTATTGATCATCGTACACATCCATATGACCAGATCTATGCGCAGCGACAAATAGCCTCTACGTTCAAGCCTGTTTTATATGCGGCTGCATTAGAGAATGGTACGCTCCCGTGTGATTATTTAAGTAATGACTCGATAGTCTTTACGGATTATGATAACTGGACGCCCCAAAATTATAATAAATCTATAGGTGGGAATTATTCGGTTGCAGCGTCTTTGGCAAAGTCAATGAATATCCCTACTGTAAATTTGTTTTTGCAAACACCTTTTGATATCTTGGAAAATACATGGAAAAGTTTAGGTTTTAGCCAGGAATTGACTAATAGTCCGGCTTCTGCTTTAGGTACTGCAAATGCGAGTATTTATGAACTGGCAATAGCTTATTCGGCTTTCGCCAATGGAGGTAAAAAAATTGAACCACAAATAATTAGATCGGTTAAAACTTCAGATGGTAAAATTTTGTACGAAAATAAGTTTGTTCAATCAGATAAAGAAGTTGTCACAGGGGAAAACTGCAGGATGATGAATGAGATGCTGCAAAAAGTTATGAGAGAAGGAACCGGCAGTTCGATGAAAAATATCTATGGAGTGAATTTGCCTTTGGCAGGAAAAACCGGTACTTCACAAGATTATGCCGATGCATGGTTTGCAGCTTATAATCCTAATTTAGTTATTGTTACAAGGGTGGGAGCCAGTATGCCAAGTGTCCACTTTGCTGGTGGTTCAAACGGTGCCGGAAGTACTCTGGCAATGCCACTGGTTGCTAAAACACTTCAAAAAGTTCAGAATAATACAAGGTTAAAGACTGAATATTTTACAGACTTCCCTGAATCACCGGAAGCATCAGGTGCATTTTTTGGTTGCAATGATTTCGTTGATGACTCTGATTTTGAAAAATTCTTTGAAGGAATTTTCAAAAAACATGAAATTACTACAGATAAAGCTTCTAAAAAAGCGAAACGTAAGACTAAAAAGAAAAAATCATTTTTTAAACGGATATTCGGGAAAAAGGAATGATGCAGATCAGTGTTTTGGATGATGTAGATCATTGTTAAAAGCAATTTTATATTATAAACTTAGTGTATTGGTTTAATATTGATGTGATGAGCAAAGTAAAATCTTATCTTAAAAACTTATTAGATAATAAACAGCATAAAAGGACTACTGTCACTTTATTAATATTGGCTTGTTTATTACTGTCTGTCAGCTTTGTTATAGGTATAGCAGATAACCCTCTTGGAATTTTCTTTTTGATGTTTGGAGTATTGGCACTAACCCTGGCAATTATTCATCCCTGGCGAAAAATTAAAAATTATATGATCTTGCTGGTGATATCTGTTGTTGGATTTATGATTTCTGTTTTATTGTATAATTTATTTTATGCTGTCACACACAAGTTTGAAGAGAATACCGTTTTCTTCTTTATATTTGAATTGATGCATGTGTTCTTTTTTCTTTTAGGTGTTTTGGTGTTCCCGGTAACTGCCGCTGTAGGTATTGTAGGAGCTATTCTTTTTTATATACGAAGTGAAAAACTAATACCCTGACTTTCTCTTTTTTTGAAACAATTGTGGTGTAAATATTTTTGGGTTAAAAATAAAACAATAAAAAAGTTATTGTTTGTCAATTAATTGTATATTTGCAGCCCAAAAAATAACTATTAAAATTTTAAAGTATGTTTTTGAAAGGAGGTGCAATACTATGTTGATTATTCCGGTAAAAGATGGTGAGAATATTGATAGAGCGTTAAAACGTTTTAAAAGAAAATTTGATCGTACGAAAACAATGAAGCAATTACGTGAACGTAAGCAGTTTACAAAACCTTCAATTGCAAAAAGAGCACAATTGCAAAAAGCACAATATATTCAAAATATAAGAACTAACGAAGAAAAAAGTTAGTGGAAGTTTAAATATATGGAAAGATATTAGATCCGTAAGTAATTTTTTTACTTACGGATTTTTTTGTTTTCTAAGAGGTGATATTAATTTAATTTTTGTAAATTTGGTACATGGTGTAACTAAAAAATCTTTCATTCCCCTTTCATTCATTGTTTAATCACATTTTTTATAAAGAATATTGAATTTGAGTATTTCTTCATTTATAGAGTATTTACAATTTGAGAAAAATTATTCTCTTCATACAGTAACAGCTTACAAAAAAGACTTACTTCGTTTTCAGGAATTCTGTAAAGAAAATTTTAATGAAACGAATATAGATAACGTACCATATACATATATTAGGTCGTGGATTGTTGAGATGGTAGATACAGGGTTAATAAACCGTACGATCAACAGGAAAATAAGTTCATTAAAGACATTTTATAATTTCTTAATAAAAACAAAGCAAATAAAGAATAATCCTTTACAAAATCACAAAGCACTTAAAGTTGCAAAAAAAGTAACGGTACCATTTACTTCTGACGAAATTAATTTGGTGATAAATGCTTTACAGGAGGAAGTTGATTTTAAAAATGTAAGAAACAAACTGATTGTAGAATTGTTGTATTCTACAGGGATGAGAAGAGCTGAATTAATTTCTTTAAAAAACTCAGATGTTGACCTGTCAAACCAGTTGGTAAAGGTTTTGGGAAAAAGAAATAAAGAGAGATATATTCCTTTGTTAAATTCAGTCTGTAAAACTATTGAAAAGTACAATGAATTGAAAGAGGAATTAGAAGTAAAGGATGATCATTTTTTGATAACAGAAAAGGGTAAAAAAACATATCCTACACTTGTTTACAGAATAATAAATGAGTATTTTAGTAATGTTTCCTCGAAAGTTAAAAAGAGTCCGCATATAATCAGGCATTCATTTGCCACACATTTAATAAATGAAGGAGCCGATCTGAATTCAGTAAAAGAATTACTTGGGCACTCGAGTTTGGCTTCGACACAAGTTTATACGCATAACAGTTTAAACGAATTAAAACAATTATATAACCGTGCTCACCCAAGGAGCAATAAAAACTATTAAATATGAAAGTATCTGTGCAGTCTGTTAATTTTAATATTGACAAAGATTTGGTAAAGTTTATTGAAAAGAAAGTTTCAAGTTTAGAAAAGTATCATGATGGAATACTTGGTGCAGAAGTTTTTTTAAAGGTTCAAAAGACCAGTGAAAAGGAAAATAAGATAACTGATATGAAAGTTTTGATTCCGGGAAATGATTTAATCGCAAATAAACAGGCAAAAACATTTGAAGAGAGTATTAGTTTAACAGTAGATGCTCTTAAAAAGCAGGTAGTTAAAAAAAAGGAAAAACAAAGAGCATAATTTTTTTAAAAAATAAATAAAAAAGTTTTGCAGAAACTATAAAACTTTTTACATTTGCAAACCGTTAGAAAAAGCGGTTTGTTTTTTTATAACAGAATCAACAAATTAATTTAAAAGATTTGTTGTTTTTTTTGAAAAAAAATAAGAATGCCGATGTAGCTCAGCTGGCTAGAGCAGCTGATTTGTAATCAGCAGGTCGTGGGTTCGAGTCCCTCCATCGGCTCTGTTCTTTGAAGTAATAAAATAAAAATTGGGGAGATACTCAAGCGGCCAACGAGGACAGACTGTAACTCTGTTGACATTAGTCTTCGCAGGTTCGAATCCTGCTCTCCCCACATTTTTTTAAATTTTTTGAAAAATTTTCCTTAATTTTGCAATTCTGAAATTAAGAGAATATTTTAAAAATATAAGCGGGAGTAGCTCAGTTGGTAGAGCTTCAGCCTTCCAAGCTGACTGTCGCCGGTTCGAGCCCGGTCTCCCGCTCAATTTTTTACAACATTGTAAAGAAGATGTTTGTTTGTGAAGATGTTGTAAAATGGGTAAAAACCTGTCCTGAGTAAATTTGTTCTTGAGCGCAAATATAAAAGAGAGGTTCCGGTTCCCACAAATATTAAGCCGGTGTAGCTCAGGGGTAGAGCGTTTCCTTGGTAAGGAAGAGGTCACGGGTTCAAATCCCGTCATTGGCTCTGAAAATTTATTTAAACGGCATGATAATTGGTAAAAGACCAGGTGTTCATGTCGAATGATTAATTTAAGGAAGTAAAATTCTTAAAAATAAATAATGCTAATCAATTAAATAAAACTTCATACAGAATTAATTTAAACACTAATTATATAACTAAGATAAAATTTAACAATCATGGCAAAAGAAACTTTTGATCGCTCCAAGCCGCATTTAAATATCGGTACTATTGGACACGTTGACCACGGTAAAACAACCTTAACAGCTGCTATTACAAAAGTATTAGCTGAAAAAGGACTTTCTGAAGTAAAAGATTTTGATCAAATCGATAATGCTCCTGAGGAAAAAGAAAGAGGTATTACTATTAATACTGCACACGTTGAGTACCAAACTGCTAATCGTCACTACGCACACGTTGACTGTCCTGGTCACGCGGATTACGTAAAGAACATGGTAACTGGTGCTGCACAAATGGACGGTGCGATTTTGGTTGTTGCTGCAACTGACGGACCAATGCCACAAACTCGTGAGCATATCTTATTAGGTCGCCAGGTAGGTATTCCTAGAATGGTTGTTTTCATGAACAAAGTTGACATGGTTGATGATGAGGAATTACTTGAGTTAGTTGAAATGGAAATTAGAGAATTATTATCTTTCTATGAATATGATGGAGATAATGGTCCTGTAATTGCCGGTTCTGCTTTAGGTGCATTGAACGGTGAGCCAAAATGGGTTGAAACAGTTATGGAATTGATGGATGCTGTTGACTCTTGGATCGAATTACCAAAAAGAGATGTTGATAAAGATTTCTTAATGCCTGTTGAAGATGTATTCTCAATTACAGGTCGTGGTACTGTTGCTACAGGTAGAATTGAAACTGGTGTAGCTAATACCGGAGATTCCGTTGATATTATTGGTATGGGTGCTGAAAAATTAACTTCTACTATTACAGGAGTTGAGATGTTCCGTAAAATATTAGATAGAGGTGAAGCCGGAGATAACGTAGGTATTTTATTAAGAGGTATCGATAAAGCTGAGATTAAAAGAGGTATGGTAATCTGTAAGCAAGGTTCTGTAACTCCTCACGCTAAATTTAAAGCTGAGGTTTATGTTTTGAAAAAAGAAGAAGGTGGACGTCACACTCCATTCCATAAAAACTACCGTCCTCAGTTCTATGTAAGAACAACTGACGTTACAGGTACTATTAATTTACCGGAAGGTGTAGAAATGGTTATGCCAGGTGATAACTTAACTATTACAGTTGATCTTATCCAACCAATTGCATTAAACTTAGGTTTACGTTTTGCTATCCGTGAAGGTGGTAGAACAGTAGGTGCTGGCCAGGTAACTGAAATATTAGATTAATATTCTAATGTAAATATAATAAGTTCAAAAAAGGTGTCTGTCAAATTTGACGGATACCTTTGTTGACTTATAAAAAAAGTTTTGTTAAGAGTTTATTAAAATTTTTTATCAATAATCTTTTATCAAAATAATTCACCAAAATACTTTTTTTAGTCAATCTGAAATCGGTATTAAACAAACGGGTGTAGCTCAGTTGGTAGAGCACTGGTCTCCAAAACCAGGTGTCGGGAGTTCGAGCCTCTCCACCCGTGCATAAAGAATTAAAAATGGGTATAGTAAATTATATAAAAGATTCATTTGCAGAGCTAAAATCAAATGTAACATGGATGGCTTGGCCTGAAGCACAAAAAACTACAGTAGTTGTTGCCGTGTTTACCATCATCTTTGCAGTTGCAATTTTTGCAGTAGATAAATTTTTCCAATTAGGTTTAGATAAATATTTCAATCTTTTTAACTAAAACAAAATAGTACAATGTCTGATTCAGTTATGAAATGGTATGCCGTTAGAGCTATTGGTGGACAAGAAAATAAGATCAAATCGTATATCGAGAATGAGATTTCTCGATTGGGTTTATCAGACTTTGTAAACCAGGTTTTGGTTCCGACAGAGAAAGTAATTCAGATTAGAAACGGAAAAAAATACAACAAAGAGAAAGTATATTTTCCGGGTTACATCATGATTGAAGCTAATTTAAGCGGTGAAGTACCCCACGTTATCAAATCTGTTACAGGAGTTATCGGGTTTTTAGGTGAAACAAAAGGAGGAGATCCTGTTCCGCTTAGAAAGTCAGAAGTTAACCGGATGTTGGGAACTGTTGATGACCTGGCAGTACAAAATGAAAATGTTGCTATTCCATTTATTAAAGGTGAAACCGTAAAAGTAATTGACGGACCGTTTAACGGATTTGACGGTATCATCGAAAATATCAACGAAGAAAAAAGAAAACTTGAAGTTATGGTTAAGATCTTTGGACGTAAAACGCCATTGGAATTAAACTATATGCAAGTTGAAAAAATATCATAAGATTGTTACGCTTTAATTATAGATAAACTAAGCTTCCACAATTGTTTATCTTAAAATTATTTAAAATGGCAAAAGAAGTAAGTAAAGTAGTTAAATTACAAGTACGTGGAGGAGCCGCAAACCCTTCACCACCTGTTGGACCTGCTTTGGGTGCTGCCGGAGTTAACATCATGGAGTTCTGTAAGCAATTTAATGCTAGAACTCAAGATAAACCAGGAAAGGTTTTACCTGTTGTAATCAATGTTTACAAAGATAAATCTTTCGACTTTGTTGTAAAGACTCCACCTGCAGCAGTTCAAATTTTAGAAGCAGCGAAAGTGAAAAAAGGATCTGGTGAGCCTAACCGTAAAAAAGTAGCAACAGTTACTTGGGATCAGTTAAAGACAATTGCAGAAGATAAAATGGTAGATTTAAATGCATTTACAGTTGAATCTGCAATGTTAATGATGGCCGGTACAGCTCGTTCAATGGGAATTAGAGTAAAAGGAGAAGCTCCAGTAAAAAACGCGTAAAAGATGGCTAGATTGACAAAAAAACAGAAAGAAGCGTATGCTAAAGTTGATGCTAATGTAGTACATACTTTAAAAGAAGCTTCCTCATTAGTAAAAGAAATCACCAACGTAAACTTTGACGCAAGCGTTGATGTAGCAGTACGTTTAGGTGTAGATCCGCGTAAAGCAAACCAAATGGTAAGAGGGGTGGTAACATTGCCTCACGGAACAGGTAAAGATGTGAAAGTTCTTGCCTTAGTAACTCCGGATAAAGAAGCTGATGCAAAAGAAGCCGGTGCTGATTACGTAGGATTAGATGAATACCTTCAAAAAATTAAAGGAGGATGGACAGATGTTGACGTTATAGTAACGATGCCAAGTGTAATGGGTAAATTAGGACCTTTAGGTAGAATTTTAGGGCCTCGTGGTTTAATGCCAAACCCAAAAACTGGAACAGTAACTATGGATGTTGCTAAAGCAGTAAAAGATGTAAAAGGTGGTAAGATCGATTTTAAAGTTGATAAAACAGGAATCGTTCATGCATCTATAGGTAAAGCATCTTTTGACGCAGACAAGATTGCAGATAATGCAAGTGAGTTAATTCAAACCTTGGTTAAATTAAAACCAGCAACTGTAAAAGGAACTTATATTAAAAGCATTTTTATGTCTAGTACTATGAGTCCTGGTGTAGCAATTGATGCTAAAACAGTTTCAGTTTAATCAGTTAAATATTCATATTATGACAAGAGAAGAAAAAGCACAAGTAATAGAAGACTTAACTGGTAAATTAACTGATAGTAAAGTAATTTATCTGGCAGATATTTCTGAGCTGGATGCTACAGTAACATCAAATTTACGAAGAGCTTGTTTTAAAGCCGACGTAAAATTGGCAGTTGTTAAAAATACATTGCTTGCAAAAGCAATGGAAAAATCTGATAAAGATTTTGGAGAATTACCTGAAATTTTAAAAGGTAATACTTCGATCATGCTTTCTGAAACTGGAAATGCACCTGCAAAGGTTATTAAAGAGTTTAGAAAAACCTCTAAAAAACCTATTTTAAAAGGAGCTTACGTTGAAGAATCAGTTTATGTTGGCGATGATCAATTAGATGCACTTGTTAGCATCAAGTCTAAAGAAGAATTGATTGGAGATATCATTGGTATCTTACAATCACCTGCTAAAAATGTTATCTCAGCACTTCAATCAGGTGGAGGTAAATTATCAGGTATCCTGAAGACTTTATCAGAAAAAGAATAAATACACACAATAACTAAATAATAAAATTTTTAAAAACTAAAGAAAATGGCAGAATTAAAAGATTTCGCAGAACAATTAGTTAACTTAACAGTAAAAGAAGTTAATGAATTGGCAGATATTTTAAAAGAAGAGTATGGTATTGAGCCTGCAGCAGCAGCTGTGGCAGTAGCCGGACCAGCAGCTGGTGGTGAAGCAGCAGCTGAAGAAAAAACAGAATTTGATGTTATTCTTAAGGCAGCCGGAGGATCTAAATTAGCAGTTGTTAAATTGGTTAAAGAATTAACCGGTTTAGGTCTTAAAGAAGCTAAAGGAATTGTAGATAGCGCACCTGCTCCAATCAAAGAAGGTGTATCTAAAGATGAGGCAGAAGGTCTTCAAAAATCTTTAGAAGAAGCTGGAGCTGAAGTAGAGCTTAAATAAGTAAAGCTTTTCAAATACTTAAGGTTTAGGTCTTTAGGGTAATTACCTCTAGACCTAAACCGTTTTGCATATATATTCGTTCTTATACTTTAATTTAAATTTATTCTCCATTGGCAACGAAACAAAATAATAACCCAAGAAAAAACTTCACATCAACTAAATTGTTTACTGAATATCCTGATTTTTTGGATATACAAATAAAATCATTCCAGGATTTTTTTCAGTTAGAAACAAAATCAGATGAGAGAAGTGATGAAGGTTTATACAAAACTTTCATGGATAACTTTCCAATTACTGATACCCGAAACAATTTTGTTTTAGAATTTTTAGATTATTTTGTTGACCCACCCAGATATTCTATCCAAGAGTGTATTGAAAGAGGGTTAACCTTTAGCGTACCATTAAAATCACGCTTAAAATTATACTGTACCGATCCTGAACACGAAGATTTTGAAACTATCGTACAGGATGTATATTTAGGTACCATTCCTTATATGACACAAAGTGGTACTTTTATTATAAACGGTGCAGAGAGAGTAGTTGTATCTCAGTTACACAGATCACCGGGTGTATTTTTCGGGCAATCATTCCACGCAAACGGAACCAAACTATACTCTGCAAGAGTAATTCCTTTTAAAGGTTCATGGATTGAATTTGCTACCGATATCAATCAGGTGATGTATGCCTATATCGATCGAAAGAAAAAATTACCCGTTACAACTCTGTTTAGAGCAATAGGATATGAAAGAGATAAAGATATTCTTGAGATATTCGACCTTGCCGAAGAAATTAAAGTTTCTAAAACAGGATTAAAGAAAGTTTTAGGCAGAACAACAGCAGCAAGGGTGTTAAAAACATGGTTTGAGGATTTTGTTGATGAAGATACCGGTGAGGTTATCTCTATTGAACGTAATGAGATCGTATTAGACCGTGATACAGTTCTTGAAAAAGATCATATTGAAGAAATTATTGAGTCTGGTTCAAAAACAATTCTTTTACATAAAGAAGACAGCCAGTCGGGTGATTATGCAATCATCCATAATACTTTACAAAAAGATCCTACAAATTCTGAAAAGGAAGCAGTTGAGCATATCTATCGCCAATTACGTAATGCTGAACCGCCTGATTATGAAACTGCAAAGGGAGTAATTAATAAATTATTTTTCTCTGATCAACGTTACAACCTTGGAGAAGTTGGACGTTACAGAATGAATAAAAAACTAGGGTTAGATGTTGATATCGAAGAAAGAGTATTGACGAAATTAGACATCATTACCATTGTTAAAAATTTAATCAACTTAATCAATTCAAAAGCCGAAGTTGATGATATTGACCACTTGTCAAATCGTCGTGTAAGAACTGTTGGTGAGCAATTGGCAAGTCAATTTGGTGTAGGTTTAGCACGTATGGCAAGAACCATTCGTGAACGTATGAATGTTCGTGATAATGAAGTGTTTACACCAATAGATCTGATCAATGCAAAAACATTGTCTTCGGTAATTAACTCATTTTTTGGAACAAACCAATTATCTCAGTTCATGGATCAAACCAATCCAATTGCCGAGATCACACATAAAAGAAGATTATCAGCATTAGGACCGGGTGGTTTATCTCGTGAAAGAGCAGGATTTGAGGTTCGTGACGTTCACTTTACGCACTATGGCCGTTTATGTCCGATTGAAACACCTGAAGGGCCGAATATTGGATTGATTTCTTCTTTGTCTGTTTACGCTAAAGTAAATAATTTAGGGTTCATTGAAACTCCTTACCGTAAGGTTACTGAAGGAAAAGTTGATATAAAAAATGATCCGACTTATTTAAGTGCCGAAGAAGAAGAGGATATGAAATTCGCCCAGTCGAATTTAGATTTTACTGAAGAAGGACAACTTAAAGATGATAAAGTAGTTGCACGTGAAGGTGCTGATTATCCTGTTGTTGAACCAACGGATATTAACTATATGGATGTTTCTCCAAATCAGATAGCATCGATTTCTGCATCGTTAATTCCGTTCCTGGAACACGATGATGCGAACCGTGCTTTGATGGGATCAAACATGATGCGTCAGGCAGTTCCTTTGATGAAACCTGAAGCACCTATTGTTGGTACAGGTTTAGAGAGAAGAGTGGCAGAAGATTCACGTATTTTGATCAATGCAGAAGGCAAAGGAGTTGTAACTTATGTAGATTCTGATCAGGTTACAATTGAATACGAACGATCAGAAGATGAGAGAGTAGTGAGTTTTGACAGCGACAGTAAAACTTACGATTTGATCAAGTTTAGAAAAACAAATCAAAGTACTACCATCAACTTGCACCCAATTGTAAAGAAAGGGGATAAAGTAATCAAAGGTCAGGTATTATGTGAAGGATATGCTACTGAGAAAGGTGAATTGGCCTTAGGTAGAAACATGAAAGTAGCCTTTATGCCTTGGAAAGGGTATAACTTTGAGGATGCAATCGTTATTTCTGAAAAAGTTGTTCGCGATGACCTGTTTACCTCTATTCATATTGATGAGTATTCGTTAGAAGTAAGAGATACAAAATTAGGTGCAGAGGAACTTACCGCAGATATTCCGAATGTTAGTGAAGAAGCTACCAAAGATCTGGATGAAAATGGTATGATCAGAATTGGTGCCGAAATCAAACCGGGTGATATTTTAATTGGAAAGATTACACCAAAAGGTGAATCAGATCCTACACCTGAAGAAAAATTATTACGCGCTATATTTGGTGATAATGCCGGTGATGTAAAAGATGCATCTTTAAAAGCTTCGCCATCGTTAAGAGGTGTGGTAATAGATAAGAAATTATTTAAAAGAGCCATTAAAGATAAGGCGAAAAGAATAAAAGAAAAAGATGATATTGCCAGTTTGGAAATTGAATTTTCTGTAAAATTTGAACAACTGAGAGAACGATTGATCGAAAAATTATTTTCATTGATCAATGGAAAAACCTCTCAGGGTGTTTTAAATGACCTTGGTGAAGAAATTCTGCCAAAAGGTAAGAAATTCACTCTTAAAATGCTGAATTCAGTTGTGGATTTTGAACACTTAACAAAAGGTGTTTGGACAACTGATAATGATTTGAATAGCCTGGTAAATCAATTAATTCACAATTATAAAATTAAAGTTAGCGACCTGCAAGGTTCACTTCGTCGTAAGAAATTTGCTATCACAGTAGGAGATGAATTACCAAAAGGTATCTTAAAACTTGCTAAAATTTACATTGCTAAAAAACGTAAATTGAAAGTGGGTGATAAAATGGCTGGACGTCATGGTAACAAGGGTATTGTAGCAAGAATCGTCCGTCAAGAAGATATGCCTTTCTTAGAAGATGGAACTCCGGTTGATATTGTATTGAACCCGCTTGGTGTACCATCTCGTATGAATATAGGTCAGATTTATGAAACTGTTCTTGGTTGGGCAGGTCAGAATCTTGGGCAGAAATATGCTTCGCCAATTTTTGATGGAGCTAATATTGATGAGATCACCGAATTAACCAGAAGTGCAGGTATCCCTGATTTCGGACATACATACTTGTATGATGGAGGAACAGGTGAGCGATTCGACCAGCCTGCAACCGTTGGTGTAATTTACATCATCAAGCTTGGCCATATGATTGAAGATAAAATGCATGCTCGTTCTATTGGGCCATACTCATTAATTACTCAACAACCTCTTGGTGGTAAAGCACAATTTGGTGGTCAGCGTTTTGGTGAGATGGAGGTATGGGCTCTTGAAGCTTATGGAGCATCGGCTACATTAAGAGAGATTTTAACCGTTAAATCTGATGATGTAATGGGTAGAGCTAAAACTTACGAAGCGATCGTTAAAGGAGAACCAATGCCTGAACCAGGTTTACCTGAATCATTTAATGTATTAATGCATGAAATGAAAGGTTTAGGTTTAGACGTTTCTTTAGAAGAGTAAAAGTATTCAATAAGCTGTAAGAAGGAGAAATTCTTCTTACAGTTATTTATAAAAATTTCATTTAATTTTTTTCCCCATTATACCATGGCAAGACAAAAAGATAAATACACTGTTAAAAAGTTTAACAAAATTACTATTGGTTTATCCTCACCTGAAACTATTCTTGAAAATTCAAGGGGAGAGGTGTTAAAACCTGAAACTATTAATTATCGTACACATAAACCTGAAAGAGACGGGTTGTTTTGTGAGCGAATTTTTGGTCCTGTAAAAGACTATGAATGTGCATGTGGTAAATATAAAAGAATAAGATACAAAGGCATTATTTGCGACCGCTGTGGAGTTGAAGTTACCGAAAAGAAAGTAAGAAGAGATAGAGTAGGACATATCAATTTGGTTGTTCCTGTAGCACATATTTGGTACTTCAAATCTTTACCAAATAAAATGGGTTACTTATTAGGTTTGCCGTCTAAGAAATTAGACATGATCATTTACTACGAACGCTATGTAGTAATTCAACCCGGTATAGCTAAAAATGCTGAAGGAGAACCATTACAAAAAATGGACTTCCTGACGGAAGAAGAATATTTAGATATCTTAGAAACCATACCTCAGGAGAATCTTTATCTTGACGAATCTGACCCGGACAAATTTATTGCTAAAATGGGTACAGATTGTTTAATTGATCTTCTGGCAAGAATTGATCTTGATGAATTATCATATGAATTAAGACATAAAGCAAATACTGAAACTTCAAAACAACGTAAGATGGAGGCCTTAAAACGCTTAAACGTTGTGGAAGCTTTTAGAGATGCCAATACCAGAAAGGAAAATAAACCTGAATGGATGATCATGAAAGTAGTTCCGGTTATACCGCCAGAATTACGTCCGTTGGTTCCATTGGATGGAGGTAGATTTGCAACTTCTGATTTAAATGACCTTTACCGAAGAGTTATCATCAGAAATAATCGTTTAAAACGATTAATGGAGATCAAAGCTCCGGAAGTGATCTTACGTAATGAAAAACGTATGTTACAAGAATCTGTAGATTCATTATTTGATAACACACGTAAATCATCAGCGGTTAAAACCGAATCTAACCGTCCGTTAAAATCATTATCTGACTCCTTAAAAGGTAAACAAGGAAGGTTCCGTCAAAACTTATTAGGTAAACGTGTTGACTATTCTGCTCGTTCGGTAATTGTTGTAGGACCTGAATTAAAATTATATGAATGTGGATTGCCAAAAGATATGGCGGCAGAACTTTACAAACCTTTTATCATTAGAAAATTAATTGAAAGAGGTGTTGTAAAAACTGTAAAATCTGCTAAGAAAATTATTGATAAAAGAGAGCCGATCGTATGGGATATCTTAGAGAATGTTTTGAAAGGACATCCTGTATTATTAAACCGTGCTCCTACGCTTCACCGTTTGGGTATCCAGGCTTTCCAACCTAAAATGATCGAGGGGAAAGCTATTCAGTTACATCCTTTGGTATGTACCGCATTTAACGCCGATTTTGATGGTGACCAAATGGCAGTTCATTTACCTCTAGGGCCGGAAGCAATACTTGAATCACAATTATTGATGTTAGCTTCACATAATATTTTGAACCCTGCAAATGGTTCACCTGTTACCGTACCTTCTCAGGATATGGTATTAGGATTATATTATATGACCAAAGAGCGCAGATCAACCGATGAAGTTAGAATTAAAGGTGAAGGAACTACATTCTATTCATTAGAAGAGGTTAAAATCGCCTTTAATGAAAAGAAAGTTAATTTAAATGCCGCTATTAAAGTAAAAGGACAAGACCTTGATGAAGATGGAGAATTGGTAAATAAAATTATTGAAACTACTGTAGGTAGAGTTTTGTTCAATGAGGTTGTACCAAAAGAGGCCGGTTTTATTAATGAAGTACTTAACAAAAGATCATTACGAGATATTATAGCAAATATCCTTAAAGTTACCGATGTTCCAACAACCGGTAAATTCTTAGATGATATTAAGAATATGGGATATCAGTTTGCATTTAAAGGAGGTTTATCATTTAGTTTAGGAGATATCATTATCCCTGAGGAAAAACACAAAATGATTGAAGAAGCAAATTCCCAGGTTGACTCTATTATTCAGAGTTATAATATGGGTATGCTTACAAATAAAGAACGTTATAACCAGGTAATTGATATTTGGAGTTCTACGAACAACAGGCTTACTGAATTGTCAATGAAGCGTTTACGCGAAGATCAGCAAGGGTTTAACTCTGTGTATATGATGTTGGATTCTGGAGCAAGGGGTTCAAAAGAGCAGATTCGTCAGTTAACCGGTATGCGTGGTTTGATGGCTAAGCCTAAAAAATCTACAGCAGGTGGAGGAGAGATTATTGAAAATCCGATTTTGTCAAACTTTAAAGAAGGTTTATCAATTTTAGAGTATTTTATTTCTACTCACGGTGCGCGTAAAGGTCTTGCGGATACAGCATTAAAAACTGCCGATGCGGGTTATTTAACACGTCGTTTGGTTGATGTTGCTCAGGATGTTATCGTAAATGAAGAAGATTGTGAAACCTTACGTGGCTTAGAAGTTCGTCCGTTAAAGAAAAATGATGAAATTGTTGAAACTCTTGGTGAAAGAATCCTTGGTAGAGTTTCCTTACACGATGTTTACCTTCCGGGTACAGACGATCTTATCATTGAGTCAGGAGAGATCTTTACAAAAGAAATGGCAGATACAGTTGATAATTCAGCTATAGAATCTGTTGAAGTTCGTTCTGCTTTAACTTGTGAGGCAAAAAAAGGAATTTGTGCCAAATGTTATGGTGTAAACTTATCAAACAATAAACCGGTACAAAAAGGAGAAGCTGTTGGTGTAGTTGCCGCACAATCTATTGGTGAACCGGGTACACAGTTAACACTTCGTACATTCCACGTTGGTGGTATTGCAGGTAACATTTCTGAGGATAATAAAATGACTTCTGCTTTTGATGGCAAATTAAAAATAGAAGACCTGAAAACTGTAAAAGCTAATGATGCCGAAGGCAATGAAGTTGATATAGTTATTTCACGTACAGCCGAAATCAAAATTATTGATGAGAAAACAGGTATTGTATTAAGTACTAATAATATACCTTATGGGTCTCATGTGTTTGTTAAATCTAACCATAAGATCAAAAAAGGAGAAGTAATCTGTCAATGGGATCCTTATAATGGTGTGATTGTATCCGAGTTTAGTGGTACTGCAGTTTATGAAGATATCATCGAAGGTATTACTTACCAGGTTGAAATGGATGAGCAAACTGGATTTAAAGAGAAAGTAATTTCTGATTCTAAGAAGAAGAAAATTGCTCCTTCTCTACAAATTCAAAATAGTAAGGGAGAAACTCTTCAAACTTACACAATGCCGGTAGGAGCTCACTTATTGGTTGAAGAAGGTGATAAAATTGAATCTGGTAAGATCTTAGTAAAAATACCTCGTAAAGCCGGTAAAGCAGGGGATATCACAGGTGGTTTGCCTCGTGTAACCGAATTGTTTGAGGCACGTAATCCTTCAAATCCAGCTATAGTTTCAGAGATTGATGGTGTTGTGACTTTCGGTAAAATCAAACGTGGAAATCGTGAGATTATCGTAGAGTCTAAACTTGGAGATATTAAAAAATACTTGGTCAAATTATCAAACCAGATCTTAGTACAGGAAAATGACTTTGTAAAAGCTGGTATGCCATTATCTGATGGATCGATAACTCCAATTGATATTCTTAATATCGAAGGTCCTGCAGCCGTTCAGGAATACTTGGTGAACGAAATTCAGGAAGTATATCGATTACAAGGTGTGAAGATCAATGATAAGCACTTTGAGGTGATCGTTAGACAAATGATGCGTAAAGTAAAAATTGTCGATGCCGGAGATACCAATTTCCTTGAAAGTCAGTTGGTTCACAAAACTGATTTTATAGAAGAAAACGATAATATCTACGGAATGAAGATAATTGAGGAGAAAGGTGATTCTGAGACTCTAAAAGAAGGTCAGGTTGTTTCAGCTCGTCAATTAAGAGATGAAAACTCCCTTTTACGTAGAAATGACAAAGAATTAGTTATAGCAAGAGATGCAATTCCGGCTACAGCCGAGCCTATTTTACAAGGTATTACAAGAGCTTCTCTTCAAACTAAATCATTTATTTCTGCAGCATCTTTCCAGGAAACTACAAAAGTTTTAAACGAAGCTGCTGTTCACGGTAAAGAAGATTATTTAGAAGGATTGAAAGAAAATGTTATTGTAGGGAAACGAATTCCTGCCGGTACAGGAATGCGCGATTATGATCATATAATCGTTGGAAGTAAAGATGACATTCAAGTAGAATCTGAATTATAAATTTAAAAGCCAAAGTATTTTTACTTTGGCTTTTTTTTAATAAAAATAGTATGGAAAAAAAGGATAATAAAGGGCAGTTAAATATTGAATTGGATGAAAGTGTTGCCGATGGGACTTATTCAAATTTGGCAATAATTAACCATTCGGTTTCCGAGTTTGTTGTCGATTTTATTAATGTAATGCCAGGAGCTCCAAAAGCAAAGGTGAAATCTCGTATCATTCTAACTCCGCAACACGCCAAAAGATTGATGAAAGCTTTGGCTGATAATGTCCATAAATTTGAACAGGTTCACGGTGAAATTCAGGAATATGAACAACCTCCAATCCCTATGAATTTTGGACCAACAGGCGAGGCTTAAATATTAAAATAAACGCTGAACATTGTTCGGCGTTTTTTACTTTCATCATATATGTTTCCTAAAAAACTCTGGATTTTCCCAATAATTTTTGGTTTGATAGGCGCTTTTATAGGACTTCTATTGCGCTATGCACACACCGGAGCTGTCATTTTCTCGTCATTTTCTTATAAAAATTACCTACATGCCCACTCGCATGGTATGTTGTTAGGTTTGCTATTCAATGCAATACTGATCTTGGTCTGGTTAAATTTTTCACGGAAGATGGATAGGATTTCATTCAGGTACTATATATCTATGCAGGTTTCTATGGCAGCTATGATCGTTGCATTTATCTATCAGGGATATGCTTTTTATTCCATTTTGTTTTCAACCCTGCATTTGTGGATCAGTTATATTTTATTGATCCGATTATGGAAAAGGTTGGAAGGAAATAAAGAACTGGTTCTTTTGGTAAAATCGGGAATATTTTTTCATTTTTTATCCTCTCTTGGGCCGTATGCTTTAGGCCCTTTGATGGTTTTTGATATGAGAGATTCTCCCTGGTATCAGCAGTCGGTTTTCTTTTATCTGCATTTTCAGTTTTTGGGAGTTTATTTTACCTGGATGCTGGCTTTGTTGTTTAAAAAAGCTACAGTAATTTTAAATAAGTTTCATGTTCTCATTATAGTTTTAAGTCTGTTCTTCCTTTATGCGCATACGCTCGATTACAGTTTTGATAACTGGTTGATACAACTTTTCGGAGGATTGGGTTCTGTGATGCTCTTTGCCGTGCTTTTTCACTTAAGGTCTTTTTTTTACAATTCTAACAGAAACCTGAGGAATATTTATTTATTGGTTTTAACCGTTACAATTGTCAATTTTGCGGGGTCATTTCCCTGGGTTGCCGATCTTGTTGTAAGCAACCGATTCGTATTGATTGCATACCTTCACTTTTTATTTTTAGCATTATATATACCTTTTATCTGGGTGTTTTTGGGAAAAAAGATCAGTGTGTATGTATGGATCCTGTATGCAGTCTCGGTAATTTTCTCTGAGATATTCTTACTTTTTCCTGGGGCGATTTCAATATGGATACCGGTTTCTGTAATGGATCTGTTATTTTATGCTTATTCGGGAGTATTTTTAAGTATAGCTTTCGTTCATTTGCCAATTATTTTTACAAATAAAAATATAAAAATATTGGATCAGTGATAGGATTTGTCAACATCAAATGCTGAAAGAATCATGAAAACCTCTATTTTTTGATCAAAAATATTTAATAATAAATCGGCTTTTTGTAGTTTCGCCTGCTAATAAATAATTGACATGAAAAATAGTTTTTTATTTGTATTATTACTTCTATCTGGATTCAATTTCCTGTTTTCTCAAAATGAACAAGTAGAAAATTTAGATGAGGTTATGCTAAAATCTTCCAGAATTGAAATACCTTTTTCTGAAGATTCACGAACTATTCTGATAATATCAAAAGAAGATATTAAAAACACTACAGCAACCAATGTAGCAGATCTGTTACAACAGGTTGCCGGTGTTGATGTTCGCAGAAGAGGAGTGGAAGGAATGCAATCAGATTTATATATTCGTGGGGGTAGTTTTGATCAAACTTTGGTGTTAATAGATGGGTTTAAGACAGAAAATCCACAAACCGGACATCATTCCATGAATATGATGATTCCACTGGAAAATATTGAAAGAATTGAAATCATTAAAGGCCCGGCTGCAAGAGTTTACGGCCAAAATGCATTTACCGGAGCGATTAATATTATCACAAAGGATAATGTTAAAAATTCTGTTATTGCTGAAGCTTCTTATGGTTCATATCATCATGATAAAATTGCATTGACAGGGTCTGTAGGACTTGAAAATTCATCTTTTCAGGCACATTATTCAAGAGAAACATCTGATGGTTATCGATATAATACCGATTTTGAAAATCAAAATGTATTTATAAAAAGTAAATTCAATACTCAAAAAATACCAATTGATGTAATTACCACATTTATGGAACGTAAATTTGGTGCAAATGGGTTTTATGCAAGTCCCGAAGCAAAAGACCAATATGAAGAGACACAGTCGAGTCTGGTAGGTGTTTCAACTTCTTTTGTATCTGATAATTTTACTTTTAAACCGAAAGCATACTGGAAACGCGGTCAGGATATGTATGTTTACCTTCGGCATAACCCCGAAGTTTACAGAAATCATCATATTACCAATAAGGTAGGTACAGCTTTAGATGCCACGTACAGATCTAAACTTGGTATAACTGGTTTTGGTGTAGATATTGCCAAAGTTTTTGTTGCAAGTAATAATTTGGGGGATCATGACCGGATGATGGTAACGACTTTTTTAGAACAAAGATTTGAGTTATTTGATGAAAATCTCGACATAACACCCGGTGTGGCAGTTACTTACTATTCCGATTTTGATTTTCAGACCTTTCCGGGAATTGATATCGGGTATGATCTGTCTGATAAAATTAAGCTTTACGGAAATATGGGTTATACTTATAGAATACCTACTTATACAGACTTGTATTATAATAGTAGAACTGAACTGGGTAACCCGGATTTAAATCCCGAAAGTGCCTTGACCGAAGAATTAGGGATTAAGTTTATCAGCAAAAATATGATAGCAGATCTGGCATTTTTTTACAGAGATTCAGATGATCTGATAGATTATGTAAAGAGTCATGAAGATGATAAATGGCAAGCAGAAAACATTCAAAATGTTACAACCAAGGGAATTGAAAGTTCTTTAAAATATAAATTTAACCTGGTAAAATATATTCAGGTGCTTAATATGGGGTATACTTATTTAGACGATGATATACATCAAAGCGACTTCCCTTTTTCAAAGTACTCACTTAACTCAATGAAACACCAGTTTACCACGAGTTTAGATACACAATTTTTATCATTTTTACGTCAAAATTTAGCATATCGATTTGTTGAAAGGCCTGATGGTATCAGTTATAATGTTTTTGATGCCAAACTTACATCAAACTACAAAGATTTTGAATTTTCGGCAATATTCAATAATATTTTGGATGAAGAATATACCGAAACCAATTTAGTTCCAATGCCGGGAAGAAATGTGATGTTCAGTTTGAAATATACTTTAGACTAATTATTCGCAGGGTGACTGGCAGTCATCCCGTGAATTTTAAAAATTTTTTCTTTTGAATAGTCTTATGGATATTTCCAATTTGCTGAGTTGCTGCACTTCCATACCAGAGTTGTAATTCCATGGCTAAACCACCCGATTATATTAAAGGGTAAAATTCTGTAAGCTTTTTTACCTTCTCTATGAATTTTCGTAACTTAATAAGTTCTAAAACTAACTGAGTATGAAATATTTCACAGAAAATTACCTGAATTTTTTTAAGGAACTTGCCGCAAACAATAATAAAGAATGGTTTGATCAAAATAGAAAAAGATACGAGGAGGTTGTGAGGGAACCTTTCAAGCTTTTTGTTAATGATTTGATTAATGAAGTTTCAAAACAAGCTCCGGAAGTGCAAATTGAACCAAAAAACGCAATTTTTAGAATCAACAGGGATATTCGTTTTTCAAAAGATAAAACACCTTATAAATTGTTTAATTCTGCTATCATCTCAAAAACAGGCAGGAAGGATAAATCATACCCGGGATTATATGTTGAATTGAGCCCTGAACACCTGGCGATCTTTGGAGGTATTTATATGCCTGATACAAAGCAGGTTCAAAAAATCAGGGAGTATATTGTAAACAATTTAAAGGATTTTGAAAGAATCATTTCCGAAAAGGATTTTAAAGAGAAATTTGGAGAAATTAAAGGTGAAAAGAATAAAAGAATTCCCAAGGAATTTCGTGATGCTGCTGCAAAACAACCATTACTGATGAATAAGCAATGGTATCATCAGGTTTTTTTATCACCTGATATAATTAGCAGTGATAAATTGTTGGAAACCATTTTTGATTATAATATGGCAGCACAACCTTTTAAAGAATTTTTAATTAGAGCTTTACTATAAATACAAAATCTCCTCATGAATAATTTTTTCTCCTCCAAAATTGTCCAGTTCGTATTGACACTGATAATTATGTTTATGGTATCAATGACATTATTTACAGCAATACCGCATCATGCAAAACTGATTATCAGAATAGTTCTTATTGCACTTTTCTTTGCCGCGTGGAAGTTTTTCCAAAATAAAAATCTTATCATCGTCAAAGACATTGCTTTTGCATTTTTAGCACTGAATATAGCATTTTTAGTAGTGTCCTTTTTTCCATCAGATTTCTGGGGTTTTCAAATGGATTCCCCAAAAGGTATTGCTTTGGGTAAGCTGGCTGAAAGTCTGATAATCAGTCTGGTTATAATACTTTTATTTTTTATTGAAGGTTATGAGTTGAAAAGTATTTACCTGACAAAAGGGCGATTGGTTCCAGGTTTAATAATTGGGGTTTTCTTCTTTTTTGTTTTTGGATATCTGGCAATTAATAATCCTCAGCATCCTATAGAATATGGATTCTTAAAAAAGAATTATATATGGATCCTTGTCTTTGTTTTCGCAAATGGTTTTATGGAGGAATTAATCTTCAGGGGTATTTTTCTGAAAAAATTAAATAATTACATGAAACCACTTTGGTCAATTATATTATTATCTTTCTGTTTCGCAGCACCTCATCTTACTGTTTCTTATACTCCGGATGTGCTATATTTCTTTGGGATCGTATTTGTGTTGGGGTTGATCTGCGGATATGCAATGTACTATACAGAAAGTATCATTGCACCCACGCTAATTCATGCAGGTGCTGATTTAATGATAATAATTCCTGTATATGTTTCTTATGGTGTTTTTAATTAGATTAAGATAATATGATAAAAAAAAGCCGTTTTTGAATTCAAAAACGGCTTTTGGTTTATTTGCTAAAGTCTTTCGGAATATTTATGTCTTCTTTCTTCCGTCTTCTGACTTCAAATATTTCTTACATCATACCCGGCATTCCACCACCCATTGGAGGCATAGCTGGAGCAGGATTTTCTTCCGGGATATCAACCAAAGCACACTCGGTTGTTAAGATCATTCCGGCAACTGAAGCAGCA
>JBDLIB010000030.1:0-23707 GCA_039715085.1 Bacteroidota bacterium | reverse complement strand
GTAAAAGTAATACCTGTTTGAAGATGTAACGGATCCCCTTTAAATATCCTGTCCACAAAATAAAATGAATTTCTGGTAATAAAATCAGGAACATTAAAGACTTCATTTCCAGAAGACACGTTTTGATAAATAAAAGTATTGTCTAAACCAAATTTTCCAAACCTGAATTCTTTTCCGATCTTTACCTTTAAATAATTTACATTTTCAGCTGATTGCATTGCCATAGGCTGTTCTGCCCCATCTGGTATTCCAAAGTATGCATAATTATCAATTGATGTAAGATCGACTGAAGCATCAAACCATTTAGAGGAATTTAATGCAAAATATAAATTGGTAATTTGTTCATCTTTAAATTTATTGTACCAATTATAATTTTTATAACCACTCTGGTATAGTAAAAAATTAAAATTTGGAGATTTTGAATTTGTATATGCCCTTGCCTCAAAATTTGTAAGGCTATCAACTTTATAGGATGCTGCAGCTGTAATATAACTACCTTTGAGATCGTCATTTAAGTTTGTGGAAGCTTCTGCACGTAAATTAAATTTGTTCAGGTCGGTTTGCCAGGTTGCTCCTACAGCAAGCACATTTTTACTCAAAACATTTGGTATGATCCCATTTTCAGTTATATGCACACTATTATAACTATAGTCATAATCGAGATCACTCACTTTCACCCTGAAATTACCCAAAATATATGGTGATGTAAAGTCGGCATAGATCTCATTATAAAAAGATGTATAATCAAATCTATCCTCAATCTTTGACACAAATGCATCACCAAAATAAGCATTAGCAGCATCTTGCTGATACTCATAATGTTTTCTCTCAAATGTAAAAGTATGTCCAATTTTAAAATTTGATAATTTCCTGCTCGCGACCGAATCTTTTTGTTGCCATAGTTTAAAATTATGATCTAAAAAATAGCGGTTTCCACGCAAAACATTTTCTGCATCTGTAAAATTTGTCACCAGCCTTTCTCTATCTTTAAAATTAGTATCACCGCTTTCGAAATTCTCAATAGACTCGGTAGTTAGACCACCATTCTCTTGATTCTTTAAATTCTGTGCAACAATATGTGATCTGATAAAATACCTCTTATTTTTGGTGTGATAACTCAAGGTCATCCGCAAATTGGAGTGGTCACTTAAAATATTCCTGAAATGCCCCAGGGATCGTGTTCCTTTATATGCAATAGAAGCATTTAATTGTTTGGATGTATTAAAAGTAAACATCCCTTCCATTACCTGGCCCTGGTTCATTCCGGTTCGATAAAGCAACTCGGTTGTAGGTGTTGGTACCTGGTAATATTTAATATCTTCAACTTCATAGAAATTAAACTGCTTGGCTCTTTCGCCTAATGCAGGGTAAAGAGAAACTTTACCAAAGGTATAGGCCAAATTATTAAAAGTTTGTCCCTGATTACTCATTGGCATCAATTCGATATTATCTTTTCTCAGAAAGTTGAATTTATTATATTTTGAAATACTCAAAGTAGTATCCACAAAAGTTGTATCATTTTCATGATCAATAACCTTATAATCAGTATAATGGGTTTTCCCGCTAACTTTTACCTGAATTTCCTCCCTGAAAGTCAAACTGTCAGCACTATTCTGTTCAAATCGATTACTCATATCAGGTAATCTTTTTTGGGGAATTTGGGAATAAGCAGTAGCTGCTAATAACATAAAAAACAAAAACGTAAAATATCTTTGCATACAATCTTTTTTCGATTAGCAAAGGTAAAATTTTTGAGCAAATAAATAGTATTAAACCCCAGAGTAAAACCTGAACCTAATAATTTAAAATTGAATCAGAAGGTTTAATTACAAAAAGTGTCCCTCTTTTCAGTGGGATTAGTTCAACTTATATTTTTAAGTTCGTTTTTCAAACTTCTTAAAATTAGTTTCACTAAAATAATTTCTAAAAGAATTTTGTTCTGATTTACTTTGAATTTTTACCTTTGAGTTTTTCTTTTCAGGATGTTAAAACAAAACTATTCAGGCAAACGATTAGAAGCCGGAACCGATGAAGCCGGGAGAGGCTGTCTTGCCGGTCCTGTAGTTGCCGCTGCGGTAATTTTACCAAAAGATTTTCAACATGAATTACTAAATGACTCCAAACAACTCACTGAAAAACAACGATTAATTTTAAAACCTATCATTGAGAAAGAAGCTTTGGCTTTTGATGTCTCGTTTATTTATCAGAAAAAAATAGATGAGATCAATATTTTAAACGCTTCGATTCTGGCAATGCATCATTCTATTGAAAAGCTAAAAATTATACCCGAATTCATTATTGTTGACGGTAATAGATTTAAACCTTTTAAAGAAATTCCTCATGAGACCATTATTAAAGGGGATGGGAAATATTTAAGCATTGCTGCAGCATCAGTATTGGCAAAAACCTATCGGGATGCCTATATGGAGAAAATTCATAAGGATCATTCTAAGTACTTTTGGACAAAAAATAAGGGTTATCCCACCAAACAACATCGTGAAGCAATTAGGGAATTCGGTATAACAGAACATCACCGAAAATCATTTCAATTATTACCCAAACAATTGAAATTAGATTTGTAATATTGCACTCCTTTTTTTCAAAGGCCAAAACATCAAAATTCTTATCAAAATGATCAAAAGAAACAAAGCTGTAATTCCAAAATTAATTATTCATAAAGTTGGAAATAAATTTAATGAAACACGTAATTTATTTTCGGAAGAACCTGTAATTTTCGATGAAGACAGCTATAAATTAATGATGCCATTTCTACTTAAGCCGTTTGGAAATGTGACAGAAACTTTTCGCTTTCATCATCATGCCGATATAAATATGAATGAACTTTTTAATTACAGTAAAAGTATTTTTTCTGAAGAAGAAAGTTTTGTTGATGTTTCAAAGAATATTGTAAAACACCTTTTTGAGCAATCCAATTCTGCACAAATTAAAACAGGAGATGTTATCGTTGTACTTTTTGAAGATATTGAATACAATGAGATCAATACAAATGCTTTGGGGATTTTTAAAATTGAAAATAAAACAGATTTTTTCCAAACATTTGTCGAAGGAGAAAATATCGATGTGATGGTGCAAAAAGGAATCAGCACAAAAAAGATAGACAAAGGCTGCCTGATCGTTAATTATTCAGATGATGAGGGTTACGTGGTTTTAAGTGTTGACAACAATAATTATGACGCACAATACTGGATAAAAAACTTTTTAAATATTAAATATGCCGATGATAAAAACAGCCATACACAAGCATATCTGGAAATGTGTAAGGACTTTTCGGATGAAGTTTTAAAAAACGATTACAACACACAGGAACACAGTCATTTTTTAGCAAAAACGGTTGACTTTCTTAAAGAGAATGACACAGTAAATATCCATGATTTTAAAGAAGAAGTTTTTGAAGAAGATAAACAAAAAGAACTTTTTGACGAATATAAAAAAGTGTATGAAGATGATCGTGATACTTTGATCAGAAACCAGTTTCATGTTTCGGATGTGGTTTTAAAGAAACAAAAACAGAAGCTTAAAACAGAGATCAAACTTGACACCAATATTCAAATAAAATTAGATGTAGACGCTCCTGATGCTGCCGGTGAATATTTAGAGATGGGTTATGATGAGGAAAAGAAAATGAAATTTTATAAGGTATTTTTTAATGAGGAACAGTAATATGTTTCGAGTTTCGGGTTTCGGGTGCTTTGACAAGACATTCTATTGTTCCACCGCTCTATCACTTCCGTCTTCAGCCTTCCAGCCATTCCTCTCAACTCTTTCCGCTCTGTGAGACGGAAAGGTTTTTAAAATCATTTAATCATTGTAGCATTCCATCATTATTTATTATCCCCTTTCAACTGCTTGATCTTGAAATTAAAAGCTGCAAACAATAATGTCATAAACGGACTCAGATAATTAAAAATAGCATATACAAAATATTCACTTACGCTTACTCCTAATACTCCGGATTGGTATGCACCACAGGTATTCCATGGTACCAGAACAGAAGTAACCGTACCCGAATCTTCTAAAGTCCTACTCAAATTTTCAGGTGCCAGCCCTTTTTCTTTATAAGCTTTACTAAACATTTTTCCGGGAACAACGATAGCTAAATATTGATCGCTAGCGGTAACATTTAACGCCAAACAACTTGTTACCGTACTTGCAAATAATCCGAAAACAGAATTTGCTAATTTTAATAAAGCACTGCTGATTCTTGCCAATGCACCTATCGCTTCCATAACGCCTCCAAAGACCATCGCACAAATAATCAACCAAATAGTCCCTAACATTCCGCTCATTCCTCCGGAAGAAAAAAGGTCGTTTAATTGCATATTACTGGTTTCAATAGCAACATCTACTGTAATAGCATCCATTACTCCTTTATAAGCAGATTGAAGAGTTAAAGTATCTGCTTTTGCAATACCCATAACAATATTAGGTTGAAATATCAATGCAAAAACTCCTCCCAAAAGCGTACCTATTAAAAGTGCTACTAAAGGTGGTGTTTTTTTTATTATTAGAATAATTACGATAATCGGAACTAAAAATAACCACGGAGTAATATAAAATGATTCTTTAATGGAATTTAAATATACAGCTGTATCAGCTTTACCTGTCGGTTCAATTGTAAAACCTAAAAATATAAAAACAATTATCGTTATAGTTATTGTAGGAACTGTGGTTATCGCCATATAACGGATATGTGTGAAGAGATCCGTTCCGGCCATTGCAGGTGCTAAGTTCGTAGTATCAGACATCGGTGACATCTTATCACCAAAATATGCTCCCGAAAGAACTGCTCCGGCAACCATACCTAAAGGAATTCCAAGTGCTTCACCTATACCTATCAAAGCAATACCAACCGTAGCCGAAGTTGTCCATGAACTACCCGTTGCCACAGAAATAATGGCACAAATTACGATAGTAGCCGGTAAAAATATTGTGGGATTCAAAATTTTCAAACCGTAATAGATCATTGTTGGAATCACACCACTAATCATCCAGGTTCCTGCAAGTGCTCCCACAAATAATAGTATTAGAATTGCACCTGTGGTAGATCTCAAATTATCGGCTACCTCATCAATCATTTTCTTATAGGTCACTTTATTAAAAAATCCTACTATCGCTGCCACTGCTCCCCCTATAAGTAAGATAAACTGATTTGATCCGCTCAAAGCATCGTCTCCATAAACAAAAACATTGAATGCAAGTAAAGCTACTAATACAATAACAGGAGTCAGGGCTTCCCAGATATTCAGCTCTTTATTTCTAATAATATCATTATACATATAAAAAAATTAAACTTGAGTAAAAAATGATTGTAATGTTACGGAAAAATGACGGATATAAAAAATTGATATTAAATTCAAAAATGACTAACGCAAATATTAAAATTGTAAAAAATTGATTTAGATATACACAATATTTAAAGTACTTTTCAGTTTAAACTCTAAAGAATTGAAAGTGTTTAATTATCAGAGTATTTAGACATATTTACATTTATTAAAGTTGGCTTTTGGGTAGTTTTAAAGATAAATCAGTTTAACCCTTAAAAAATCAAAAAAATTATCAGAATCCAAATCAGAAGTGTTTAATTTTAAATTTTAAAAAAATATCATTATTTTTATTAAGAAATACGCAACCTCATAAACCTATTTTCATCTAAGTATAAACCAAACATCCCTCGCTATGATTATAGAAAAAAAAATTCTGGAGTATTTAAACGAAAATGACAACGGTGGCTTTATCAATATCTCTTCCGTTGACATTGATTATAACCTCTTAAAAACATCTGTTGAAATTTTAAGAGGCAGGAACCAGATTGTACTTGATGCAAACAAGCCAAGAAATTTTGAAGCATTTGGAATCTCTAATTTAAAAAGAAAAAGGATTAATGCAAAGATCAACTCCAAAGGCAAAGAATATTTATACTGTTTAAGAAAAAGTGGGGAAAGTAATTGTGAAGAAACAAAAAAGAAGAAACGCTTTTGGAAATTAGCATACTTCTTCGGATAAAAATACAACTCTGAATTAATGTAAAAAAAGCTGTTCAAAATATTTTGACAGCTTTTTTTTATTCAAAACCCGGACAACAAAATCCAGTTCAATTCATCTTCAAACAATATTATTTTCCTCCTTTAAGAAAATCTTGCCATATTTTAAGTTCATCCCAGTTACCTTCATAAGCTAATTTTGCCTGGGCAGCCCAAGTCCTTGGATTATGTACCTTGTATGCAGGGCCTGCTTTATCAAGAATTCTTTGTAAACGAGATGTTTCAGAATGAGAAAGTTGTTCAAAACTCCATAAACCATCATCGTTCAATAACCCTTCAATTTTTGGCCCGATTCCTTCCACTTTGGTTAGGTCATCTTTTACTGCATCAACTGCTACTGCAGGTGCCACATAAGTATCTTTACTATCACCACCGCCAAAAAGCTGTCTTAATAGCCATCCTAAAAGTAATCCTAATAAAAAAGCTCCTAGAAGCCACATTAACCACGGCCAAAATACATCCGAACCGTCACATGCTGTTGTTTTTATTGCTAATATTAACATAATTTATAATTTTAATTTGGTTAGTTATTTTATTTCAATTTCAACTCTTCTGTTCTTTTGTTTACCTTCCGGAGTCGTATTATCAGATAATGGATCTTTTTTTCCCATCGATTTTACTGTAATCTTATCCTCTGAAACACCTTTTTCAACCAGATAATCCTTAACTCTGTTTGCTCTCTTTAAACCCAATTCATAATTGAATTCTTCATTACCATCTGCATCAGTATGCCCGGTTAAAACTACAGATTCACCAGAGGATTTCAAGTCATCTATAAGATTATTTAAATATGTTACTACGTTTTCAGTATCAATTGGTTTTGTAGTATTGTATTTAAAATAGATATAGGTTTTGTCATGATGTTCCACAACGTGCTCATTCCTTACCACCCATTTAAACAGTGTATTGTGAAAAGCATCTTTCTTGGCATCTTCACAAACACCTGCTAATCTCGAACCTAATTCAATATCAGATTCGTCTAATTCATCAAGAAATAATTCTTCCACTTTTTTAGCTCTTGATTGGCCAAGAGTTTTAGTTTCACCATCAAAGTAAGGGCCTACGACAAGTAATTTTCTACCCTCCTCTTTTTGGGATAAAATTTCAGATTTCTTTTCTGCCCATACTTCACTTGTAATCGGTATATCCGAATTACAATCAAAATACAAAGGGCCATGCGTAACTTCTACAACAGTTTCGGGGCAACAGGCAACGTTATCCTTATACCAGTTCCATCCAAACCATATCAACAGAAGAAATAACAGGAAAGTTAAAAACGCTAATAATTTTTTCATATTTAAGGTTTTTGGTTAGTAAAATTTGATTAATTAATGTTAAAATTACTAAAATATTTCCATCTTTTCAAAGACTTCATAAAAAAACTGCTTCCTAATAATTTAGAAAGCAGCTCTTTACACAGACTCTTTGGTTTCTTAAAACCCAACAATTAGAGTTGAAGTTACTCTATAATCCTTCCTGTTTATACTGGCTGAAAGAGCATCTAAATTCTCCTGAACAGCATATTGATAATTGTATTCTGAACTGTCATAAGCAAAATCCAACTTTACACTTCTTGAGAATTTGATTCCAAGACCCAATGAATATCCGCTAAGATCATCGGATGAATTTGAATTTTCATAAGGACTGGCTACAAAACGATATCCTCCTCTAAGACTAAAATTATTCAATCTCCATTCTGTCCCGATATTATAAGATGAAGTACTGCTCAAGTCAGAATTAAAAAATTGATTATCGGATATAAATTCTCCCGTTGGTTTTAATTCGGTATTAGCGTAATCACGATAGGTATAATCAAAACTTATCAACCCGTTATCTCCAAAAACATATGCCAAACTACCGATGAATTTTCCCGGAGTTGTAATTTTATAATCGAAATAACTAGGGTCATAATATTCTGTGTATAGTTCAGAATCATTGCTCACATATATCTCAAGATCTTCGACAAACCTTTCCGAAACATCATACCACACAGGACTTTGATAAGCCAAGCCTATTCTTAAATTTTGCGCAGGCTTCAAAATAGCACCAAAACCAAAATTCACTCCGGTTCCATTTACACTTAGATATTGCTCATTATAAGCATCCAATAAATTCTCATTCCCATCATTATTATACTCTTCATAAACCGTATTTTGATCATATTTTAAATAATATGTTCCGATCGAAAAGCCTAAATATAATAGATCTTTATACTGGGTTGCAAAGCTAAAAGATAAACGATCATTACTTCCCCATGTATAATTTGAAAAATATTGATCATCAACATAATCGTAATACACATTATTACCCGGGTCATCATCTGAATTCAACCAGGGATCATCAACAAAATCTGGAATTCCGCTATTTCCTTCCACAAAGAAAGCTCCATCAAAATCATTGATCAAAGTATAATTTATCCCAAAAGCAAATTTTTTAAAATCTGAAGATCCATAACTTTTTACAGAAGAAGCCATTCCAATCTGAGTAAAATTAAAACTATCATCGCTACTATTGATTCCGATACCGTAAAATGATGAATTGTTATCAGTATTTCTAAAACCAAGGGTTGTGACAAATTCAGTCTTATTAAATACCGCTAATCCGGCAGGATTAATATCTACAGCCGACATATCGGCACCAAGTGCACCAAAAGCACCACTCATACCCATATATCTGGCTGTACCATAATTACTTTCTGTAGAAAATAAAACGGCCAGATCGCCATATCCTAAAGTCTGAGAATTCATTAAAAAAGGACTCAAAAAGAGTGTGAAGAGTAATATTTTTTTCATTTCAAAACAATTAAATGATTAAAGGAAAAATTTATTGAGAAATCTTATCTATTCCTGCCTCGGCTTGAAGATACTCCACTGGAACTTGATCTTGAACTACCACCTAAACTGGATCCACTACTCATGCTAGATCTACTACCGGAATAGCTTCTTGAATTACCATAACTTCTTGAAGAATTATATGAACTATTATTCGATCTTGAAGATCTGTTATAACTTTTAGTGGAAGAACTTTTTTTAGATCGAGAAGATTTTGTGTTAGAATTCCCAGAAGTTCTTTTCGAATTTTTAACTACCTTTCTCGTATTGTTATAAGTTCTTCTGGTATTTGTTTTGACAGTATTTCTTTTTTGATTTGTTCTTACGTGTCCACTATTAGTGTTTTGAGTGTTGTTTCTACGGGAATTATTATTAGCCACCCTATTTGTATTCGAAATATTTTGATTGTTATTTACTGCATTTTGTCGATTATTTGCAAATCTATAATTAACAGGTGCTGTTCTAACTACAGTAATTCTTTTTGGATTGTTTACAGTACGAGTATTTTGCATACTTCGGGTATTGTTAATGGAAGCCTGATTCCTTCCGCTACTTCTTCGAGTGCTGCTGCTTCTGTTATAACTACCTCTACTACTCGGTGTAGTCGATCTTCTTATCGTTGAGTTATTCCTATTATAACTATTGTTACTATTTCGATTATAACTTTTGTTGTTTGAATTTGAAGAGGATCTCGTTCGATTATAATTTTTAGTATTAGAGGTCGATTTTCCTACCCTGCTACTACTTCTTTTAGTTCCGGAATATCGGTCATAAGAGCTGGAGCCTCTTTTATAATAATCCTTACCCGGCCTGGGTGTATAACGGTTCGGATTATATCTATTCGAAACATACCTTCTACCATATGTATAATTTCCATAATATGGTGGACGATAATAAGTAGGCCTGTAATAATATGGGGGATAATAACCTCCCCAATAGCCACCACCATACCACGGATTATAACCCCAATAACTTCCACTATACCATGGGTTATACCCCCAGTAATCTCCAGTATACCACGGATCGTAATAACCCCTGTACCAAGGATTGTAATAACCTCTATACCAAGGATATCCCATTCCTATACCTAAATGTAAATTTATTGAAACATCATCATTATACTCCCAGTTAGGATAACCTTGTGAATAATCCTCTACATAGATAGTATCATTCTCGGCATATCCTTCATAATCATCTATATCCGTAAAGATATCTTCCTGATAGATTTCATACTTTTCAGCCTGTAATTCAAAATAGTTTTTTTGATAGGGATATGGTTCAGAATCTTTTATTATTACTATTTCTCTACCACTATCGCTCACATAAATCCCGTCATCATCATAAGTACTTTGAGAAGTACTGCACGATATTAGACTAATAAGAAAAAAAGAAACAATAAATAAATTGAAGTAACTCGATTTTATGGGTATAAATTTTTTCATATCAAATTTATTTTTATTGTTGCAATTTAATAAATTACTTAGCTTTGCAGCAAATTATAATTTTCGGTATAATAAATACAATATCTATGCCAAAAATTTTCACATTTTTTTAACATGAGCAAAAAATTAACAAAAAGAAGTCAGGATTACTCTAAATGGTACAATGAAATCGTAGCGAAAGCTGACTTGGCCGAAAATTCAGGAGTAAGAGGAATGATGGTAATAAAACCTTATGGTTATGCCATCTGGGAAAAAATGCAAGCCGAACTGGACAGAATGTTTAAAGAGACCGGGCATGAAAATGCTTATTTTCCATTACTGATTCCTAAGTCTTATTTTAGTAAAGAAGCCAGTCACGTAGACGGGTTTGCCAAAGAATGTGCTGTTGTGACACATTACAGATTAAAAGAAGGCGAAGATGGTGAAGGAATTGTGGTTGATGAAACTGCTAAACTGGAAGAAGAATTAATTATTCGACCTACTTCTGAAACCATCATATGGGATTCTTACAAAAAATGGATACAATCTTATCGCGATCTGCCATTATTGATCAATCAATGGGCAAATGTAATGCGTTGGGAAATGCGTACCCGCTTATTCTTACGTACTGCCGAATTCTTATGGCAAGAAGGTCACACTGCTCATGCTACAAAAGAAGAAGCAATAGAAGAAGCACTAAAAATACATAGTGTATATGCTGATTTTGCTCAAAATTTTATGGCTATGCCGGTGATTAAAGGGTATAAATCTGAAAGTGAAAGATTTGCCGGAGCTTTAGACACCTATACTATTGAAGCATTAATGCAGGATGGAAAGGCCTTGCAAGCCGGAACATCTCACTTCTTAGGTCAGAATTTCGCAAAAGCTTTTGATGTAAAATATGTGTCTAAAGAAGGAAAACAGGAATATGTCTGGGCAACTTCATGGGGAGTTTCAACCAGATTGATGGGAGCACTTGTAATGACACATAGTGATGACAATGGTTTGGTTTTACCTCCAAGACTTGCTCCAATTCAGGTAGCTATTGTACCTATTTATAAAACTGAGGAACAATATGAAGCAATTTCGGCTAAAGCTGAGGAAATGGCTAAGGAATTAAGAGCAAAAGGAATTTCAGTAAAATACGACAATCGTAAAACACATAAGCCTGGCTGGAAATTCGCCGAATACGAATTAAAAGGTGTTCCTTCCAGAATTGCAATTGGGCCAAGAGATCTTGAAAACGGCACAGTAGAATTGGCAAGAAGAGATACTTTAAGCAAAGAAATTGTTAACCAGGAAAACATTTCGGATACAGTTACACAATTATTAGAAGAAATTCAGGACAATTTATTCAAAAAAGCAGCCGATTATAGAAATGATCATATAACCGAAGTAAACAATTTTGAAGAATTCAAAGAAGTTTTAGAAAATAAAGGAGGATTCATCTCCGCACACTGGGATGGTACCGCTGAGACAGAAGAAGCTATCAAAAACCTCACAAAAGCTACTATCAGATGTATCCCTTTAAACGCAAAAGATGAAGAAGGGGTATGTGTCTATTCAGGTAAAGAATCAGGTAAAAGAGTACTATTCGCAAAGGCATATTAAAAAATCTAAAAAAAAATAAAAAAAGCCTTGCAGAAAAGAATATTTGTTTTATTTTTGCACTCGCTTTTGAAAGGATTAATTCTTACTAAAGCAAAATCCCTGGCCCGTTCGTCTATCGGCTAGGACGCCAGGTTTTCATCCTGGTAAGAGGGGTTCGATTCCCCTACGGGCTACAATTTTAATCTCGTATGAGATAAATAACAATAAATTTTATTACAATGGCAAATCATAAGTCAGCATTAAAGAGAATTAGAAGTAACGAAGCAAAAAGGCTTAGAAATAAGCACCAACACAAAACTACACGTAATGCTATCAAAGCTTTACGCGGAACTTCTGTGAAGAAAGAGGCTGAAGAGCAATTATCTAAAGTAATTTCTATGGTAGATAAATTAGCTAAGAAAAATATTATTCATAATAATAAAGCTTCAAATTTAAAATCAAAATTAGTAAAACACGTTGCTGCTTTATAATTTAAGATTTTAAATAAAACGATATTAGAGAGACAGTCATATGACTGTCTTTTTTTGTTTAAAAATTATGAATTTACCATTCATAAATTCGATCGGCATCCAATCGAATCAAAATAAAAAGGAGTAATGTAAATCCCCATAAAGAAGACCCTCCATAACTAAAAAAAGGTAATGGAATTCCAATGGTAGGCAACAGGCCTATTACCATACCAACATTAATGGTAAAATGAAAGAAAAATATCACTACTACCGAGTAGGCATAAACCTGACTAAATTTCGATTTTTGTCTTCCGGCGATATAAAGTATCCGCAATAAAAAAGTAACAAATAACAGCACAACAAAACTTGTACCTAAAAAGCCCCATTCTTCACCAATAGTGCTAAAGATATAATCGGTATGTTGCTCGGGCACGAAATCACCCTGAGTCCTGTCTCCTTGTAAAAATCCTTTTCCTGTTAAACCACCTGAACCAATTGTTTTTACAGATTGTGCTGTGTTATAACCAATACCTTTTGAATCTGATATTTTTCCAAGCAGAATATCAAACCTGTCTCTATGCCTTTGTTCGAAAACATTATTATAAACATGATCTACACTAAAAATAAACAACCCGGCAAATAAATAGATAACCAAAAACCTTATCCAATTCCCTCTAAGCACCTGTTTATTTGAGAAATATAGATATACAATAAATGCAGTAATTAAAGAAAACACTATCAGCAAGGATATTCTATAACCAAAATATAATGTGAGTAAGAATAAAACTATTGCAGCAAATCCGATAACAATATAATAGGTAGGTAAACCAAACCGATATAAAACAAAAATCAGGGATCCATAAACCAATGCCGAACCGGGGTCGGGTTGTAAAGTGATAAGAATAGCCGGAAACAATATAATTCCGAAAGCTCTTAATTGGGTTTTAAATATCCTTAGATCCTGTCCTCTTTCACTTAGAAAATTAGCTAAAGCCAAGGCTGTTGCGGCTTTAGCAAACTCTGAAGGCTGTAAAGTCAGGCTACCAAAACTATACCAGGAAGTTGCCCCGTTAATATTTTTTCCAAAAATAAATAATCCGATTAAAGATAAGATCGAAACCAGGTAAAAAACTCCTGCATATCTTTCATAAAATCTCCTGTCAATTGCCAGAATAAAAAAGATTAAAAAGACACCCAATAATTCAAACAACAATTGTTTCCCATACTTTAAAGAAGTATCAAATCCAAAAACCTGCCCCTCTGAATAGGTAGCTTCATAAATACTCAGCCATCCCAAAAAAACGAACAGGATATAAAAAAGTACCAATAACCAGTCTACACCTTTAAATATATTATTATTCCTTCTGCGCAACGTACAATTCTTTTTGTAATTGATTACTATATTCTTCTTCTAAGCTTCCTTCCAGAATTCTTTTTTCCAACCATTCTCTTTTCACCTCACCCTTCAAATATTTTTCAATCATCAAACTTGCAATAGGTGCTGCCCACCTGGATCCCCAGTAACCATTTTCAACAAAAACAGCAATAGCTATTTTCGGATCATCTTTTGGAGCAAAAGCAATAAAAATGGAATGATCTGTAAATTGAACTTTTTCACCATCTATACGCTTAAAGTTTTCTGCAGTACCGGTTTTCCCACAAATTGCAATATCATTTATCTTCGACATCCTCGCAGTACCTATTTCAAAAACATTATACATACCTTCAATAATGGGGTCAAAGTGTTCAGGATCAATCGTAGTGTATTTAGGGTCTGTATATTTTGAATTGGAAACGGCACTATCTCCAACTTTCTTTAAGATATGTGGTGTATAGTAGAATCCCCTGTTTGCAATTGCTGCAGTCATATTTGCCAACTGAATAGGTGTTGTCAAAACTTCACCTTGTCCAATTGCATTTGAAATAGTTGTTACGGCTCTCCATCTTCCATTGGGGTAATATCTATTATAATAATCCGCATCAGGAATCAATCCTTTTTGGCCGGTTGGCAAATCATATCCTAAAAAATTTCCTAAACCAAAACTTTTTGCATGATCACTCCAAACTTTCATCCCTTCGGATGGATTATCATATTTTTCAATAGATCTTCTATAAACGTTTGCAAAATAAGAATTACAAGACCTGTAAATGCCTGTATTTAAACTTATTGGAGTATTGTACAAACCACAATGACATCCCATCGGACGTTTAGCACCATAATAATAACCATGATAACAATAGAAATTAGTACTGGGTGTGATTACACCTTCCTGTAAAGCAATTAATCCGTTAATTAATTTAAAAGGTGAACCGGGTGGATATTGGGCTTGTAAACTACGATCAAGCATTGGCCTGCTAATAGTATCGGTAAATAACTTTACCGAATTTTTTGAACGTTTTCTTCCAACCAACATATTTGGATTATACGTTGGAGCACTCACCATAGTTAATATCTCCCCTGATGAAGGTTCAATAGCCACTACTCCACCACGCTTATTTTTCATTAAAGAATCTACATATTGTTGCAGTACGATATCAATTGTTAATTCAATGTCATTACCCGGAACAGGTAAGGTGTCATAAATACCTTCTTTATAGGTACCAATCTCTTTATTGAACCTGTTTTTTTGAACAAACTCTACTCCTTTTTGTCCCCGCAGAATATTTTCATACTCCTTTTCTACTCCGAGGTAACCTATTAATTCACCTAATTGATAATAAGGATATTTTTTTAGAATACTTTCATTTACTTCACTCAGATAGCCCAATACATTTGGAGCTGAGTTAACCTGATACTTTCGGGCATAGCGTTTTTGAATATAAAAGCCTTTAAACTTGTACATCTTTTCCTGAAGATAGGCATAATCTTCCTTGGATAATTGCGCAAGAAAAACAGATGGAATTCTCGGTGAGTACCGTTTTGCTTTATTATAGGATTTAATAAAATCCGGTTTTGTTATCTTTAGCAAATTACAAAACTCTAATGTATCCAATGGCTCAACATCTCTTGGGATAACCATTACATCATATGATGCTTGATTAGCAACCAGTAACATTCTATTCCTATCATAAATATGTCCCCTACTAGGATACACATATTTTACGGCAACTGCAGAATTATTTAAAGGTGATTGACGGTATTCATCATTATACACCTGCAGATAAAACAATCTGGCAAGAAATGTAATCCCAACAAACAGTATCAAAATATACAGTAAATTATTGCGAGGCATCTATCTTTTTTTTGTAAAAAGTATAAAACTTATTAAAATTAAAATTATCGTGAAAAATCCTGTCAATACAGTCCTCCACAAAATTAAACCAAAACTGCTCCATTTAAAATATTCAAGACTAAAAAGAACAAAATGGTGCATAAAGGTAAGAATACTCATTATTAAAAACACTCTTGAAAAATTTAATTTCCTTAAAGAAAAACCTGAATATTCGAGTTCACTTTTCCCCAAAACACTTTTAATAACTGGGATTCGAAAATACGCAATAAATAAAGTTGATGCAGCATTAATTCCTCCCGAATTAGAAAAGAAATCAATGGTCAGCCCCAACAAAAAACTCAAAAATATAAAAACCGTATCTAATTTTTTAACCGGATAAAAGACAACAAATAAGATATATAAAAGCGGATTAATATAACCCAGAAAGTTAATATTGTTCAATACCACAACCTGAAGTAAGACCAGACTAACAAATAATATGGCAATATTTATACTTTCTCTATTCATTAATTGTTTTTTCTTCTAAATTTTTAATTTCAGTTTTATCGAAATTTTTAATAATATCAACATAACCCAATGCACTCATATCATTAAACAAGCTTATATCTACTCTTTCGTATCTTTTATGTTCTATATTAAAGCCTTTAATTGTTCCAACAGGAATTCCTTCCGGAAAAACCATGGATTTACCCCCGGTAATAACGGTGTCACCAATTTTTACATTAGCTTGTATAGGCAGATCATCTAATTGAACTGTTTTATAAGTATTTGCATCCCAACTCAATGTTCCAAAATAATTACTACGAAGTAATTTGACATTGATCTTAGAATTCACATTCAATATAGAGATAACTGTTGCGTATTTATTTGAAACATTTTTAACTATACCAATCACCCCCTCACTATTAACAACTCCCATATCGGGTTCTACCCCCAAATTCTTTCCAGAGTTTATTGTTAGATAATTATTACTCTTATTGTATTCGTTATTGATGATCTTTGAAGGTATATAAAAGTACTTCCTGCCAATGTTTGAAGTATCCAATTTTGTAGAATCTATTTTTACATAAGAAATTTTTCTTTTATCCAGCAAGTTCTTTAAAAAGACATTTTCCTCCGCCAGCCGTTTATTTTCACCTTTTAAAAAAATGAATTCTTTAAAATTATCGATTCTTTGGTATAATCCTCCGGTAATAAAATTTGCAGAATTAACAAATTTACTTCTATGAAATGAATGGCTTTGAATAGTAAAATAAAATGCTATAAATTCCAGCAACAAAAAGATCAGAAAGTGCTTATTTTTGTAAAAAAAAGAAATTAATTGTTGCATGAAACTACACTGATTTTTTTATTTCATCAATACACTTTTATATCTTTCAATGTCTTTCAAAGCTGTTCCTGTACCTCTTACAACTGCTCTTAACGGATCTTCAGCAACATAAACAGGTAAATCGGTTTTTCTGGACAACCTCTTATCCAATCCTCTTAACATAGAACCTCCTCCTGCAAGATAAATACCTGTATTATAGATATCTGCAGCTAATTCCGGTGGTGTCTCTGCTAAAGTTTCCATAACAGCATCTTCAATTCTAAGAATGGATTTCTCTAATGCTTTTGCTATTTCCCTATAGGAGATTTCAATTTGTTTTGGTTTACCACTCAACAAATCTCGTCCCTGAATTAACAGGTCATCCGGTGGTGATTCCAGGTCTTCGGTCGCCGCACCAATTTCTATCTTAATTTTTTCGGCAGATGCTTCTCCAACATATAAATTGTGCTGTGTACGCATATACTGTGCAATATCATTGGTAAACACATCGCCTGCTACTTTTACAGATTTATCACAAACTATTCCGCTTAAAGCGATTACCGCAATCTCAGTAGTACCTCCACCTATATCAATAATCATGTTACCTTTTGGCTGCATGATATCCAGACCGATACCAATTGCAGCAGCCATTGGTTCATAAATCAAATAAATCTCTTTGGCATTCATCTGCTCGGCAGAATCACGAACGGCTCTTTTTTCAACTTCGGTTATACCGGAAGGAATACAAATTACCATACGTAATGAAGGCCTGAAAAATTTACCTTTTATAGTAGGAATTTTACGAATAAACTCCCTGATCATCTGCTCTGAAGCTTCAAAATCTGCAATAACCCCATCCTTTAATGGACGAATAGTTTTAATATTATCATGCGTTTTCCCTTGCATGAGATTTGCTTCTTTACCTATGGCAATAATTTTTTTGGTCTCTCTGTTCATTGCAACAATCGACGGACTATCAACCACAACTTTTCCTTTGTGAATAATCAAGGTATTAGCAGTACCTAAATCGATTGCTATATCTTCAGTCATAAAATCGAAAAAACCCATAAAAAAACTAGTATTAAAAATTTAAAATATGATAACTGACAAATGTAATAAATTTACCTTAGCTAAGGTTAATAAAAAAGGCTATTAGAAGCAATTTTTTTTAATTACATTTTCAAAAGGGGAAGGTTAGTCTTTATTCTTAATATTAAACACAAAATATTTGTTGCAATATAAGAAAGTATCACAACAAATATCTTAATAATTATACTTTATTTAATGTTTAAAATGTCTTGTTCCGGTAAATACCATAGACATTTCGTGAGCATCACAATAATCTACACTCAATTGATCTTTTATCGATCCTCCCGGTTGTATTACAGCCGAAATTCCTGCTTTGTCAGCAATTTCAACACTATCAGGAAAAGGAAAGAATGCATCACTTGCCATAACAGCCCCTTTTAGATTGAAACCAAATTGATTGGCTTTTAAAACTGCCTGATTCAAAGCGTCGATTCTAGAAGTTTGTCCTGTTCCACTTGCACAAAGTTGCTTATCTTTTGCCAAAACAATTGTGTTTGATTTTGTGTGTTTACATATTTTTGAAGCAAATAACAGGTCTTCTATCTCATTATCTGTCGGTTCAACTTTTGTAACCGGTTTAAGCATTGACTTGTCATCGGTAATATTATCTTTACCCTGATATAAAACTCCATTTAGAGCAGTTCTGAACTGAACATTTGGCATCTCTATATCTTTTTGAATTAAAATTATTCTGTTTTTCTTGCCTTTTAAAATTTCTAAAGCTTCTGCATCATATCCGGGTGCAATTACTACCTCACAAAATAATTTATGAATTTCTTCGGCAGTAGCCTTATCAATATTTTTATTTGAAATTAAAACACCTCCGAAAGCTGAAACCGGATCACCTGCCAAAGCATCGACATAAGCCTGATGAAGCGTTTCTCTTTGTGCCAAACCACAGGCATTATTATGTTTTAAAATTGCGAAAGTTGGTGCTTCTTCTCTAAATTCATTCATCAAATTAACAGCAGCATCAACATCTAATAAGTTATTATAAGACAATTCTTTACCATGTAATTTGTCAAATAATCCTTCTAAATCACCGAAGAAATATCCTTTTTGATGAGGGTTTTCACCATAACGCAAAGTACTGGCCTTATCAAAGCTTTCTCTAAATTCAATCTCACCTGCACCCTGATTCAAATACTTAAAGATTGCGGTATCATAATGACTGGAAACTCCAAATGCCTTTGCAGCAAAATGCTTACGAACTTCTAAAGTAATTTCACCATTATTATCAGAGATAACAGTTAAAAACTCATCGTATTGATCCATATTGGAAACACAAATAACATCTTTAAAGTTTTTAGCTGCAGCACGAATTAAAGAAATTCCTCCAATATCTATTTTTTCTATAATATCCTGTTCACCAGCACCACTTGCAACAGTCTTTTCAAAAGGATAAAGATCCACAATTACAATATCAATCTCTGGAATTTCATATTCACTCAATTGAGCAATATCTCCTTCATTATCTCTTCTACTTAAAATCCCTCCAAACACTTTCGGATGTAAAGTTTTAACTCTTCCTCCAAGGATAGAAGGATATGAAGTCAGATCTTCCACAGGAACTACATCTATTCCCAGTTCAGAAATAAATTTTTCAGTCCCTCCGGTTGAGTAAATGCTTACACCTAAGTCGTTTAATTTTTTCACAATCGGCTCTAGCCCATCCTTATGAAATACTGAAATTAACGCTGATTTTACTTTTTTTGTTGTGCTCATGGTTTTGCTTTGAATTTTCGCAAAATTACTAAAACCCATTAGTTTGGACAACTTATAAAAAGACAAAAAACAGTTAATTTTAAGATAAGCCTCATTCGTTAAAAATTTTCATGAATACAGCAATGAATTAATCTTCTCAAAAATCTAATTCACTTACTTTTCTGCAAACAAATTCCAACAATACTTCATCATCTTTGGTGAAAGGATTTTTTTGATGTGAATCGATATCAATCTGACCAATATTTACCTCGTTTTTAAATATTGGGATCACAATTTCAGATTTTACGTCAATACCACAAGAAATATAATTATCCTGCTCACCAACATCCTGAACCACAAAATTTTGATTACTTACAGCTACCTGACCACAAATTCCTTTTCCAAATGGTATCACAGTATGCTCAGTTGCTTTACCTGCAAACTGAGCTAATTTTAATTCCTCTTTTTTGCCGTTCCTAAAATAAAAACCTACCCAGTCGTAATGAACTACTTCATGTTTTAAAAAAACACATATTTCTTGTAATTTTTCATTCTTATCAACATCTTTTTCAAATATGTGAATAATTTTATTTTTTAAATTGTTAATATTCATTTCTTTGTTCTAATTTTTATATTTTTGACAAAAATAATTTATTCCCTTGAAGAAAAATAAAACCATCATACTCTTTTTGATTAAGTTTTTTGCAACTTATTTTATTCTTTCCGGAATATATTCACTTTACCTTCATAAAACCCAAGATAAAGTTGGATCATTTTCGTGTTCACCAATCACAAAACAAGTTGCTAATCACACTCAGATTTTGGCAGGAATATTGGGTTATGACAGTCGTATAGAACAAAATGAATATGAGCTTTCTGTTAAGTTTTTCCTCAATGATGAACATATTTCAAATATTGTGGAAGGCTGTAGTTCGATAAGTGTAATAATTTTATTTTTAGCTTTTATTGTGGCATTTTCAGGAAGTTTTAAAGCAACTTTCTTTTATGCAATTTTTGGGATCTTTACTATTTACCTGGTAAATTTACTACGTATTCTTCTAATTTCGGATTTAACTCAAAAATACCCTGAATATAGTTTTACACTACATGACCTGGTTTTTCCTGCAGTAATTTATGGATATGTTTTCTTGCTTTGGGTTGTATGGGTTAGATATTTTTCAAATCATAATCAACTAAAAAATGTCAAAAACAATTAGAATTATACTTATATTATTACTGTTTTTCTTGTTGATCCTGGTAAGATTTTTTGCCGATAGTTATTTATACGACCCACTAATTTCATATTTTAACCATGATTATTTAAGTGATTCAATCCCACCCATTCATGGAAGAAAGTTATTACTTCACATGTTTTTCAGATATAGTATAAATACTATCATTTCATTGATTATTATTTGGGTAGCCTTTCAAAACAAAAGTTATTTACGATTCTCGGTTAAATTCTATGTTTTAGCATTCATTTTCTTATCCTTTGCTTTTTTCGCCATCTTAAAAGGGGAACTCAGGCAAGGATATTTATTAGCCTTTTATATCCGCCGGTTTATTATCCATCCGCTTTTTGTATTAATATTATTGCCTGCATTTTATTATAAAAGTAAGGTTGATCAGTAATATTTAACTTTTTTTTAAAATAAAAGCTGTTTATTCTTTTTAAATTTGAAGTGATGATACAATTTTTGCACAAAATAATAGTTTTAATTCTCACCCTGATCGTCATTCTTTCAGGTTTATCTTTCTTGTAAAAGGAATAAACTCAAATAGACTCTTTAAATACTGTTACATATTCGGGTATTTTAATCTGAAAATTTGTAATATAATCTACTCATTGTACAATAAAATCAAATAAAATCAGTTTAGTATGCTTAGATTATACATTAATAAAAAAAATTATTATGAAAAAATTCAATTTAACATTAGCTGTATTAGTAATCTTTGGTTTGGCAATTACTTCATGTAATCAAACTAAAAAAGAAGATGTAAACAAAGAAATAACTGAAGTTAATACTGAAGTAACAGAGGAAGCTCAAGAATTAAAAGAAGTTACTGAATCAGAGGAGATTGCAATGGCAGTTTATGCCTGCCCAATGAAGTGTGAGGCTGAAAAAACTTATTCAGAAGAAGGTTCTTGTCCGAAATGTAACATGGACTTGAAAAAAGTTGAAACAGAAGAAGAAAATCATGAAGAGAAAGCTCCTGAAGCAGAAAATCATGAAGGAGAAGATCATAATGAGAAAGATCACGAATAATTAAATTTATTCATATTTATAAAAGGAGACCTTAAAAAGTCTCCTTTTTTATTTTTCTAAAGTTTCGGTATTTTCATTCTCTTTATCTACCAGATCAGGATTAAAATTACCTTCTTCATCAAACATATTATCAAAATCATCGGGCTGGTAACCTTGTTTTTCCCAATCGTATTTAAATTTTTGTAAACCTTTTTTCCTGTAAAAAGCAGCAAAAAGTAATCCAACCACAAATCCTGACAAATGACCCTCCCAGGACACCTCCTCCTTAACAGGCAAAATATACCACACCATACTTCCGTAAAGAAAAATAACAACTAAGGCTACTGCAATAAGCCGGGTATTCTTTCTAATTATTCCGCTAAAGAACAAAAAGCTAAACAATAAATAGATCATACCACTAGCTCCAATATGATAGGACTTTCGTGCAATGATCCATGTCAGCAAACCGGTCAACAAAGTTCCGTAAACCAAAACTTTAAATGAGATACTTCTGTAAAAATAGATCGTGCTAAACATTAAAATAAAAAGGGGTATTGAGTTATGGTACAAATGCTTAACATCCCCATGAATAAACGGTGAAAAGAAAACCCCTCTTAAACCCTTAAATGTCCTTGGATAAATTCCGAATTCATTCAGGTTAACATGGAATTTCATCTCGAACCAAAAGACCATCCACAGAAAAAGAACAAAATACAAAGGGATTGCTAATGTTGCTGGTGTAAATTTGAAGTCTTTCTGTTCTATCATAATGACTTTGTTAATGCCACTAAAATACAATTTTTATTGTTTCAAAAGATTCCCATTTGCATAGGAATGACAATGACATACAGAACTTAATTTTACTTTTTACTTTATACTTTTTACTTTATCCTTATTTTTACAGCATGAACAAACCATTAGCAGAAAGAATACGCCCTAAAACTCTGGAGGATTATATCAGTCAGCAACATCTGGTTGGAAAAAATGGTGCTTTGACCCAACATATCAAAAAAGGAATAATCCCTTCTTTAATTTTATGGGGGCCACCCGGAATAGGAAAAACAACTTTGGCAGATATCATTGCAGAAGTTTCAGATCGCCCTTTTTATACATTAAGTGCTATCAACTCAGGGGTAAAAGATGTTCGTGAGGTCATTGAAAAAGCAAAAAAAAGCGGTGGTTTGTTTACAACTAAAAATCCGATTTTATTTATTGATGAAATTCACCGATTTAGCAAATCACAACAAGATTCATTATTGGGTGCCGTTGAAAGGGGATGGATAACACTAATTGGTGCAACTACTGAAAATCCAAGTTTTGAAGTTATACCAGCACTACTCTCCCGTTGTCAGGTTTATATTTTAAATGCTTTTGATAAAGAGGACCTTATTACTTTATTGCATCGTGCATTAAAAAAAGATGAGATCATTTCAAAAATTAAAATTGAATTAAAAGAAACCGATGCATTATTACAATTATCGGGTGGCGATGCCAGGAAATTATTAAACATCTTTGAACTGGTTGTCACTTCGGAGGAAGAACCCGTGGTAATTACCAACGACTTGGTTTTACAAAAAGTTCAGAAAAATACAGTTCGTTATGATAAGACCGGCGAACAACATTATGATATTATTTCGGCGTTTATTAAATCCATCCGTGGAAGCGATCCTAATGGGGCTGTTTATTGGCTGGCAAGAATGATCGAAGGGGGTGAAGATGTAAAATTTATTGCGAGAAGGATGTTAATTCTGG
>JBDLIB010000029.1:0-24334 GCA_039715085.1 Bacteroidota bacterium | reverse complement strand
TAAATGTTAGCAACGAGCTTTATAACTTGAATACAAACCTGCAATCACGTTCCATATCGTTTGAGAATCCAACTGGAGAACCAGGCAAAGGTGGTAAATCCGCAAGTGAGTTGGGGGTAGGACGTAAAGGAGCTCCCATGAAAATGATTGAACCCGGTGAAACGGTTGTTTTATGCGATATAAACCAAACCGGTACCATAAGGCATATCTGGATGACCGGGGAGTGGACTGTTTTTCCGTGGGAGGATCAAAACAAAACCGAACTAAAAGAAAAGAATAAATTATTACGCAGCACTGTAATCCGCGCTTACTGGGACGGACAGAAGCATGCAAGTATTGAATGTCCTTTGGGTGATTTTATGGGAGTTGCTCATGCAACGGTAACATCTTATCAATCGGCAGTACATTCTGTTGGTGAAAATGCAGCGTTTAATTTCTGGTTACCGATGCCATTTACCAAAGGAGCGAAAATTACCTTAACAAATGAATCTGAAAAATCTTTTAAATTATATTACCAGGTTGATTATACTATTAACGATAACCATACCGAAGAAGTTGGCAGATTACATGTTAGTTTTAGAAGAGAAAATCCAACTACACTAAAAAAGGATTTCGAAATTATGCCTAAACGGACAGGTAAAGGACGTTTTATTGGAGCTGTTATTGGAGTTCGTACTCTATATCGAAAATGGTGGGGAGAAGGAGAAGTTAAATTTTATATAGATGGAGATAATGATTTCCCAACTATTTGTGGAACAGGAAGTGAAGATTATGTTGGCCTTTCGTATCGTATTCAGCAAACTACTTTTCAACACCATGGTTGTAATCTAAATTTCAAATCTGATTCAATCTTTACTGTTCCTGACTATAAAACCGGAGAACCCAGAGAGACAAGCCATGAATTTATTTCCATGTACCGTTGGCATTTACCAGATCCGATTTATTGGAAAAAAGAATGCAGGGTTACCATGCAACAAATAGGATGCTGTTACTACGAACGTCAGGACGATTGGTCGGCTGCTGCCTTTTGGTATGAAGCAATACCAAGTGATCCGCTGCCGGAATTACCATCTGTGAAGCAAAGGGTAAAAGACTTGAAAGAAGTTTATAGTAATTATAAAGAAGATAATAGTACTACTATTTATAAAATTAGAAAATGAGACTATTTAAACTGATATTAACCATTATAATTTTTAGCCAATTTGCTTTAGGTCAATCTGCAATAACCTTAAGTGATGATATTTTTTTCAATAAAAAAAAGCTAATAAAATCTGATGATAAATTCACCTTTGCAATCCTTGGGGATAAAACAGGTGGCGGTGAATTTAACTGGCCAATATTTGACAGGGCTGTTGATGAGATAAATCTTCTGCGTCCCGAGTTTGTAATTATGGTTGGTGATATGATTCAGGGAGCTGTTAGTGATGAAAATATTGTAAGAAATATGTGGGAGGAGTTTTCTTCCCATACACAACGATTAAAAGTACCATTGCTTATTTATCCCGGTAATCACGATATGTCAAATGAGGTTATGTACGATTACTGGACAAAAAATATTGGTTTACGATATTATTCGTTTGTTTATAAAAATAATCTGTTTCTTATGTTGAATACCGAAGAGTATCGCAAAACTAATGATGATACTTTGGGTGCGAAACAGTTGGCTTTTATAGAAAATGAATTAAAAATGAACAGTGATGTTAATCAGACATTCATTTTTATGCATCGTCCTCTCTGGACAGAAAAAAGTAATAAACGCAGTAAAAAAGAGGAATGGAACAAAATATCATCATGGATAAAAGACAGAAAAGCTTTGATAGTTGCCGGTCATTGGCATAATCTTTTGTATGAAAAAAAAGAGGGTAATCGCTATTTGGTTCATGGATCTACCGGAGGTGTGCTCAAAGAGAATAATTTAGCAGAACTTGGGAAATTTCATCATTATTCAATGGTAAGTGTTGATATGGACACTTCGGTAATATCAATTATTAAACCGGGAAATATTTATACTGAAAACATTGCAAATAAAGAGTTTATTGAGAATGTGGATTGTATAGTTAAAAGTAACAGTCTGGTGAATTATGACAGCAAAAGTGAGAAATTAAACGGTGAATTTACTTTTTCGTTAGAGAATAAATTGAATAAGGCTGTAGATATTGAGATAAACATAAATACCTTCGGAAATAAAAAATGGAAACTCGATTCAAAAAACAGAAGAGTACATCTTGCTTCGGGAGGTACTGAACAATATGTTTTTAAAGGGGGCAATAATTTAAAGAACAGTATTCCCTTTCCCCAGGCCGAATATATTGTAAAATTTAGTAATGATACTATAAAAGAAGGGCGTGAATATTTCATTCCGTCAAACGATGCCGGATGGAAATCTCCGGATTCTGTTGCAATATTGGGTGCATTTCCATTGGGGATAAACGAAAAACCACACATACAGGAAGATGTAATAAATAATATTCCACTGTTTAATTATTCATATATTCAGGATAATAACTTTATAGCAGAGCAAATAAAAACCAATCATCAATGGAAGATTTTAAAAGTATCAGAAGATAAAATTAATGGAGATGAATATTTCTATAATAGAGATTTCTCTGCTGCTTATGTGAAATTCAATATTTTCTGTCCTGAGAAAAAGCTTGTGTTGGCAGGAATGCGCTCCGATAATTATGGAAAGCTTTATTTGAATGGAAAAACAATAATTGAGGGTCGACCATTGAAAGGTATTCCTGAAATACATGATCTGTTTCTTTTGCCATTAAAGAAAGGAAATAATAGTATCCTGTTAAAAATAGCTGATTATTACGGGAACTGGTATTCTCAATTTAAAGTACTGGATCCTGAATCAAATATTCGATTTAATAATGAAAAAATTAACACTAATATTATTAATCAGAAATAATCAGATTGTTAATTACAATAAAATATTAAATTTAAATTATGTTAACCCAGATAAAATGAAAAAAACATTCTTCACTTTTTGCTTACTTATTATAAGCAGTATTAACGCACAAACCTATGTTGATAAACCTTTTACACAGGATTATGCCGAAAAATTTACGCTTTCTGATGATTTAAAGGATAGTCAGTTATTCCAGGTAAGATCAGATAGAAATAAAGTAGTAAATATCTTATCTTCAAAAGGATTGTTATTCCCGTATGACACAAAGCTGGCTAATGATCTGCGTTATCGCCCTTTAACGGATATGAAAATAATAGCGATAAGCACATTTAAAGATCAGTTTGTTTACTTAACAGATAAAGCTGTTTTAAGTAATGCTTTTGCAGGTAAATTCTATTTTGAACATAAAATGAAAAACCCTTTGAGATTTATTGTTGCAGAGGATTTTACAACGTTGATTGCCTCAGAGAATGAATTGGTTTTATTCGAAAAAAAAGAAAGAGTTTGGAACAGGACGATTCCAAATCTTAAGCCTCAGGACATAATTTATGATAAGGATGGACAACGGTTTCTGATACTCGGAACTGATGGTGTCTATCAATTAAAATATCCAGAAAATGAATTTTCAAAAGTTTTTGATCAATCAGGATTCACTGCATTTACAATATTTGATAATAAGATCATTATTGGAACAGGGGATGGTATAATTAATCTTGATAAAAAGACTTTTAAACTTATATCTGAGAATAAGAAATTGCCATGTACACAAATAACCACCTTGAAAAATATTGATAATTCACTTTGGTTCGGATCAAAAAAAGGAGCTTTTAAACTGCGGAAAGATGGAAAATATGATTATTACTCATCAAAGCGCTGGTTGGTTGATGATGAAGTAATCGACATTGAAAAAGGTTCGGATAATAGTGTCGTAATTCTTACAAAAACAGGTCTGAGCAAAATTAATTTTGTGCAGATGACTTTAGCTGAAAAGGCAGAATACTTTCAAGAGATACAACGATTACGACATGTGAGATATGGGTTTACTTCTGAAACAAGATTATTGGTTCCTGGAGATCTTTCAACGACAACTCTTCGTGATACAGATAATGATGGATTATGGACCTCAATGTACCTGGCAGGAGAATTATTCCGCTATGCGGTAACAAAATCGGAAGATGCCAAACAAAACGCTTATGAAGCTTTTGAAGCAATGGAAAGGTTGACGGAAATAAGTGGTATTGACGGTTTCCCAGCTCGAACTTATGAACTGGACGGATATCAATCCAGTGATACGGATCCGAATATGCCCGAAGAGAAAAAGATTTGGCGTTTAGCAGATAAAGAAGATCCTCGTTGGAGATGGAAATCTACCACAAGCAGTGATGAATCTTGCGGACATTTTTTTGTGTATGCTCTTTTTGCTGACTTAGCACCTGATAAAGAATGGAGAGACAGGGCAATTCATCAGATAAAGATTGAAATGGATCATATAATCGATAACGATTGGTACCTGGTAACATGGAATGGAAAACCGACAGAGTGGGGAAGGTGGAACCCTGATTATGTCAACAGTTTCCCGATAAATGTTGGTGACAGAAGATTGAATTCGACTTTGATCTTAGCATTTTTACAAACAACCTATCACTATACCGGTGATAAGAAATACAAAAAGGAGGCAGAAAAATTGATTAAAAAATATGGTTATGACGAGAATGCCAATCGTCCTGCATCTGTAATAGGTTTTGAGGAAGGAGAAGAATTGAGTAATAAGTGGAATCATTCTGATGATGAAATGTATTTTTTAACAGCTCCGGCTTTTGTTAATTATTCATTTACAGAAGAACAAAAACAAAAGCATTTTGAAGCAGTTAGAAGTCATTGGGAAATTGAACGAAATGAAAAAAATCCGCTATGGAACTACCTTTTTGCTCTTGTAGGTGGTAAAAATATTGATGTTGAGGACTCTGCCTGGTGGTTAAGAGAGTTCCCAATGGATCTTATCGATTGGAAAGTCGATAATACGCTAAGAAAGGATCTGGTAAGGATAGAATCCAATTTTAGAAGTCAGGAATTTACAGAAGTTTTACCCCAGGATGAGCGTGTTTTACATTTACATAATGGAGCTTACAGAAATAGCGGGGGAAGTGATGGCAAAAGAGAGTATCCGCCTTATATCTATTTATTACCCTATTGGGCAGGGAGATATGTTGATGCAATTAGTACTCCGTGATTTGATTAAAAACAAGTTTTAAATGGATAATATAATAAAAACTTAAGGAAATCAATATTTCGTAAACTTTTCAGGCAGCAATGGTTTCATACGTTATTAATCTAAAATCTCCAGTACAAAATCATATTAGCATTTTTTTAAGCTTTCCATTTTGTTTATTGTCTATTTTATGTAATATTTGTAAGTTGAATGTCTTGTGATAATCAATACTTTATTTTAAATCTTAACGAACTATTATATGAAAACTAGAATATTTTTAAACTTGATTTTATTATTTTTTATGAGTTTTAATCTGTTCGCTCAGAAAAAAAGATTAACCTTTAATAGTAATAAAATATTTAAAATAGTTCAATTTACAGATATGCACTATAGTGTGCGCAGAGAAAAATCACCTGAAGTTATTGAAAATATAAAAGTTATTCTGGAAGCCGAAAAACCCGATTTAATTGTATTAACGGGTGATATAGTTACCGGCAATGAAGAGAATTGGCCTACAATAGAGAGCTGGGAAACATTAACAAATTTATTTATAAAGTATAAAGTTCCCTATGCCGTAGTTTTTGGAAACCATGATGATGAGGCTCAGACTTCAAGAGAAGAATTGCTGAATTATCTTGCTTCTCGGAAAAACTGTTTGATATCTGATGAAGGTGGAGATAAAGTTAAAGGAATTGGTAACTACTTTTTACCAGTTTATAATAGGGATGGAACATCTGAAAAATTGCTGTACTTTCTCGATTCGGGTTCATATTCACCTGCAAAAGACAAAGGAGTTGACGGTTACGATTGGATAGGTCGGTCTCAAATAGATTGGTTTGCAAATACTAATCAATCATTTTTGAAAGAAAATAAAAATGCACAAGCTTTAATGTTCTTTCATATTCCATTGCCCGAATATAAGCAAGCCTTTGATAATGGAGAATTCAGAAAAGGAGTTCGTATGGAAGATGAATGTTCACCGGATATTAACACAGGAATGTTTGCTGAAATGCTGCAACAAGGTAATGTGCTCGGAACATTTGTTGGCCACGACCATAACAATAACTATGTTGCTCAAATGTATAATATTGCCCTGTGCTACGGATATATGTCGGGAGGCAACACATACAGAGACTTACCTTTAAGAGGAGCGCGTGTAATTCTTTTGGAAGAAGGAAAACAAGGATTCACAACATGGTTGAGAAGAGTTGATAATAAGATATTGTACAAGGTAGAATTACCATATATAGAGAAGAAATAATTAAATAGAGATACTTCAAAAACTAAATAAATTAATTGAACCAAACTACGGACAATTCTTATCATAAATAACAAAACAGTTACTTATAACAATGATCAACGTGGATATCATGTGGTTTCAGGTAATACTTTTTAATAATGCAAAGCGCACGTTTAACTGCTGTATTTCCATTCTAGTGGCCCCACAAAACATAAAACTGTATCAGAAAGGGTTAGAAGAGTACTTATTTGGCAAATATAATATAAGGCAATGCTCTATTTTTCAATTAGATAAGACTTAATATCTTTAAGCAGATTATACTTACTGTTTCCATTCTCAAGAAGATTTCATATGTAACAAAAGCTACATGTATTATGATGTGTCAGCATAAATATCTGTATATAAAATAGTTGTAAATTTCAATAAATTTAACATAGTTAAAATACTATCATAAATTGTTAAGATATACCAAACTGAGAGTCCAATTAATAAATATTTTAGATATCTACAATTTATTAACTTAAAATTTACATTATTATGAATGAAAAATTTAAACTAACTCAGTTTTTAACATTTCTTCAAAGAAGTATTATTTTCTCTTTTACAATAGTACTTTCTTTTGCTATGAAAGCACAAAATCCGGATGTTGTGAGATATGTTGTTGATGAACCTACAATTAACGGCCATCCCGGTTATGCAGTTGCTGCAGATGTGAGCGGTGCTTTAGATAAGGTTTTGTTGGTTGTATCCGGATTTGACACTAAGAATGAATCTCGCCCTGAAGATGAATTGGATGAGCTGGGTGTTGAATTACAAGCCAAAATGGATGAGATATTGGCTGATGGATGGGATGTTATGTATTTTGAATATGTTGACGGTGGAATCATTTTAGAACACAATGCCGAGAATTTAGCTTATTTTATTAGATATTTAGATCAATTTGCTGCTGATTATCACCTTGCAATAGTTGGTGGTTCTATGGGAGGTATCGTTACACGAACCATGTTTGTTCAGGAAAATAGCGATATGGGAGTTGAAACCTATGTATCTCTTGACTCTCCACACTATGGAGTAACCTTTAGTAACTGGATTGAAAATACCGGAATTGATAATATTTTAGTTACACAATTTGATAATGCTCCTGCAGGGTTGCAAATGTATAACGGTTATCCCGATTATAATGAGCATTACGGATGGTTAGAAAGCGTTGAAGCTTCACCCGGATTTATGGAAAACATTATCAACCCTATGAATACTTGTGCTATTGCTTTAAGCGATGGAGAAAGTGAATGGGAAGTTAATTGGACAGACATTAGTACTCATAATAAATGGTATGGTGTTTCTTCTATAATCTATTCTGAAGGATTAACTTCTACTTATATGCCTTATCATTCGGTTGTAATGATGGATAACTATTCGGTAAATACTAAAGTAAGATGGAACAGAAACAGGTATAGTTATAAAAATACACATACATCGTATTTTGACGAAAAGATTCAAAATCCGGCTACAGAACATGCCGGACCAGATTATGCAATTCTTCAAGCTATAGAATTTGTTACAAGAGTTTATTAATCAGTGTTAAATATTAATTTTAAAAAATAAAATCATGAAAATATATAAATTATTAGTTTTTGTATTTGCACTTAGCTTAGGATTTAGTTCCTGCAATAATGATGATACTATTTCAGATATAAATCTTATAAGTAAAAAGTTTGAAACTGTATCGGTGAAAATCAACAAGAAAGGAGAACAACCAATTGATATGAACTTTAATTCAATAGAAGATCTTAAAGCAAATGACATGTATTCTGTAACAGAATTTAAATCTGATAAAAGGATTTTTATGGATGGTGAGGATATTGGAATATGGTCTAAAAATGGTAGCACCTTCACAATCTCAGAATATGAGGGAAGATCCTTTATAGGAATACAGAAGGGTGATAAAATAACCATTATATCTCAATTTGATGATACAATAATAGAAATGCAACTTTCTGAAATATAGATGTATACATTAGGTGAATGATTATTAAAGAGAGGCCGGGTATTATTTTCAAGGCCTCTTTTTTTTATGATAATCAAAAAACAAATTATCAATGAAAGGTGATAAGAATTTCCCACTTTTTACAATATTCTTTCTTTTATCTATTGAAAATTGATAAATAATAATGTATTTATGGTAAAAAGTAGGAAACAACAATCCTTTCATAAATGTATATTTGAATATGTATAAGTTTAGAGTTTTATAATGAAGATTTCAATCAAAAAGTATAATTATCTAATTTCAATTTTATTGATAATAATTATTTCTTTTTTATTTCACTATCCAATTCAAATTCTTGATGCTCTTACTTTAGAACCGGTTTCTGATTACAACATCAAAATATCTGTTTGGAGAATAGCTTTTGAGCCTTTTCTCGGACTGTTGCTCTTTTTTAGAAGAGGGCTGTACACAACTGATGAGATATATTTTGTACTCAGATGGGTGATAATCATTTTCTTTGTTTATATTCTTGTCAGATTTTTTGTAAAAGAAAATAGATCTAATAAAAAAAAATATTTGATCACTCAATTTATAAATCTTCCATTGGTGGTAGGTCTATGGTTTACGTTCTTTGTAATGATCTTATTCATTCCATTACCAAACAATACAATTATCAATAATTCTTCAGATGAAATTTTAGTCACTACGCATTCTCATTCACAATTTAGTCATGACGGAATTATCAGGCAAAAATCTTTATGGAAGTGGCATAAAAACAATGGTTTTGATGCATTTTTTATTACAGATCACAACACACATGATAGAACCATTGATTTTGTCCAAGCTCAAAGAAATAGCAAATTTCCAATCGAACCCCTGGTAATGGCTGGTGAAGAATTTTCAGGCTCCAACCACTTTAGTTTGTTAGGGTTAAAAAGGAAATTTAACACCCATGGATATACAGATTCACAAATAATTGATTCTGTAAGAGCTCATAAAGGAGCAATTATTGTAAATCATTGGTTTGATAATGAAAATAAGTCATTGGAATATTATCGGGATTTGGGAGTTGACGGATTTGAAATTGAAAATTCTGCTACCGATTTATACTATAATAGAGAATTATATCAACGAATAAAAGACTTTTGTATATCTAATAGCTTGATTATGAATGGTGGACTTGATTTTCATGGGTATGGTAATGCCTGTACAATATGGAATGCCATGAAGATACCGGGTTGGCATAAATTGGATCCTGTTTCAAAAGAAGAAGCAATTTTAGAGATCATCAGAAGTAAAGATCAAAGTAAGTTGAGGATTTTAATGTATAATGACAGACCGTATTACAATAAAGACAATTTATTCTGGATACCCATAAAAACTTTTTTCAACTATTTTAGAACACTTAGTACCATACAAGTTATGTGGTGGATAATTTGGATTTTAATTTTTACTCTTACCAAAAAAATTATATCTAGTAAAAAGGGGTTAAAGAAAAGATTATCACTTAATAAAGTGATTCCTGTAATAAGCGTTTTCAGTGCCCTTATGATGTTAATTTTAGGTAGCTTTTATTTCTCAGAGATCAAAAATGTAGTTGGAAGCCAAAATGATATTTATGAGGAGTACAGTACATTGCTACTTTATATTGGGAGCTCATTTTTAATTTATTCTGTAATTGTAGCTTATTTTAGAAATCTAAAGAAGGAAGCGTGAAAAAGGGGGTTAAAATATTATTAACTGCTGTAACTATACTTTTTATAATAGTTTACTTTTATTGGATCTTACCCTTTTGGGGAATACCATTTAATGCCCAACGGCATAAAGAATTACCATTAACTCCTTCCTGGGCTTTGGAAAACTGGCTTTGGGAAGATGATGTTAATACATCCGAATATGTAGATGAATTGTTACAGGGATATGAAGAACACGATATCCCTGTAAGAACTATCATTATTGACAGCCCCTGGTCGCTTCGATATAACGATTTTGAAATAGATACTATTCGCTATCCCAATCCTGAAGAATGGTTTAAAAAGTTACAAGATAATGATTACAGGGTAGTACTATGGATGACTTCACTTATCAACATCAAAAATAACGACACCCAAATAAAAGATGCAAAGTCTTGGTATAATCATATTAAAGAAAAAGATTACTTAGTTAGATCTAAATACCTGAATCATTGGTGGAAAGGTGATGGTGGGTTTTTAGATTACACCAATCCTGATGCTGTAAAATGGTGGCGTTCCAATCAACAAATACTCTTTGATTATGGAATTGATGGGTGGAAACTGGATGGTGCAGCAACTCTGTTCTATTCAAAGATTGCCGGAGTACCTTTTTTTTATAAAAGAACTCAAAAAGGCTTGATGACCACCCGAAAATATATGGATCTGTACTATCGTGAAGAATACAAACACGGATTAACTCAAAACCCTAAATTTATTACTCTTTCAAGAGCAATAGATAAAGAATATGCTCACCCTGAAGGCTTTTCACCTTTTGATGCATCACCTGTGAATTGGGTAGGGGATCAAAGGCATACCTGGGGAAAATCTGATAACACTGCTTTTGATGAGGATAATACAGATTTAGTGATGGAGGGTATAGAAGGAATAACCATGGCAATTGAACAAATATTAAGAAGCGCCAAACTTGGTTATAATATAGTTGGATCTGACATTGCCGGTTTTTCAGGAAGTACTATTCCGCCAAGGCTATATATGCGGTGGACACAGTTTTCCACTTTCTGCGGATTATTCATGAATGGTGGCCATGGGGAAAGAAGATTATGGAAAAGAACCGAAGAAGAGCTAAAGATTATTCGAAAATTTTCATGGTTACACACCGAGTTGGTACCGTATATGTATCATTATGTAGTAACTGCCCATGAAAATGGAAAAAGATTACAAACTCCTTTAAATAAAGGGAAATATCAATATATGTTTGGAGATGATTTCCTGGTTGCTCCAATTTATATAGATTCAAAAAAGCGTAGTGTTTCTTTACCGGAAGGCGAATGGAGGTACTTTTTTGATGATAAAGGATTACTTACAGGAAAAACTATATTTGAAAGAGAATATCCTATGGATGAATTTCCGGTTTATGTTAAAGAAGGAGCAATAATCCCTATGGATATTAAACGTAATTATACCAATATTGGTAATAATAATTCAGAAGGATATACTACTATTTTAATGTACCCTAAAGACGAAAACAGTTTTACTTTTTATCATACGGATGCTAAAGGGAAAACAGAGATTTCCTATCGATTTAAAGATAAATTGTATGTGAATATTCAGGGAGATAAAATTCCACATATTTTAACTATACATAACAATAAACCGGCAAGAACAATAAAGTTAGATGGTATTGAAATCAGTAAAGATAAATGGAGGTTTGATAAAAAAAAGAATAAAGTATTAATTAAAACAACTACTTATAGTTCAGGTAGTTATGAAGTCGAATTTTAAAATAAATTTATGGAGCTAAACATAAAGAATATAATTTTTGGTTTTATTATTTTATTAACATTGACTCAATGCAACTCAATTACCAAGGATAAGAACTTGAGTAATAAAGAAATTGAAGGCAAATCACAGGAACTACTTAAACAGATGACACTTGAAGAAAAAGTGTTGTTATTGGGAGGGAAGGATGGAGAGCACACAAACGAAATACCACGACTTGGCATTCCTTCACTTAGTTTGATTAATGGCCCTCATGGTGTAGGTGGCACTAAGGGAACAACATTTCCTGCTGGTGTAGCTATGGCTTCAACCTGGAACGAAAAGTTAATTAATGAAGTAGGTATCGCAATAGGAAAAGAAGCACTTGCAAAAAAAGCCGACATATTGCTTGGGCCCACTATTAATATTCATCGTAATCCTATTGCAGGCCGCAATTTTGAAAGTTATTCAGAAGATCCTTACCTGACAACCAGGATGGGTTTAAACTTTGTAAAGGGAGTACAATCCTTACGTGTGGCAACTTCCTTAAAACACTTTGCCTTAAATAATCAGGAATTATCCCGATCTACTTTTAATGCAGAATTAGATGAAAGAACTTTACGTGAAATTTATCTTCCGGCTTTCGAAACAATAGTTAAAGAAGCCCAGCCTATGACGATTATGGCTGCCTATAATCGCTTTCGCGGAGAGAACTGTACCGAAAACAAATATTTGTTGAATGATATTTTAAGAAATGAATGGGGGTTTGAGGGATTTGTAATGTCCGACTGGGATGCTACACATTCTACAGTAAAAGCAGCTAAAGCCGGTTTGGATCTGGAAATGCCCGGGAAACCAAAATTCTTTAATAAAAAATTGATAGAGGCTGTTGAAGATGGTAAATTAAGCGAAAAAGAGATTGATGAAAAGGTTATAAATATTTTGAATGTCTATTATAGAATGGGTGTTTTTGACGATCAGAATTCATTACCACAAGGAGAGCTTGACACGCCCGAACATAGAAAATTAGCCGGCCGGGTAGCCCGTGAAGCTATTGTATTGCTAAAAAATGACAATAATTTGCTACCATTAAATAAAGATAATATTGATACTATAGCGGTAATAGGCCCCAACGCTAATGTAAATCTCGAAGGTGGTGGCGGAAGCTCTGAAGTGAAGCCGTTTTACTCAATTTCTCCGCTTGAAGGATTAAAAAATAACTTGGGAGAAGATGTTGTATTACTTTATAATGAGGGAACAGATATTTCATTAAAGGAAATGCCAGAGGTAGAGTCTAAATATCTGATGCCTCCCAACGCCAAACCGGGAGAGCATGGATTAAAGGCTGAGTTTTTTAATAATGAACATGTAGCCGGTAAGCCTGTTGTAACCCGCATAGATAAAAAAATTGATTTTGACTGGGGACAAAAATCACCTGATGTAAAAATTCAGGTTGATAGATTTTCTGTACGTTGGACGGGAAAACTAATCGGGCCAAAAACCGGTCGGATTGAGATTGGTGTACATAGTAATGATGGCAGTTATTTGTATATCGATAACAAACTTGTGGTTAATAATTGGGGAATGCACGGGCCTCATACAAAGAGTGTGATCATAGATGTGGAGAAAGGTAAAGAATACGACATTAAAGTTGAGTTTGTTGAAATGGGTAACAATGCAAAGGTTGCTTTAAGGTGGCAATTGGAGTTGGAGAATCCTACTTATGATAAAGGAGCTGTAGAATTTGCTAAAAAAGCTGATCTGGCAATAGTTTATGCAGGATTGAGCAAAAAACATGAAAGTGAGGGTTACGATAGGGGATCAATGGATATGCCCGGAGCACAAGATGAACTAATAAGAGCAGTTGCAAAAGTAAATAAGAATATAATAGTGGTAATAAACAGTGGTACACCTGTTAGCATGGACAAATGGATAGATAATACATCTGCTGTATTGCAAGCATGGTATCTGGGCCAGGAGACCGGCAATGCTATAGCTGATGTTTTGTTTGGTGATGTTAACCCATCCGGCAAACTGCCTGTCACACTTCCTAAAAGATACGAGGATAATCCTGCATATCCCTATTATGGTAAGAGAAGAGATACGGCTCAATTTGGAGAAGGTCTGTTCATTGGTTATCGCTACTACGATTCAAAAAATGTAGAGCCATTGTTTCCTTTTGGTTTCGGTCTGTCATATACGACTTTTGAATATAAGGATTTAAAAATTAACCAGGTTGAGGATGGTAATGTGCAGGTTAACTTATTGGTTAAAAATACTGGTAAAATAGAAGGAAAAGAAATTATTCAACTCTATGTGCATGATGTTCAGTCAAGTGTAGAACGGCCAGTTAAAGAATTGAAGGGATTCTCGAAAGTCACTCTAAAACCGGGTGAAACTAAAACAGTTACGATGCAACTTGATCAACGGGCTTTTTCATTCTATGATATAGAAAAAAAGAAATGGGTAGCAGAGCCCGGAGAATTTGAAATATTAATTGGAAGTTCCTCAAGGGGTATCAAATTAAAAAGTAAATTTAAATTAGAATAGGATGTTAATTATCAATACATTATAAAGTGTGTATTATTTAATTCGATGGTTTTTTCTATCTGGGGAATAACTATTCCTAATTAAAGATTACAGTGTAGAACATTTGGCATTAACAAGGAGGTAAGAGGAAATTTTAAAGGTGAAAACAAAAATGATAATATAGTATTGGACAAGATTTTTCCAATAGAATGAATAGATAATAATTGCTGAAGTTAAAACCACAACATTTTATATCTATTTAAAATTGTAAATGATTATATTTGAATAGTTTACTGATTTAATAATTAAATATGAAAAAAATCACAGCGTACATGTTCTTTATATTGATTCTCATAGGGAATAATATAATTGTTGGCCAGAACAATCTTTCAGAAAAAGAAAAACAGGAAGGGTGGAAATTACTTTTTGACGGAAAAACAACAAATGGTTGGAGGACTTATGGGATAGATGATATTTCCGGATGGAAGGTGATTGACGGAATATTATATAACTCCGGTATTGGTAGTGATCATGGTGGTGATATAATTACGGTTGACGAATATGAAAATTTTGAATTGTACTTTGAATGGAAAATTACAAAAGAAAGTAATAGCGGAGTTTTTTATAATGTAAATGAAAGTGCGGGAAAAGCTATTTATGAATCCGGTCCGGAGTACCAATTAATTGATGGTAAAGGTTGGCCGACAAAATTAGCCACCTCTCAATTAAGCGGTGCAAATTATGCGATGAATGCTCCCGTTAACGGAAAGGTAAAGCCCTTAAATAAATTCAATTCTACTAAAATTATTGTTAGAGATGCGCATGTTGAACATTGGCTGAATGGGGTAAAAGTGGTAGAATATGAGTTATGGTCTGATGAATGGAAACAAAACATAAGTAATAGTAAATGGAAAGATCATCCAAAATACGGGATATTCAAAAAAGGACATATCGGATTACAGGATCATGGAGGTTTAACCATGTTCAAAAATATCAAGATCAAAGATATTACAGATCATGGTACTTCCATCTTTAATGGAAAGAACCTCGATGGCTGGAAAATTCATGGCACAGAAAAATGGTATGTTGAAAATTCAGAACTTGTTTGTGAGAGCGGCCCTGATAAAGAATATGGTTATCTGGCTACGAAAAAGAAATTCAAAAATTTTATTCTGCGGTTGAAATTTAAACAGGAAGCCAATGGAAATAGCGGTGTATTTTTCAGGTCATCCATTGAAGGGGTAAAGATTAGCGGCTGGCAGGTAGAAGTAGCGCCTAAAGGCCAGGATACAGGTGGAATTTACGAGTCTTATGGTAGAGGATGGCTATATAAAATTCCTGAAAATAAGGAGAATGTACTTAAAGCAGGTAAATGGAATGATATGACCATCAAAGTGCAGGGAGACAGGGTGATGGTTTGGCTGAATAATGAATTGATGACTGATTTGAAAGATGAAAAAATTGGTAGCGCTTTTGGAGTTATTGCTTTACAGATTCATTCAGGTGGAGGTATTAAGGTAAGATGGAAAGATTTATACTTAAAAGAACTCTAATATTTTTCAATGATAACAAAAATGGGGGGAAACAAATATTCGAATTTACAATTATTTTGGTTGGTAACATTGAGAGTTATAATTGGTTGGCACTTTTTATATGAAGGATTAATTAAATTATCAAACCCAAATTGGTCCAGTTATGGTTATTTAATGGATTCTAAAGGATTTTTAGAAGGATTTTATCAAATGCTTGCAGCAAATCCGGAAAGGATTGAAGTAATTAATTTTTTAAATATTTGGGGGCTGATAATTATTGGCTTTTCCTTAATGCTGGGATTATTAACCAGGCCATCAATCATTGCAGGAATTATTTTACTAATATCTTACTATTTATCACACCCTCCATTTATTGGCTTAACTTATTCGTTACCAATGGAAGGCAGTTACTTGATAGTGAATAAAACATTAATCGAAATGACGGCAATGGCTGTTCTTTATGTTTTTCCTACAAGCAAAGTGATTGGAATAGACAGATTAGTTTTCACTGTAAAATAAAATTTTAAAAATGAACAGACGAGAATTATTAAAAAGCCTTGCAACAATACCGGCAGTAGGAGCGCTGTTTTATGGCTGGTATAAAAAAAGTCAGGTGGATACATTGTTGAAAAAAGCAATTCATAGTGAAGTCAGCCTTAATGCCTACAACCCTATCGTTGATAAAAATTGTTCAGGAGATAAACCTCTAAGGATAGGGATTATTGGAGCAGGGGCAAGAGGCAAACATCTTATAGAGGCAGCCGGATTCATACACCCGGAAAAAGTTGACAAATGGAAAAAAGAAACTATTCAAGATAAAAATACTAATCGCCATGAAGAATATCTTAAACAAGAAGATTTAAACCTTCAACTGACAGGTGTTTGTGATGTTTTTGATATTAATGCAAAAAATGCAAAAGAGGCAGGAGCCAATATAAATCGAGGAGGCTCTGAAGATGAGATGGGAGTGGCTCCCAAAAGATATAAAACCTATAAAGAATTACTTGCAGCCAATGATATTGATGCAGTTATCATAGCCACACCCGATCATTGGCACGGCACAATTACAATTGAAGCTGCGAGGGCTGGAAAACATGTATATTGTGAAAAACCAATGACCCTGACAGTTCCTGAGACTTTTGAAGTGGTAAAGGCAGTTAAAGAAAATGGTATTGTTTTTCAGCTCGGACATCAGAACCGGCAGAATGAAAGTTACTTTAAAGCAAAAGAAGCCTTTGAAAAAGAGATTATCGGAAAAGTAAATTTGATTGAAGTAACCACAAATCGAAATAGTCCGGGAGGAGCTTGGGTGCATGATATTCATCCGGATGCCAATGAGAAAAATATCGATTGGGAACAGTTTATAGGATCAGCTCCTCAACATGAATTCAGTCTGGAAAGATTTTTCAGATGGCGTTGCTGGTGGGATTATAGTACCGGATTATCGGGAGATCTTTTTACCCACGATTATGATGCTATGAATCAGATCTTAGACCTTGGAATACCTCATTCGGCTATTTCATCCGGAGGAATCTATTATTACAAAGATGGCAGGACGGTTCCGGATGTGTTAAATTCTATTTTTGAATATCCGGATAGAGAGTTTTCATTGATTTATAGCGCTTCATTAGCCAGTAATAAAAAAAGGGGAAGGATTATTATGGGGCATGATGGCTATATGGATGTAGGCGGAAAATTAAAAATATTTGCAGATAAAGGTTCAACAAAGTATAAAGATGATATAAAAAATGGATTGATTAGTCCGGATATCCCTCTTTATTCTTACTCACCAGGACAAAAACAAGCAGATGCAATTACATCGGCAACCGAGCAATATTTTGCCAGCAGAGGATTGCTTTATTCCTATCATGGAGAAAAAAGAGTGAACAGCACTCATTTACATATAAAAGATTGGATTGATGCTATTAGAAATAACAGACAGCCTGCCTGTGATATTGATAAAGGTTTTGAAGAAGCAATAACAGCTCATATGGGAACTATAGCATACCGCGAAAAAAGAAAAGTATTTTGGGATCCTGACAAACAAAAAATCATTTAAACATTGTTTTATGACAACAAGAAGAGATTTTATAAAAAATGTATCTGCAACTACGGCGTTTAGTTTGATGTTTCCTGAAGACTTCTTTTCAATGAATAATAAAAAACATATCGGAATACAACTTTATACTATAAGGAAAGAACTTGAAGAAAACTTTGAAGGAAGTTTAATAAAGCTTGCAAATATTGGATTCAATACTGTTGAAACAGCTGGCTACAATGACAGAAAATTCTACGGATATAAACCAAAATATTTTAAGAAATATATGAATAACCTGGGTTTATATGCACAAAGCAGCCATGCTAATGTTCAGTTGAAAAATGTAGATCAAATTATTGAAGATACTCTCGAAGCCGGAATGGATTATCTTGTTAAACCTTCAATCAATGGAGAAAGGAGGAAAAGTATTGATGATTATAAGAGAATTGCTGATGAATTCAATTTGATAGGAGAAAGGTGTATGAAATCAGGACTTCGTTTTGCATATCATAACCACGCTTTCGAATTTGAAGAATTAGAAGGACAAATTCCTTACAATTTACTTCTTGAAAATACCGATTCGGAAAACCTCACCATGCAACTCGATACATACTGGATGGTCTACGGAGGTTTTCAACCGGTGGATTATTTTAAAAAATATCCGGGAAGGTTCGAATTATTTCACATAAAAGATATGGATGATTCCAAAAAGCGTGAATCAACCGAAATAGGCAATGGTACCATTGATTTTGAAGAAATATTTAAAGTAAATAAAATATCCGGAATGAAATATTTCTTTTTGGAGCAGGAATCATTCAATATGCCTGTTTTTAAAAGTCTGGCTATCAGTTATAATTACTTGAATAATATATTGGCTTAATGGATAAACAAATAAATACAGGTGTTATTGGTTTCGGGTTATCCGGAAAGGTTTTTCACGCCCCGTTTATACACACGCACAGGGGCTTTAATCTGAAAAAGATAGTAGAACGTAATAGCAGAGAGTCGGTTAAGATCTATCCCTATGTTGAAATTGTTTCCGATTATAAAAAATTAACAGATGATAAATCGATTGAACTTATTGTAGTTTGTACACCAAATACTTTGCATTACTCCATGGTAAAAGAAAGTTTGTTGAGTGGTAAGCACGTCGTAGTTGAAAAGCCATTTACACCTACCTTAAAAGAAGCAGAAGAGTTAATAGAAATAGCTAAAAAAGTCGACAAAAAAATATTTGTATTTCATAACCGCAGGTGGGATGGTGATTTTTTAACCATAAAAAAAATCTTAAAGAATAATCTATTAGGTGATTTATTTGAGTATGAAGCTCATTTTGACAGATATAAACCCGATGTTGATGCTGATGCCTGGCGGAATATTGATATCCCCGGAGGAGGAATTTTATTTGACCTGGGGTCTCATTTAATAGATCAGGCTTTACACTTATTTGGAAGACCATCAAATATAAAATCAGATATCAGAAATCAGAGAAAAGGTAGTAATGTAGATGACTTTTTCAGGTTGGAATTTCAATATCCGAACCTAAAAGTGGTTTTAACCTCGGGTATGCTGGTGAAAGAAATTGGTCCCAGGTACATTTTGAAAGGAGATAAAGGAATTTTTACCAAATTTGGTATTGATCCTCAGGAGGATGCATTAAAAAAAGGCCTTATGCCTGTTTCTGAGAACTGGGGGTGTGAGAAAGAAGAAAATTGGGGAATTTTTAAATCCGTGATTGATGCAAAGGAAATTAAAATTGAAACTATGCCCGGTAATTACATGGCATTTTATGACAATGTTTATGATGTGATAATTAATAATAACGAAATGAAGATAAAACCGGAAGAAGCAAGAGATGTTATCGAAATAATTGAGAGTTCACTTATTGAAAACAGAAATTAAATTTTTTAATCTTAATACTATTAATTATGGATAAAAAAGAAATAAACAGAATTAGCAGGAGGAAATTCATAAAAAGAGGTACTGCAGCAATGGCTGGAATCACTATCATTCCAAGCAATGTCCTTAGTGGTTTGGGATATGTTGCCCCGAGTGATAAATTAAATATTGCCGGAATTGGAGTTGGAGGTATGGGGCTCGCTAATTTAAATAATGTGATTACTGAAAATATTGTGGCCTTATGCGATGTAGACTGGAATTATGCTGCCAATGCTTTCAATAGTTTCCCTAAGGCAAAAAAGTACAAAGACTGGCGAAAGATGTATGATGAAATTGGTAAAGAAATAGATGCTGTAGTAATTGCAACAGCCGATCATACTCATGCAATTACTGCATCCCATGCAATTACAATGGGAAAACATGTTTTTTTACAAAAACCTTTAACACACTCAGTTTATGAATCACGATTACTAACCAAACTTGCTGAAAAACATAAAGTTGCTACCTCCATGGGTAACCAGGGTGCATCAGGCGAAGGGGTAAATCTTGTTACCGAGTGGTTAAAAAATGGTGAAATTGGAGAAGTTACCAAAGTAGAATCCTTTACAGATCGGCCTATTTGGCCACAGGGATTAAATACTCCTTCAAGAGTTGATAAGATTCCTGACACACTCGATTGGGATTTATTTACCGGTCCTGCTAAAATGCGTCCGTTCAATGAAATTTATCATCCATGGAATTGGCGGGGTTGGTGGGATTACGGAACAGGCGCTCTTGGCGATATGGCCTGTCATATACTTCACCCTGTTTTCATGGGGCTCGACCTGACTTATCCTGTTCATGCCCAGGCAAGCTCAAGCCTGTTGTTACAGGATTGCGCGCCGGTTTCAGAATCGGTTAAATTAACATTCCCCGAAAGAAATCCTAAACATGCCTGGAAAGGAATGAACACCAATGAAAAATTACCTGAAGTTGATGTTCATTGGTATGATGGAGGAATTAAACCTTTATTACCTAAGGGTTGGCCTGATGGAAAAAATCCTAATGATGGCGGTGGTGGAGCAATTTTCCATGGAACAAAAGATACTTTAGTATGTGGAAGTTATGGCAGAAATCCATGGTTGTTATCCGGGAAGAACCCTGAGGCACCAAAATTCCGTAGAAGAGTTGAACTTAGCCATGAAATGGATTGGGTACGCGCTTGTAAGGAAAAACCTGAAAATCGTATTCCGACATCTTCAGATTTTAGTGAAGCAGGTCCATTTAATGAGATGGTGGTTATGGGCGTTCTGGCTGTTCGATTACAGTCGCTAAATAAGGAATTGGATTGGGATGGAGAAAATATGAAATTCACCAATTTATCAGATACTGAGACAATTAAAACCGTTATAAAAGATGGTTTCGAAATTCATAACGGACACCCAACCTTTAAGAAAGACTGGACAGATCCGGTTCCTGCAAAAGATTTTGCAGCGGAATTAATTAAACATACTTATCGTAAACCTTGGAGTTTGCCTGATATGCCAAAATAATTTATTAAATAAATTTTTATAAAATGAAGAATAATATAATTTTTATCATTCTGATATTAAGCGTAATAACAATTGCCGCTTCATGTAATAAAACAAGAGAAAAAAGTACTGAAATGTCAACGAAAAGTGAAACATTATCCCAAAAAGACATCAATGAAGAATGGGAAATTCTATTCGATGGAAAAACATCAAAAGGCTGGAGGGGATATGGTAAAGAGATTTTTCCTGAAAAGGGATGGGTAATTGAAGATGGTACCCTTCATGTTCAGGGTTCGGGTAAAGGTGAAGCAGGTGGAGGGGGTGACATCATTGCTGTAAATAAATACAAAAATTTTGAATTGTCTTTGGAATGGAAAGTATCAGAAGGAGGCAATAGCGGAATTTTTTATTTAGCCAGGGAGAAATCAGGCCAACCTATTTGGAAATCAGCACCCGAAATGCAAATTCTTGATAATGAAAAGCATCCCGATGGAAAATTAGGAAAAGATGGAAACAGAAGGGCTGGAGCTTTATACGACCTTATCCCTGCAAGACCCGAAACAGTTAATCCTGTTGGTGAATGGAACCATATAAAAATAATGGTTTACAAAGGCACTGTTGTACATTGGATGAACGGTGAAAATATATTGGAATATCATTTATGGACAGACGATTGGAAAGAAATGGTTGGCAACAGTAAATTTAAAGATTATCCTGATTTTGTCAACCCTGCTGTTGAAGGCTATATCGGACTTCAGGACCATGGTGATGATGTTTGGTTTAGAAATATTAAGATCAGAAAGATGTAATAATCATCTGTACTATCAAATTTTAATACTAAACAGCAGACCTTAATAAATGTATTTGAACATAAACTTTAAATTTTAAAAAAGACAGATCTCAAGAAATAGATGATTTTAAAAGACAATTATACCATTTATTTGAACCTGCTTTGGATATTTTTTTTCTTGTCTTGCTCAAGCACAGGCACAACAGTTGATATATCAAATTCATTAAATGAATTAAGCAACCCATCTTCAAAGCATATTATGGTTGCTGCTCATAGGGGTGCCCATATTGATAATTTTGAAAATTCCATCGTATCCATTGAGAAAGCAATTGAATTAGGTGTTGATATCGTTGAGTTGGATGTAAGAACAACAAAAGATAATATTCCGGTTTTATTGCATGATGAGGCCATTGACCGTACAACAACAGGAACCGGAAAAATCGGTGATTTTACTTTAGCAGAATTAAAAAAGTATAAATTAAAATCACCTTATGGCAAGATCAGTACAGAATCTGTACCAACATTTGAAGAAGCTTTAAAAACAGCAAAAGATAGAATTATTATCGATATTGATCTGAAAACAGATCATATAGAACCTATAGTAAAAGTGGTTCAAAAATTAGAAATGACAGATCAGGTATTGTTTTTTGATGATGATTTTGAGTTACTTGAAAAGATCATGGCAATAGAACCTTCTGCTAAATTTATGCCACGAGCACATTCTGTTGAAGAAGTAAAAATTGCTATTAAGAAATTTACACCTTCCGTAGTTCATATAGATAAGAGTTTTATTTCTAAAGAATTAACAGATAAAATGAAAGATAATAAGGCCAGGGTTTGGATAAATGCTTTAGGAGAACCCGATGGATATATTCGGTATGGAGAAGGAGAAAAAGTATTAAAATTATTGGTTGGCTACGGAGCTAATGTCATACAAACCAATGAGCCAAAAATGGTTTTGGAACTTTTAAGATATAAAGGATTGCATAAGTGAGTGAAATTATAAGAATTTAAAATAAAAACCGTGAGGTTGAGTGTCTTTTGGGTCAGTGTATTTGAAAAAACGCATTAAAAATTTCTAAAACCTTGGAAGAAATTAATAAAATAATGAAAATAAAAAACTACAGTTTAATTCTTCTATTCATGATTTTATCATTTTCATGTAATAAAACTATTGAAGAAGAAAAAAATAAACAGAAAAATAATCTGCAATATGTAAATCCGAATATCGGTGCCGTAGGCCATTTATTACACCCTACTTACCCTACCGTACATTTACCTAATCAGCCGATAAGGATGATTCCCGTACGCAAAGATTATCTCGATGATCAGATCAGTTTTTTTAGTTTATCAATGATCTCACACCGTGAAGGTTATTTATTTGGAATATTACCGGGAATGTTAATCAGTGAGGGTGATATATGGGCTAAGAAGCAGACTTATGATCACGATCACGAAATCTTAAAACCTAATTACTACAAAACTTACCTTATTGATTCGGAGATAACTACAGAGTTTGTTCCTGGTAAAAGGGCCGGGTTTTTCAAATTTCATTTTCCTGAAAAGGGAACTAAAAAGCTTAAACTACATGTAAATAATGAAGGTTACTGGAAAAAGGCCGGGGAAAATTCTATCATTGGAGTTGAAAAGTTTAAAGGGATGAAGGCCTATGTATATGGAGAATTTAATGGAATCCCTGAACTAGAATTTGACTCGGAAACAATTCATAATAAAAAGAAAAATACAAGCAGGGAACAGGCCAATGCATGGATAACTTTCCCTGAAAGCGAAAACAAATCTATAGAGTTCAAATATGCGATCTCCTATTTAAGTGCAGAGCAGGCTCAAAAAAATCTTCATACTGAAATTCCTCAGTGGGATTTTAAAAAAATTAAAGATCAGTCAACACTTGCATGGAACAAAAAATTGGGTCAGATCAAAGTTGAAGGAGGTACAGAGGCTCAAAGGAATACTTTTTACACTTCGCTTTACAGGTATTACGAGCGAATGGTAAATATTACCGAAGGTGGTTATTATTTTAGTGCCTACGATCATCAAATCCACAGTGATACAACGAATTTCTATGTAGATGACTGGGCCTGGGATACATATTTGACTCAACATCCTTTGCGAATGATCCTTTCTCCCGGTCTGGAAGCTGATATGTTGCAATCCTACGTAAGAATGTATGGGCAGAGTGGCTGGATACCTCAATTTCCATTACTTCACGGAG
>JBDLIB010000028.1:0-25043 GCA_039715085.1 Bacteroidota bacterium | reverse complement strand
AATCGCGGCGTATAAGTATCACAATATGATTAAAAAAGCTCTGTAACCCACATGGTATAAGGGTTTGTTGATGATTTAGGTACCGCCGTTAGCTCCACTGGTAACCTTTTTAGTCTCCATTCAAACCCTTGCAAACGACTATGTAGCAAGGGTTTATGTTTTTCAAATTATATCGTTTTTGTCTCACCAAAGCAAAATGTTTCACTAAATCAGATCCGTTTTTCGGATAAATAATTTAAATCTAAAAAAGTATATAGTACAATTTCAGTTAGTTTTTTCCTTAAAGAAGATAGAAAAATCAAAGACAGGTATAAAGTAAACTACAGAATAGGTTAGCTCCACAGATGAATCAGCATTTTTTAAATAACAATAGGGATCATGAAATAATCCCTGGCTCCACCATCTACCTGTAAAAATAAACTAAACCCTGTAAATAAAGTGTTTACATGATTTTTTATTCTTTTTATTTCCATTTAAAAACATACATAAAAATTATAAATTTTTATATATTTGTTTTTAATGAGAGGGGAATCGACTCATAAGATACTCGAATTGCTTAAACGGGGGGATAAAGCAATGCTGGAAAAGATTTATGTGGAAAATCGCGAAACATTTATTAATTTCTCCAAAAAATTTGGCATTTCTGAATTTGATGCAGCTGATGTATATCAGGATGCCATCATTGTATTTCGTGAAAACGCGATGAATGGGAAGATAAACTCATTAGAAAGTTCAATCTCAACTTATTTATTTGCAATTGGAAAGTACAAAATTTTTCAAACGTTAAGAGCAAATTCTAACATCGATTTAGATTCAGATCTGGAATTAGATGAAAAAAATATTGAATTTGATGTTAACCTTTTTGATGAAAAGTTAACTAAAGAACAGAGGGTCGTTGCAAAATACTTTAAAATGCTTGGTGAGAGATGTAAAGAAATACTAACTTTATTTTATTATCAGGGTTATACATTAGGAGAAATTGCAGTCATACTGGAGTATAGTACAAAAGAAGTTTTAAAAAGTTCAAAGTCTCGTTGTATACAAAAATTAAAGAATCTTATTAATAAAAGGAATGGATAATTTAGATTTAATTGAAAAATATTTTGAAAACTCATTGACTGAAAAAGAACAGGCATTATTTGATGACTTGTTAAAGAACAATCAAAATTTTCAGGATGAATTTAACTTTCAAAAAGATTTAAAAAAGGTAATTACTGTAAATCAAAGGGAATCCTTGAAGTCTACTTTACAAGGTTTCGAGAAAAAATTAAGAAAAACAAGAGTGATTCAGTTAAAACATTGGGCAGCTGCAGCTTCTGTTATTTTGATTTTGGGATTGGGGTATCTTATTTTCCAAACTTCATTTAACAATTCTTCTGAAAAAATATATGCCGATTATTTTGAACCTTACAGAAATATTATCCATCCTGTAGTAAGAGGCGAAAGAGCCGATACCATTGAAGCTATTGCATTTGCAGCTTATGAAAATGGGAAATATTACAAAGCAATCAATTTATTTAATTCTGTTGAAAATACCGATGCAGATTATATTAAATTCTATGAGGCTATGTGCTATTTAAAATTAAATAAAATTCAGGAGGCAATTGACCTGCTTTTGCCAATTGCTACAAGTTCTAATATGGAAGAATCGAGGTTTAATTTTAAACAAAAAGCCAATTGGTATTTAGGATTAGCTTATCTGAAAAATGGAGAAAGAAACAAAGCAATCTCCCAATTCTCAATATTAGCCAATTATCCTGAAGATGTTTATAAAAAAGAGAAAGCTAAAATAATCTTGGAAAGATTAGATTAACTTTATTAAATATCAATCCCTTTAATCTTTTTGTGTAATAAGATTGCATAACTATCTGAAAATGTTGCTACCATGCTGCAAATACTCATGATCCTACTATAAAGATCATTCGGGATTTTTAAATATTTTTCTCCTAAAAGCAACAAGATTAATTTATCATAATTAGAAGCATTATTTTCAAAAGTATTATTAAGTGCTTTTATAAAAACATCCAAGAGGTCGGCTATAACCTGGTAGCCGGCAATTTCTTTTTCAACTACTTCTTTGCTTTGATATATTTTTTCAATGCTTAATTTTAGAATATCATTGATTTGTGCTTCGTATTTGCACTTATCAAGCAATGAGTTATGGAAATTTCCTTGTAATATTTCTTCCTCGTTTTTGATGAATATGTTTGCAGCTTCCGTGATTAAATTTCCTATAGCCAAAGCCCTTAGATAACTTATCCTGTCTTTTGTATTTTGTAAAGAATGGTATTTTTTGGTGTTGATATTATCTCTAACAAGATTGATCAGATATTCCAATGCATAATCTTCAGATATTAATCCCAAATTAATACCATCTTCAAAGTCGATTATCGTGTAGCAGATATCATCGGCAGCTTCTACTAAAAATGCAAGGGGATGCCTCATATAAGCCAGGTGATCATCTTTTCTCAATTTTTCCAAACCGAGTTCAAGGGCAACTTCTTTAAAGAAAGAGCTCTCATTTTGAAAAACACCAAATTTTTTGTCTCCAATATTTTTGGTTGGTTTTTTTGGCAAAGATTCTTTGGGATATTTCATATAGGCTCCAAGAGTGGCATACGAAAGCCTTAGACCTCCTTCAATTCCAGTTCTCGATTCTGTTAAGATCTTAAATCCGTTTGCATTTCCTTCAAAATCTATAAGATCCTGCCATTGTTTATCGGATAAATGTGATTTAAAATCTTTTCCGTTACCGGATTTAAAATATTCACCAATAGATTTCTCACCACTGTGTCCGAATGGTGGGTTTCCAATATCATGAGCCAGAGCAGCTGCAGCTATAATGGCACCAAAATCATTTGCCTGATAGCCCAATTTTTGTAATTCAGGATATTTATTTAAAATGAATTTTCCTACAATTCTACCCAAAGATCTGGCAACCACAGACACCTCCAGACTATGAGTAAGGCGGGTATGAACAAAATCGGTTTTTGATAGCGGAACGACTTGAGTTTTATCCTGTAAGCTTCTAAAAGAATCAGAAAAAATAACTCTGTCAAAATCTACTTCAAATCCCAAACGGGTTTCGTCCTGATCCTTTCTTAATCTTTTTTTCGTATCTCCAAAACGCTTTAACGATAATAGTTGTTCCCAGTTCATAAATAAAAATTTGTGCTAATATAAGATTTGTTTTACTACAAACAACTGGACTCAGATCAATTCACAGGGCAAACGCATTTTTCAGACACGATACCTGACTCTTCCGGGTTTTCAACTCCGGAAGGTCTTGACCTTTCAGAGTCTGAAAGACCTGAAAGAGTTAATGATTTATATCAATTACGAATCAAACGGACCTATATAAACTGCTTCTATCTCACCATGTTATCGCTAAAAAATATTTTCGTAGCTACTGCTATGCAAAGATTTTTTAACTCAACATAGCAAAATATAATTCAATTTATTTATCGATCACTTTGAATCAAAATTGGTATTATATAAAAAAAGTATTAAGCTAATTATTCGGTCTATTTGACTAAGTGAGGTAATTTATTTTCAGATACGTTTGCCCTGATTCATTAACCATTCCCATTTTCTAATAATGTATCTTTTTCTCCATATAGAAGTTCAGCAACGGTTATCATTTTTTCTATCAATTTGTTTACATTATCATTATCATTAATTAATGAAGATGCCATATCTACGGAGATAAGATTTTCTCTAATGAGCTTATTAATACGTTCACTGCTATGATGGATGGCTTCTTTGGCTTCCTTTTTAAGTTCTAATAGTTTAGCATAAAGTTGTTCGTTATCTTCTTGTTTTCTAAATAGATAAATTATGCGTAATACTTTAACAATTTTCTTTCTAAACCTGTAATATTCCTTACTTATATATTTATTATCTGAGTTTAAATAAGTGGATACATTTCTTCCCAACTCCTTTACTTCTCTTAATATTTCTACCATCTTCCTATTTGCAATTTTTATTTCTGAGATATGTTTGTTTTGGCTTTCGGTTAGTTTTAATGTACTTTGACCTATTGTAGCATATCTTATTATCTCTCCGTAGATAGTTTTTACTTTACTATAGTATAACTGTTCAACATCAATATGCATATCTTCTTTAGATTGTTTAACAACTTCTTTAATTTTTAAATCAGATTTAATATCCTCTCTGTGGATACTCAATGCATGAGCCACTATTTCAAAAATTGCATTTTTAAAAAGATATTTCGATTCATCTACCAGTGATGCAATTAGTGTTTCAGGGTATTTTAATACTTTTTCGGTCAAATATTTTGGTTCATCGATCTCTTTTATTTCAATTTTTGGAGGAATTATTCTTTCTACAATTCTTGCAATCGGTTTAACAAACCAAACTAATATTAATGAATTGGTTACATTAAAAATTGTGTGAAACAACGATAAAGCAACAGGGATAGCAGCTGCATTTACAAAAGGAGAGTCAGAGCCCATTTTCATTACCGACCAGTTAATGATCCTTAAAAAAGGATAGAATAATATCAGTACCCAGAGAACGCCTACAATATTAAATATTAAATGAGCCATAGCCGTTCTTTTAGCATGAAAATTAGCTACAAAAGCAGCAATATTTGCTGTAATTGTAGTTCCGATATTCTCTCCAAGAACCATTGCTGCAGCGAGGTCAAATGGGATCCATCCCTGGGCTGTCATTATTAATGTAAGCGCCATGGTAGCACTGGAGGATTGAATAATAATTGTTAGTAAAGTTCCAATAAATAAAAATAAAAGTACTGACCAAAAACCTAATTCAGTGTATTGGTTTAAGAACTCTAGAATTTCAGGGTTCTGTTTAATATCAGGTACAGCATCCTTTAAAAATTGAAGTCCGATGAATAAAACAGCAAAGCCGATAATAAACCCACCCCAATTTTGGAAATGCTCTTTTTTAGCAAAAGTGAGAGCAAAACCAAAACCCACCAGTGGTAACGCAACGGTACTCATATCTACTTTAAATCCTAAAATGGTGATTAACCAGGCTGTTATAGTAGTACCAATGTTTGCACCCATAATTACACTAATTGACTCTGTAAGGGTAAGTAATGAAGCATTAGCAAAGCTTACAACCATTAGTGTAGTTGCAGATGAAGACTGAATAATTGAAGTAATAAAAAATCCTGTAAGTATTCCATAAAAGCGATTGGAGGTCATCGATGCTAATATGTTCCGCATTTTATCTCCTGCCAGGCTCATGAGTGCATCACTCATAAACTTCATACCGAATAAAAACAAGCCTAATGACCCGAATAACTGCAAAAAATCATAAAATCCGTAATGCATGATTTAAAGTTATATAAATATACTGTAAATATTAAATAGCCGAAAGCTCACTTGATACTAAAAAATAATAAACAAACCCTTAAAATTTTTATTTACAAAAACAACCTGTAAATTATCTACAGGTTGTTTTGTAATTTTATATCTAACCAAATAATTTATTTCATAAACTTGCTTAGATTCATAAACTGGTATCCTGCTGTACTTATATTTGTGTTTTTTTCAGAAATATCAACTGCCTTCATATTTACTTTATCACCATTATTTCCGATAAAATTCATCTCCATCATCACACCTTCCATATCAGGAAATTGTTCAAATTGATTCCCGCCCAGGGATTTATTTAGATTTGCAAACATGTCTTTATGGAAAACAGATAGTTCTTTCGTAATCCAGATAGTGGAATTCCCTTCTTTAGACGTAGACTTGAATTCCTCACAATGATAACCTAGAATTTTTTTGCTTTTTCCTGTTTTCACAATATTCATGTCAATGTTATCAACATCAGGTTCTTCTTCAATATTGATATCTTTAATTTTTTCCATTGACAATACCTGTGCAATTTTCTGCTCCTCCATTAATATGATCATTGCCTGGTTTTTATCGTCTAGAATGGTTGTCATCCCGAAGTTTTCTTGTTTTCCTTTTAATTCTTCTGAATCAATATTCTGGATTTTTGTAGCCATATAATTATTTTTCTCTGTGAAGAGCATGTTATAATCCATGGATACTTGTTTATTGTCAGCATTACTTTCCATTTTGTAAGTTATGCTGGAAGTAAAATTGTAAACATCTTCAATAGGAATATTCTCCTTGTTTCCATAGAGTATATTGCCTAACTTTTCTTCAGTGTTAGGATCGTAATCAGGATCTATCTCAAGTAAACTATCCATTGCTTTACCCGTTTCCTGGGCTGCTTTATCAGCAGTTTTATCAATTACAGTTTCTTCAACAGCCTGTTGGACTTTCTTTTTAAGTTTTTTGAGTATCTGGGCGTTGATATCTTGTGGTAGCGTAAAAATTAATGTAATAGTTAACAAAAATAAATTTAATCTTTTCATGGGAGCTGATTTAATATGGTTTCAGAATAAACTGATATAAAGTTACTTAATTATTATGATACATGAAATTAAAAGAGAGCCAAAATTAATTGGCTCTCTTTGGTTGCTACCTAGGGGGGATAACAATCCATTAATCCAAAATACTCAATTTTATAACTTTTTCATAGTTTTCAAAAGCAACTTCTTCTTTTAATGTAATTTATACAAAAAGGTTAACATGAAAAATGAAAAATTTTTCATGTTTTTTTTAAAAAAAAATCTAACACCAACTATATCAGATAGATATAAATTGAAGTATTTTAAATATTTTTGATAAAGTTGATAGATAAGTCAACTAATTCTACCATTTTTGAGGGTAGATAACTAGAATTGTAGGGATGTTTGGAATCAAAAGTGTGATTTGCTCCATTAATTATTTTAAGTTCACTTTTGGGACTCCACAAGTGGATGTTCTTAGCTTCTTCGACATTAACTGTTTCATCATTTGAACCGTGAATAATTAAATGAGGGATCCTGATATTTTTTATGGCTGACTCAATATTAAGCCTTTTTTCATTTTCTTTAAAATTGCTGTAAAACTGGAAAAAATGTGGCATTTCTTGTTTTGTACGACCATTGATTATAAAGTAAACTCCATCTTTTTTCCATTTTTTTAAAGCATCCTCTTTAGGAAATCTTGATCCAAAATCGGAAACTCCTGCCCATGATATTATTTTGGTTATTCTGCTGTCTTCACTTGCCTTAATACCAACTATCCCACCACCTCTTGAATGACCAATGAGAGTAATGTTTTCAGGATCAATTTCGTTTTTAATTTCCTGATTGTCTAAGATCCAATCCAAAACCGATTCCAGATCATCTAATTCTTTTGTGTAATTATTTTTGCCAAAAGCTTCAAGATCGGGAAAATCAATAGGTTGTTCCAGAGTTCCACCATTATGAGAAAAATTAAACTTTACAAAGAATATATTGTTTTGTGCAAATCTTTCGGCGGCCAAATTCCATGCACCCCAGTCTTTGTATCCCTTATAACCATGACAGAATATAACAACAGGTTTTGAGTTATTATCTTTTTTGTAGAACAGATCGGTAACAATTGGTTTTTTGTGTTTGCCTTCAAGAGCAACATTCCTTACTGTTTGCATGTGCTTAAAATTTAAATTGTTTGATCATTTTTTCCTCAAAAGGTATTTCCATAGCAAAAATTTCAATTAACAGGTTTTCCAGCTGTTCATTAAAATTATCCAGATCGCTTTTATGTAGAAAAAACTCTTTCTTGTGGTTTATTTCATCGTTAAAACGAATAAACCCTTTAGATAGGTTTTTAAAGGAAATAATACCTGTTTCTACCTTCATATTTTCAACATCAGAAGTTTCTTTCAGGTACATTAATGCATACATCAATACCTGGAAAGCTTTACTGAACTCATAATTTGTTGAAAGCTCATCCCAATCTTTTACCTTAAGATTTTTTTCTTCAGTTTTACCTGTTTTATAATCAATGATCCTTAATGTACCATCGCATTCATCAATTCTGTCAATTTTTCCAATCAATTTGATGGGAAAGTCAAGGGAATCGATTTTTATTTCCTGATGGACAGATTTCTCTAAATCTATAATTCTTATTTTTTTTCCTTTCAGGATTTCTTTTAAATCATATTCCAATTGATTAAAAACATATTTTTTTGCTACCTCAAAGTTAAGCCTGTTTTTACCTTTTGTTATGCTATCAGGAGAAAAGTGTTTGCCGAATTGTATCTTCACTTCTTTGTCTGCCAATTTTTTTATTCTTCTGATATCTGTTTCCGTGAGAATAGCTCCTTTAACAGGTTTATATAAGTTTTCTAATGAATCATGCACAATAGTCCCAAAAGTGTTAAAAGCAGCAGATTCTTCAATTTCTATCCTATCTTTTATGCCCAGAATACGTCTTTTATAAAAATCAATCGGATTTCTTATGTAGGAGGTGAGGGCAGAGGGTGAAAAGCCATTTTTATCGTTAAAGTTTTTTAATTTTTCAATAACTGAAGGTGTTTTATCAATTTTATATAGTTCCTTAAAATCAGAGCCGGCTTTTTGATTAATTATTTTTTTGGTAAGCCTGAGGTTTGGAAGAGCTCCGGTTTCTTTTGCAATTTCTATTTGGGTAACAAATCTGCTTTGTTCACCTGTTCCAAAATTACCTGCCTCAGAATTATACAGAATAAAAGTATTTTTTGCCCTTTGAATTAATCTATAGAAATGGTAGGCATAGATTGCATCTTTTTCTTTATAAGTTGGCAGATTGTATTTTATTTTAATATCAAAAGGGATAAATGAGTTTTGTGTTTTTCCCACAGGTAAAATACCTTCATTAACCGATAAAATTATAATGTTTTCGAAATCTAAAACTCTTGATTCAAGCATTCCCATAATTTGCAAACCTCTTAGTGGTTCTCCCCGAAAGGATAAATTTTCGGTTTGGAGTAGTTGTTTGTATAAGTGATAAAGAGTTTCAAAGTTTACAATAAAACCATTTTTGTTATTCAAATAGTGCAATTGTTCAAAAATTGTTTTAAAACGGAATAGATTCTCTTTATCTAAATAGCTTAGATCTCCATGAACTCTTAAAATATCAATAAATTGGATGATTTTATTTAGGTTTTCATCAACTTCATTTTCTTTTAACCTGAATATAAATGTAAGATCTGTTTTAGGAATTGTTATTTTATTCAGGATCGTTTCTATTTCAACCAGATTTATTTCAATAACATTCTTTTCAATGAATTTTTCAATTTCTTTTTTAAAGATTTTAAGATCAAATAAATTATTTAAAAAAGGAATATTGATAAAGCGAACAAGATCTTTAAAGTAGAATGTACTTTCATCCTTGAAGTTTTTTCGATTTAAGTACAATTTAAAGAGCAGGTCAAATAATGATGTGAGAGCCGCACTTTTTAGGGGGTATCCCATTGTAATATTTACGTTCTTTACTGTTTCCGGTAAAGAATTCAGTACTACAGGTAATAAATTTTCATCGGCAAGAATCAATGCGGTATTTTGATAGTCATTTTCTTTATCCTGAAGATTTAAAAGGATCTCGCTAGCATACTTCACTTGACTAATTATTTTGGAAGCACCAATAATCTCTACATTTTTAGGTTTGTACAAGTTGGCTGAAGGCCAGTTAAATTCTTTTTTGTCGAAGTATTTCCATGAGTCTTTATATTTCCTCATGAAAGTACCTGCACTATTACCTAGCTTCAAATAAGAGTTGTCTGCATCCCAAAATATATCGGCATCGGTATTGCTTAGAATTTCAGTGATAATTTTTTCCTCTGCTCTGTTCAAAGCATTAAATCCAACAAAAGCAATTTTCTTATCCTCAAGAGTTTTTAAGATCTCTGTCAGATCATTAATGGCCTCTCTGTAAACCAATCCCTGATATCCGGTTCCTTTTGTTTTAAGTACGTTGTATAAAGTTTGATGATAGTATTTTATATTTTCAATAAACTGAAAGTAATTTTTTGTTATTTCTGTTTGATCTTTGTCGGTGAGAAATAATTTTTCCAGTCTTTTGGTATCAATCAGATAATCAAATATATCGTTGGTGTCGGAAAGGTTAATATCGATATCATTAAAATCATGGAGCAAAGTTTGTGCCCATTTAGAGAAATCATCTATGGGTTCTATATTTTTATTAAGGTTATTTTGTTTATAGATATCATAAAATTCGAAGAGTAAAGATATATTATCTAATTTTTTAACTTTTGAAAAGGAATTGATAAATTCTTCCAAACTCCATACCCGGGGAAGAAAAGATACTTCTTGGGAACTTTTAATAAACTCATTTTTTAAAAAGAATTTCGATCTGTTATTCGGCAGAACGAATATATGATTATCAAGCTCAATATTTTGATTTAGAAAGTGCCCGGCTACTTTAGATAAAAATGTTTGCATAAAACAAATCTACAAAAAGAACACAAAAAAAGCCTTCTCATTTGAGAAGGCTTTTTATTAGTATATCAAAAGAAACTTAGTCTCTTTTTGCATTTTCAGAGAATATATCAACTCTTCTGTTTGCTTGTCTACACTTAGTAGTTTTCTTTTCACAGATTGGTTTTTCTTCACCATATCCAACAGCAGTCATTTTGTCTGCAGGGAATCCTTTTTCAATTAAGTAATCTCTAACAGCATCAGCACGTTTTTGAGATAATTTTTTGTTGTACTCTGCACTACCTGTATCATCTGTATGACCTTCTACTGTAAAGTTAACAGCTGTGTAATCTTTCAAAATTTCAGTAATTTTTGTAAGTCTTACTTTAGCTTCTTCAGTAAATGTAGCTTTGTTAGTGTTAAAGAAAATAGCTCTTGCTAAGTCAGTAATTTCTTTTTGAACTTCTTCAGTTACAGCTGGACAACCTTGGTTTTCAGCAAGACCAACAATATTAGGACAGTTATCATCTTTGTCTAATACACCATCACCGTCAGTATCTGGCCAAGGACAACCTTGGTTTTCAGCAGGACCGGCAACATTAGGACAGTTATCGTTATTATCAATTACACCATCACCATCAGCATCAGGACAACCATTGTGCTCAGCAGGGCCAGCTATATTAGGACAAGCATCATCTTTATCAGCAATACCGTCACCGTCAGCATCAGGACAACCGTTTAATTCGGCTAAACCAGCTACAGTTGGACAAGCATCTTCAGAATCTTGAATTCCGTCCATATCAGTATCAGGACATCCGTTGAATGCTTCTAAACCAGCAACTTCAGGACAAGCATCATGTTTGTCATATATTCCATCACCATCAGTGTCTTTTCCACCAAATCTAAAGTTAACACCTAGTGCATGTTGGAAATGAGGTAACATTTCTGCTTCGTCAAATGAATGTTTGTACGCTGATTGAACATGCATACCAATAAATTCGTTAAACCAGAAGTTAATACCTAATCCACCATTTAAGGTACCATTACCTTCTTCATCTAACCAAGTATAACCTCCACCTACTAATAGGTAAGGATCAAACCATGATTGAGGCATGAAATTCCATCTCATATCAAAATCCAAACCGAAATAAGAAAGGTCATCAGTTTCATAATTACCAATTTGATCTATTGAGTTAAAGGTTCCTGCTAATCCAATAGAGAATCCTGCACCAATATATCTTCCAACTCTAATTCTTGATACTACTGCAGCAGTATTCCAGTGATCTTCCACATTGAAGAAGTCTTCAAAAGTATCGCCTATATAAGGTTCGCTTTCAGCTGTTGTATAAGGCTCATAAGGTACATATCCATCAGAAGGAGTATCTGCACCAGTTGGGTAAAAATCAACAGCGTTGGTTCCAAGTTCGATAACCCATGGGTTATCTACATTTTGTGCGTTTAGGTTAGTAAAACCAGCAACAACTAAAAAAATAAATAGAACTTTTTTTAAATGTTTCATTGTAAATAATTTTGATTAATAAATTTCTGTTTATAAAAATGTAAGCTTAAGTATTCAAGGTTACGATTAAACAAATATATAAAAAGTTAGTATAACAATCACAATTATCATTAAAATTTTAGTGATTCATTAAATTATCCTCAATTTATTATTAAGTAAATAAGGACCTCTAATAAAAGGTAGCTCTATTGTCCACTATCTCCGAGTTCTCTTTTATTGCATTATATATTTGTGTGTTTCTGTTTTTCAGGTTGCGATCTAATTTCTTTTTATCCGCATTGTAATTATCCTTTTCAGATGCAGAATGTACTTTCGTTACAAGTGCAAAAATAACACCTTTTTCTCCCACAATGTTCTTTGTTAATTTATCTTCTTCAAGCGAAGTTACTATGCCTACTACTTTAGGCATTCTTCCTTCTCCTGGTAAAACAGGACTGGCATTTGTTACAGCTAAAGAAGATTTTACAGTTGTATTATTTTCTTTTGCGATTTCTTCCAAAGTATTGCCATTAGATTTATCTGCAATAATTTCGGTTTTTTTCATATTCATAACAGTTTGACGTACATTGCTCCCCCTTGCTGAAAGGCCTTTCTTACTCTTTTTTGTTAACTTCACAACAGCATAGCCTTTTTCTGTGTCAAAACGCTTAATGTCATTTTCATTTGTGCTTTCTTCAAATGCCCAGCGAACAATTTGACGTTGAGAGCCTAAGAAAGAAACATTATAATCTAAAGCCTTTAAGCTTAAGATAGGATTTACTTTATAGGTATTTTCGTCAGCAAGTTCTTTAAAGTCTTTTCCGTCAGCCAAATTGGAAGCAAAAGTTTCTGCTTTTTCAAACACATCATTTTCTGTTTTTTCTGAAGGGTCTATCTTTCTGGTAAATGTAGCAATCTGAACGTTTTTTTGTGGATTTTTTTGTTCGTCAATTTTAATGATGTGGAATCCAAACTGTGATTTTACAACTCCCATATCACCAACTTTGTTTTCAAAAGAATAATCTCTAAACTCCGGAATCATCGTTGTATAAACAAACCAACCAAGATCCCCGCCTTTAGCACCACTTGCCTTATCAATAGAAACTTCTTTTGCAATTGCTTCAAATTTGCTCTTATCTTCAATAACAACGTTCAAGATACTGTCAGCAAGTATTTCTGCTTCAGCTTCCGTTTGAGTTACAGTTGCATCAGCTGTAGCTGTACCGATAAAAGGGATTAAAATATGACTGGCTTTAACAGAATCGGGCATTTGTTTTATATCAGTGATCTTTGAAACCTTATAAAAACCATTTTCTTTGTAAGGGCCATAAACTTCACCAATATTTTTTGTAAAGATCGAATCACTGAATACTTTCGGTAATTTATTGTTAGTGTAAAAATTGGCATCAAACGGTGTGTCTGAATCATTTGAAGCAAAGAAGTCAACCATATCTTCAGAATTAGCAAAACCGGTAACTTTTACGTTTGTTTTTGCTGCTGTGCTATATTCTTCTTTGTCGTTAATCATGTCTAACATCTCCGCTTTTATTGCGGCTTCATCCTCTGCAGTTGGTTTTACTTCAAAATTTACAAATTCAATATCTCTTGAAGCTTCCATTTCAAAGTCATTTTTATGAGCTTTGATATAGTCTTCAATATCGCTGTCTTCAACTTTAATTTCACTGTCTTCAATACTTGAAAACGGAACAAATACATATTTAAGATCTACATTGGTATTTTGATATTTGTGGTCTCTTTCACTTTCTTTTAATGTACTGCCCAAACCGGCTCTGATTAGCGAATTATATGTGTTTTGTTCCAGGCCTGACTTGATATTCTTTTCGTAATTTATCCAGTTGATCCAGGCAGCCTTACTTTGTTGATCATCTTCGGCACTTTCCTGTAAGTTAGCAATATATTCTTTTAACTTTTCTTCGTCGAACATGCCAATTTCATTTAAGAACATCGGGCTTCTTTGCATCTTAATTTGAGCAACCAAAGCATCCCACACATCTTTTTCTCCAACTACAATTCCTGATTTTTCTAATTGTGTTTTGTAAATTTTTTGGCGAACTACACTGTTCCAAGCATTATTTACATCCATCATTTGATCAGATTTGTTGTTTGATCTTGAACGATAAAATTCTACTTCCTGTGCAAATTCTTCCCTGCCAATAGTTTCCCCATTTACTTCTCCAATATCAGAAACGTTCTTGTTAAACAATGGACTATTGCTGTCAAAAATTCCACTAAGAACAAATGAAAACAAAGCCAATGCAATTATGATAATTAAAAATACGGATCGCTCTCTTATTTTTGATAATACTGCCATTTTTCCTTTCCTTTAAAATTTAAATTATAGGTTGCGAAAATACATGAATAGTTTTAATAATAAAAGTGCTTTTTAACTAATTTTAGTGTAAAATCAAAAAAATGACAAATATTTTTTTTATTTTTTTTAAGTCGTTAAAAAACAATAGAATACAGAATATATTTTTGTAATAAATCCCGGCTGTTTATCTAAAGAATATTAACATCCAATTGGTTGAAAAACAGAGTTATAGTTTAATTTGATTAAAATAATTTGAAAATACTACGATTGACAATTTGGGATTATTTTTTGGAGGTGTGGTTTTACAAATTCAGACTTGAAGTAAAGTGTATTTCGAATAAATTAACCTATTTTTTGTCTTGATCTTCATACTTCTTTCGAGTCTTTTTTCTAAAGAAATACATAAAGACAGCCAGCGCAGAAAATGCCATGTAGAGATAGGCTTGTTTTGGATTTGTTTTGAAAGTTGTATAAGTTTCAATTAAAAAAATAACTGCAATCACTAAATATGCATACTCAAAAAACTTGAAATATCTTCTCATAATTATTCACTTTCGTTAACGTAAACTGTACCATAAACTGATTTCATGTTGATCTTTGTCAGATCCTCATTAGCATCCAGCCCCTTACCATTTATAGTATCTTTTTTTGAAATTAGGGTAAAATCTTTTTCTGTATAAATAAAATGTTCTCCCGAATCCCAGAAAAGCTGGTCGGTCATTAAAGCAGAATTTTCTGCGTGATTTAAAATAAGGACATTATTTATAGCTTCCGAAATTTTTGTTTTTGTAAAAGTGATGGCGTAATCAGCTTTAAGCGTTACAGAATCGCCCTTTTCATCATAAGTAATTATTTTAATCCCTTTTGGGAACTCAGTATAAGGATGGTCTTTTCTATTCGAAAAGTCATACATAAGGGGTGTAATCAGTTTGGTTTTTACTTTTCCTGAATCTGTATAGATAAGGTTTACATCTTTAGCTTCGCCAATAGGAAGGTTTTTTTCGGCTAAAAAATCCTCTACTTCCTGAAGTTTGTTTCCACAAGAAAAAAACATTGCCACTAAAAGAATAGCAGCAATGTTTATAATATTATTTAGAAATTTTTTTAGCATGTGCTAAATTTATGGAATTCGAACTGTTTCACCAATCCAACAACCTATTTTATGAGGTGATCCTGAAGTCAATCCTAATTTAAAGATCAATTTTTTTGATGGAGCACTTGCCATATAACTTTTTATGTATTTGTTTGCTGTTGAAGTGATACCGGGGTCAACCGATTTTGCTCTTCTTGCTTTATCAGAAGCAGCTACATAAACCATACGCTTTGAAAATTCATCCGTTCCGCATGAGTTAGCACTTGATGCATACAAATTGGAGATCAACAGGTAAGCACTTCCCATACTTGGTCTTTCTTTAAGTGCTTTATAAGCATAATCTCTCGCTTTACTTTTTTGTCCTTTATTTTTCATGATATTAGCAAGACGGTAATAATATTTTGCTCTTTTATAGTTATCATTTTCAAGGTCAATAGCTTTTTTGAAGTATTCCTCAGCTTTATTCTGATCACCTCTGTCCATTAAGATACCTGCATAGAATACGTAAGCATCAGATGATGGAGCAGCATTTACATATGCTTCAACCATTTTAGGGTAAATAGCATCGTTTGTACACTCTTTTTGGTTTAACCTCGAAACAGCTCTTTTTAACCATTTTACATTTGTTTTGTTTTTCTCAAAATTTGATTTGTATAATGGTACCAATCTGTCACAGGTAGCAACTTCACTTAAGGTGTTATCTAATAATCCTTCAATTTGACCTAATGCAGTAAGGTTAACTTCACGTGCATGTTTCTTACTCGATTCTTTTTTACTTAAAGTTTGTCCGGCTTCTACTTTTGCGTTACAAACATCTAATTCTTTCGAATATTTATTCATCTTCTTTTCAACAGCATCCGTAATATCATCATAAGTATCAAAAACCAATTGTGGATTTGAATCTTTATTAAGGGTTGTGAATTCCTGGAAATAGTAACCTAAGTTCTTTACACTCATTCCTGCAGGATCAGCTTTGAATGATTTAGCTAACTTGTCATAAATAGCTGATTTATTCTGAATTCCTTCCAATTCGTATCTCTTGAATTCGAAATTTGCCCAGTCACTATATACTTTACCTAAATTATCAGGGAAATATTTGATTCGAAGGTTATAAATATCATGAACTTCCTGTGCAAGTTTAGCCATCTCAGCTTTGTTTACTTTGGTCTTATCGAAATATTGTCTTCCAACTTTTACGATATTATCACCGCTGCCTTTATCTCCTTTTGGCAATACACCTGCCGCCTGGTCATATTTGTACTCAGCCATTTTTAAGCCATACTTATACAGGTTTTTAGAAGATTGAGGACAATTATCCATACACCATTTCCATGGCTCATACGCAGGCTCGTAGTTTCCTACCTTTGCATATTCATAGAAAATGGAAAGATTGGTCTTACATTTATTGGGTTCACTACCCCACTTGTCTTGTGCATTAATAGTTGAAATTCCCATTAAAAGAAATAGCCCTATTACTAAACCTGTTTTAAAATTCATAATCAATTGATTTTTATATTTATTAATTTCTGTTTCTAATCTAATACTCTTTTTCTAAACCAGATATCGTTCAGAGATAAACTGAGCCTAAAGTTAAAATATTTTTCTTCAACCAGATTATTTGTTGTATCACCTCTTTTTCCGAGTTCAATTCCCATGTTTACATTAGATAATTTAACCCCCATTGGTAAACTAACACCAAAAGACATGCCATAATCATCTATTTCTGTATCGTTTATGATTAAACCGTATTTTTTATAGTTGAATCCGGCCCGGTAGGTAACCCTGTCCCAATAGCTTCTGATGGAGTTATGTTTTGGTAAATAAAAACCACCAAGTGATATCATTGAAGACTCATCATAACTGTATTTATCTTGATTTTCATATAAGTTTCCATTAAAATCAATTGCGTCCATAAAACTATATTCAGCTCCTATAAACCACTTGTTTTCTTCCCCAACTCCGGCACTTACAACGGTTCTTAACGGATAGGATATAGTAGTTTTATGTGGGTTGCTGTATAGTGTGTCTCTTGGTATTACAATTCCGTCGCTCCTGTTATCCAAAGAGAACAGATATTCATCACCTTCATTTTTCAGGTCATGACCAATAGTTAAAGCGGTACCGAGTTTTACTTCAAGATTTTCCTTTATTTTTTGCTTGTATAAAGCCCCGGTTTTAAATTCAAACCCTTTTACATAAGAATCCACCTGGTATTTTGTTGCCAACTCTACTCCCAGTTGTCTGTTTAAGATACTGTTATCAATCTCTCCAAAAAAGTAGGCAGCTTCAACCCCTAAATTTAAATTGAAAGGGAATTGATATCCATATCCCAAAAATGCCCGGTTTGTACCACCTGTTCCTTTATATAGATTGGCTTCAATTATTTCTTCCACATCATCTATAGTACCGTATTTTTGGTCTAATAAAGAATATCCTACGGCGGTGTTTAACTGTAACCCAAATGTCATAGCCTGATTTCCCCTTATAGGAATACCCATGGCTATATAATTAAGAGAGGCATGTGAGCTGGTTTGTTTATCGTTTCCATCATCAAAGCTTGTTGCTTTATTTCCTCCTGCAAAAACATAAGTAGTATATTTTAAGGAGGCATAAGAAGCAGGGTTAGTGAAACTTAATTGGTATTTGCTGTCTAAGGTACCTCCCATATTTCCCATCCCGCTTTCTTCCACACTTTTAAGTGAAATCTGATCACCAATTCCAAAAAAAGAATACGGTGAAGAATTAAGCTTTTGTGAATATGTGACCACCGAGAAAAATATGGTAAGTAGTACTGGTATTTTTTTTATCATTCTTCTAAATTATACATCAATATGCTGTTCAACCCTTCTAATAAAAAATTCGAATTCGCAAATATGCTACTTTTTATGTTTTTAGCCAAAAAATTTGTGTCTCCACCTGTTAAAATGATTGTTAAATCTCTATTTTCCTGCTTATACTGCTCAATTATTCCTTCCATTTCCAGAAAAACTCCATTCAATACTCCTAAATGGATTGCATTTTCGGTTGAGTTTCCAACAGATGGAATTTCAGTTTTTGATAATTTTGGTAAATTGGCTGTAAATTCATGTACAGACCTGTATCTCATTTCAATTCCGGGAGAAATTGCCCCGCCATAATATTCGCTTTTACTATTGACAAAATCATAAGTGATACAGGAACCGGCATCAATGATTAAAACATTTGTCTTTGGGAATTTACTAGCAGCTCCCGATACCAAAGCAATTCTGTCAACGCCCAGTGTTTTTGGGGTGCTGTAAAAGTTCTTAAAAGGAACTTTAGTGCTGTTGTTCAATACTATGAGATTGCATAATTGTTTGATCTTTGCAAAGTCTTTATCATCAATCTTGCCTACACTAGAAAAAATTGCATTGGATATGGAGTATTTTTTTAAATTTTCCCCCAAAACTTCCAACAAATTTTCTTTATCGGTGTTTTCTTTTAGGATGAGTGTATTTTCTTTAAAAACAGCGACTTTGGCAAGAGTGTTTCCGATATCAATAACTAAATTCATATACTGCGAAAAATTTTACACAAAAATACGACAGATTTTTTAAAGATTTTTTTTGCAGGTATTAAATTTAGATTTATATTTGCACCCGCTAAGAGCAATGGTACCTTAGCTCAGTTGGTAGAGCAAAGGACTGAAAATCCTTGTGTCCCTGGTTCGATTCCTGGAGGTACCACTTTTAAAATTCATAACACCTTGTAAATTAAATATTTGCAAGGTGTTTTTGTTTTTAGGGGACTCTCAGGGGAAGAATAATATTAAGTTCTACTACTGTTGTTAAGTGTAAAATTAAGGATTGGGATTCTAATTGGAGTAAGACCCAAAATAGAGTATCTGTCAAAAAAACGGAATAGGAACTATAAATTTGATGCAGATTCTCTTGCTTTTGGATTAGGTGTTATGTTAAAATAAGTCCGAAATGAAGCAAATCTAATCCAAGAACAGTTAGCAGAAAAAATAACAACGAAAAAAAGTTATATTTCTCGTATTGAACGTGTACTAAGTGACATCCAGATATCTATATATTACAAATTAATTGAAATAGGACTGGGGAAACATCTAAACATATCGATTGGCTGATAGAATTGTACTGTAGGCTCATCTTCACAGATATATCCAGTTATTCTTCTAATATTATTTGTGTTAAATCATTTTACGTCAAATAATGAGGAGGGTTTAAAATCTTTTTTCTCGGTGTAGCACCTTTTTTTATTGGATCATTTAACATCCAAATCAATCAGGCAAAATAGTTAAAGATTTTATAATGTTTTATAAAAATGAATGAACGTTCATTTATATTGTTATATTTGCAGCTCAAAATTATAATCCTTAAAGATATTAATCAGAATATTGGTAAAATCAACAATATGAAAAGGTCAGAAAAGAGTTTATTAAAGAAAGAGGCTATTTTAAGAGCATCCTTAAAATGCATTACCACTTATGGCTTTCATGGGACTAACATGAAAATGATCGCCCGTGAAGCGAATATAGCTGCAGGAACAATCTATATTCATTTTAAGAATAAAGAGGAGGTTATAAATATTTTATATAATGAAATTTCTGCTGAAATCAATGAATTGGTGCATGTCAATTATAAAGCCGAATTATCTTACTATCAAAACTTTATAAATATTTGGAAGGCCATGCTGACACTTTATATTGAGAATCCTGAAAAACCGGAATTTCTGACTCAATATGCATATTCTCCATATATCACAAGTGCTGCTGCAAATAAATCGGATAAACTATTAGAACCTATTGTTGCAATGTTTGAAAAGGCAAGAAAAGAAAAGGTTATAAAAGATATTCCTACACCGGCCTTGATCGGTTTAACCCATAGTCCTATAACCTCACTGGTAAGGATGGCGAAATACAACAAGATCAAACTATCAAAAATAAATATAACCAACTATGCGCAGGCATGTTGGGATGCTATAGAAATTCATGACTATAAAATTAGAAAAGGAGATGAAAATGAATCGATTAAAAATTAGTTTAGGCATTATGATGCTTTTTTATTTACCTTCAATTGCGCAGGTGGATTCCCTAAGCTTACAGCAAATTGTTCTAAAAGCCATAGAAAATAACAAACAATTAAAGTTAAGTGCTTTAGAAATTAAAAAGACCGAACAATTGAGAAAAAGTATTGGTCATACATACATCCCAACACTGGAAGCCAGTGGAATGTATGCTTACTCAGAAGGAAGATTAAATCTCGATACCGATGCTTTTCAAATAGCCCACGGTCCGATTACTTTACCACCATTAATCCCAAATCTACCTCCCATTAATCTGCCTGCAGGTAATTTAAATATTCCGCCAATAGATAATTCATCCGATTACAGCGGTAATTTTTGGATGGGTGGTTTAACGGCAAAATGGACACTTTTTACCGGTTTAAAAGCACCAAATCTTTCCAAAGCGGTTAAACATAAACAGGTTTCTCAGGAATACTTATACCAACAAGAGGAATCAGATCTGATTGTTGAAGTTGCTGGGTATTATGATAAGGTTGCTTTATTAGAAATGACTAGCAAAGTATTGGATGCCCATAAAGAGAGACTTGAAAAAGAACAAAAAAAGGCTGAAAAAGCGCTTGAAAACGGATTGATAACACAGCATGATTATCAAAAAATTGAGATTGCGCGGTTAAATCTGGCATCAAAGGAGATAGAGTATAATGGTAATAAAAATTTACTTTTACTTAAACTACAGCAGTTAACCGGGTTAACTTACGAAGAAGTAAGCAATATCAAAGTTGATCTCGAACCAAGAATTGCATCGGAACAGGCAGCATCTTATCTCGATCGCCCCGAATTAAAAGCTCTCGACGAAGCTTCCATAGCAAACGATTACAAACTAAAATCGGAAATCAGCGGGTATTTACCTAAAGTACAGGCTTTTGCTTCTCATCAATATGCGGGAACAACTAATGGTAATATTGGTTCTGTAGGTATAAATGAAGCCAGTCTTTACCCGGTCAACGCTGTAGGTGTTGGTGTTAAGTGGGAAATTTTTGATGGTTTACATACCCATAACGAGCGTCAGAAAATTAAAATTGAGATCGATCAGTTAGAGTTAAAGAAAGCAGAAACAAAAGAATTGCTGGAACTTAACTATCAAAATACGATCTCAAAATACGATACCTATACGGCTCAGGTAGTTTTAAAACAAAAAGAACTCAAAGTTGCCGAAAAGTCGTTACAAACAAGTGCCAAAGAATATGAGAATGGGCTTATCCAAATCTCCGATCTGTTAGAATCCCAGACTTACTATACAGAAATAGCTCTGGAGTATTACAAAATTATTAGCTCGCAAAGAGAAATGTCTCTTCAGCTTTTAAACACTACGGGTAGTTTAACACCTGATAAATTATAAAAATTTAAGTTAAAGAATTAAAAAATTACACAATGAAAAAACTAATATATATTTTGGTAATAATGGTTCCGGTTTTAACCTCCTGTAATAAAAATAAAAACATAGAAGGTCTACAGGGAAAGGTAAAAAGGGATGTGATTTCGATTGCAAGTAAATATCCCGGAAGAATAGAAAAGTGTTATATACAAGAAGGCAATACTGTAAAAAAAGGCGATACTTTGGCTATACTGGAAGTGCCTGAGATAGAAGCAAAAAGAAGACAGGCCTTAGGTGCAGTTCAGTCTGCAAAAGCACAATACGAAATGGCTTTAAAAGGCGCTACAAATAATCAACTGGAACAGGTGTCGGCAAAATTAGATGCTGTAACCGAGCAATACAAATTTGCCGAAAAATCATACAAAAGAATAAATGCCATGCACAAAGACAGCCTTGTGTCCGACCAAAAACACGACGAGGTTTATATGAAATACAAGGCAGCAAAAGCGCAACTTGAAGGAGTTAATGCAAAATACCATGAGGTTAAAAGTGGTGTTCGTGATGAAAAAATAAAAATGGCTTTGGGTACATACGAACGGGCCAAAGGAGCACTGGAAGAAGCAAATATTGCATATGCTGAAAGATATATCACGGCTCCCCAAAATATGACCATAGAAACCATTGCATTAAAAGAAGGCGAACTGGCATTACCCGGTTACGGACTATTTACAGGGTATAAGATCAACGGAGTTTATTTTCGTTTTACGGTCTCAGAAAGTTCTGTGGCGAAATATAAACCCGGATCAGTCTATACGGTTATCTCCCCATTCACAGACAGCAGTATTAAGGCAAAACTTATCAATATAAAACAACTTACTCATTATGCAGATATTACTTCGGCTTTCCCCGAATATCAATTAGGGGAATCTACTTACGAATTAAAACTTGTGCCCGATAATGAAGAAGATCTTTCTTCGGTTTATACCAACCTTACAGTTCTACTCCCAAATAATTAAAAGCATGAAGAATTTTATAAACCTGTTTAAACGAGAATTTAACCTCTTTGCCAATAACTCTGTAGTGATGGCCATTTTTATAGGAGCGCCATTGCTTTACGGACTTCTTTTAGGGGCAGTTTACGAGAAAGGTAAGGTGGACAACCTCCCTGTTTTGGTAGTGGATCTCAACGATTCCCCATTGAGCAATACTTTAATACAGATGATAGAAGATAATGAGGTACTCAACCCTAATATTGTCTATGATGAGAACGAACTACAGCAGAAGATCATCGATAAAGAATACGCTGCTATTCTTACCATTCCGCAGGGTTTTGAAGGTAAAATATTACAAAAAAGACATCCGGAGGTAACAGTAAATATAAATACATCTAATATCCTTTCGGCGAATTACGCAGCAAAGGCATTGCAGGTAATATTAGGAACCATGAATGCCGGAATTGAAATTGAAGGTTTAAAAAAACAAGGTATTCCGGCAATCACTGCTAAACAACAATATAATGCTTTTGGGGTTGCCTATCAGCGTTTTTTTAATGCTTCTGCTAACTATATGACCTTTCTTTGGCCGGGTGTTTTGGGAGTAATCATTCAGCAGGTATTTATGCTGGCCCTTGCTTTGAGTTTTGCGCAGGAATTTGAAAATAAGACATTTTATAGTGAATTTCTTCCAAAAACAAAAAATATTCCATACATGATGTTGATAAAGAGCTTGCCATTTTGGATAATGGGTATAGGAATACTTTTGGCAATCAGGGCTATGTTTCCTTTTTTTAAGATCCCATTCAATGCCGATCCTTTAGCAATGATCGTTTTACTTTCTGTATTAATAACCTCGGTTACATTTCTGGGAATCTTGGTAAGTATCGCTATTCCGAGCCAGTTAAAGGCAACCGAAATATTAATGGTAGTTGCTACCCCAAGTTTTATTTTAAGCGGATTTACATGGCCTCTTAGCCAGATGCCTTCCTTTATAGTAGGTATAGCCAAAATTATTCCATTGACACATTTTTTGGAAGGCTTAAGAAAAGTACTACTCTATAATGCTACTTTATCTGATATAATTAAAGAAATAAACGCCTTACTCATTCTTACTGTTATCTTTGGAGTACTAAGTTACCTGCTATTAAAATTTAAAATCATCAGGCATAATAAAAAAATAACATTAGGGGAAATGCATTAAAAATTAATTCCTGTTTACTCTATTTCATTATCATTTAATATTACGGTGCTCTGCACCTAAATCAATTATAACTATTGAATTTCTACAGATATTATGCAGCTATACTGCTTCATTAGTGGACACTAGTGATGTTATTTATTTAAAGAAAGTTTAGGAAGAACAATTTAACCAGGTGCTGGGTACCGAAACAATTGTAGTAAAATTACAGCAAGTAGAGATCAGGTGCAGAGCACCGTAATATTAATCAAAAAGAATTCCTCGAGGCTTGACTCGGAGATAGTTTGTTTCAAGGAATTTTTAATTCATCTTCGAAGAGCCCAATAAATGAACATTCATACCTGTTTACATTACAGAAACTACCTTATCCTTACTAAGAATCTCTAAATTCATAAATCTTAAATAGACCTGTGCTACTGCCAAAGTATCATTTTCGCAATACCTGGTTATTCTTTCCAGGTCATCTTCCTTGTAGTAAACATGGCCAACCTGGCTACCGTCAATATCGGTTTTTGGGGATGGAATTCCCAAAATGCTGGTTAGTAAATTTAAGGAAGTGTAATGTTTGTAATCACCAAATTTCCACATTTCAAGCGTATCTAAATGAGGAACTTCCCATGGCTTTTTGGCAAATAAATTAAGTTTTTCCGGTAGCCCTATCTTGTTGATTATCATCCTTCTTGCAATGTATGGAAAATCAAATTCCTTTCCGTTATGAGCACAAAGAACATGGTGTTTTTGGCTGAAATGATTTTCCAGCAACTGTTTGAATCCATTAAGGATCTTTGTTTCATCATGCCCGTAAAATGATTTCAACCTAAAGGTCAGTTTATCTGTATGATCGTCAAAAAAACCTACCGAAATACACACAATCTTACCAAATTCAGCCCAGATACCTGCCCGTTCATAAAACTCTTCGGCAGTAAATTCTTCTTTGCGCTGGTATTGTGTTTTGTTGGCATATAATTCTTTTGTTTCTTCTACTAAATCAGAAAAAGAAGGTTCTTGTGGTACGGTTTCGATGTCGAGGAAAAGGATATTTGTTAGTTTCATCCGGTTTACAGTTTGATTATTAATTCGAATCAATGGTCGAATTATTTTCAATTATATGTTGAATTTTTCACTTTTTTTTCACCAGTCTAAATCAAGAATTTTCCAACTATTTACTTTCAACCCTTGATTCTTATTATTAATGTTTTTAAAATAAAAAAGTAAACATGTAAATTACAGATAAAATGAATGTTGAGTAAA
>JBDLIB010000027.1:0-25624 GCA_039715085.1 Bacteroidota bacterium | reverse complement strand
CTCTTTACTTTGTCTTAGTTCTACTTCCTTCTTTCTTCTTTAACTTAGTTTCCGATTTATGATATATAATTGAGTTAGCAGGAACAGATTCTGTTAACCAAACATTTCCGCCAACGGTACAATTTTCGCGAATGATCGTATTACCTCCCAAAATAGTTGCTCCTGCATAAATGGTTACATCATTTTCCACTGTTGGATGCCGTTTTTGATCTTTCATGTCTTTTGAGACCTGAAGCGCACCCAAAGTTACTCCCTGATATAATTTTACATTATCCTTGATGATGGTAGTTTCTCCAATTACTACTCCTGTGCCATGGTCTATAAAGAACGGAGAACCAATTGTTGCACCGGGGTGAATGTCTATGCCGGTTAAACGATGTGCGTATTCACTCATCATTCTGGGGGTTAATGGCATGCCTTGTTTGAAAAATTCATGGCTAATTCTGTACACCGCGATAGCAAAAAATCCTGGATAAGCTAATATCACTTCTTCGATACTATTGGAGGCAGGATCATTCTGATAAATGGATTCCGCATCACGGTTGAGTTGATCTACAAGATCAGGTAGGCCAACTAAAAATTTCTTCCAAACCATTTCACAATCGAACGCATCTTTCTTACAGGTAATCTTTGTAATATCATTAAACGAATCTGAGAGATCATCAATATTTTCCTTCATGAAAATGTTAAAATCAAACAGGGTATAAAAAAGATTATCGGTAAACGATTCGACCTTGTTTTTTAAGCTGAAATCAAGTTGATGATGCTTTTTATTATTTCTGATACTGTTAATGATATGATCTAATGACATGTTATAGGGTTAAGGATGAAATTTATTAAAAGATGCTATTCGGTGATTAGATACAGCAGCAATGACAACACAAATTCTTTGTGATGTATTGAGAAATAGAAGAATATTTTAAACTAATTAGTGTCATCAATACAAAATTACATATATTTTTGTTTTGACGAAAAGTTTTAGGTGGGATTACATTTGGATGATGTAAATGAACTTCCCTGATTAGTGATGTGTTAATGAGTGGATTATCAAAGTTAAAACCTTGTAAGATAATATAAATAGAGATAAATCACTATCTTTACTTATACTAATCTTGTTATTGAATGGGCACAGATCTATTACTGTCTTTCAGAAACAGAAAACCTTAAACAGATGAAGAACTTTATTTTAATTGTGGTAATACTGGTAAATAGCATTGCCTATTCGCAGGTTGGTTTAAAGGATTATACGCTTGGTGAAAAATACCAGGCAGATTATACCAATTCAATAAAGCTCTTAGGTGATGTAAGTGCAAAGCAAACAACAGTAGGCGCTGTTGAAGGATTAATATATTGTCATACGACAACTGATGATATGATCTATTCAATTACTTTTTCTGAAATTTTTAACCCGTCAAAGTTCTTTGCTTCAGATAATAAAGAGGAGAGGATAAAGATGAGGGTAAAAGAGGCCAAAGAATGGATAGCTAAAATTGAAACCCATTATGAAATTCATTTTACTGCTTCTTCAGGCGACCCGTCCGATACCAGTGGTACTTTTGGTGAGATGAACGCTGTAAAAGATGGTGTAGAGTATTTTTGTATAATAAACCAGACCAATTTCCTTTTTTCAATAACTGATATCAATGAAAGAAAAGAGTTAAGAGAAAAAAATTTAAAAGATGACTTCTGATATTGATGAAAAATATCTTTATTATAGCACTTTTTATATTTTACATCACCGGTTCTTTTAGTCAGAGTGAAATGTTTACATTCGACAATATTGTAAAGGGAGAGGAAAGGTCTAAAGATGCTATTATTACTGGCTCTTATGTAATATTAGAGGCTAATGGAACAGTTAAAGAGTTATATCAATTAACCAAAGGCTGGATAAATAAAACCTATAACGGTACTACTAAAGAAGGGATAATTTCAGGCCCGGATAGTAATTATTTAAAAGTTCAGGGATACAGAGAAAATTTAATTTACAGATCTTATAAGGGTAAGAAATATAGTTGTGACAGTAAATATATAATGTCATTTAAATTTGAAGAAAACCAAATAAAGGTTGAATTAAATAACTTATCAGTAAATCCCGAATACTCAAATGGGAGATGGCGTGAATTGGGATCAATACAAATAGTAAAAATTAATGGCAGACCGAATACAGAAGGATTAAATGAAATTGAGGCTTTAAAAAATTATTTTAATCCATTAATGAAAAGTTTAAAGGATCATATTTCTTTATAAGGATCTTTTTCCCAGGTAAAACAAATCTAAAAATAAATATTATCCCATCTGGTCATATAAACAAGGTAATTATCTTAATAACAATTATTTAAATAGTTTTATCATACTTTTTTATATAAATCATTAACTCTTTCAGGTCTTTCAGACTTTGAAAGGTCTTGACCTTCCGGAGTTGAATACCCGGAAGAGTCAGGTATAATATAAGAACTGATATATAGCTGCTAAATATTTTGAAAGAAATATTAGTCGAAAAGAATTCCTCAAGGCAACCCCTGATTGGCATTAGTAATTAATTGTTGTAACCCATGGTGCAATAATCAAGACTTTGCGAAAACTTTGCGATTTACTTGGCGGCCTTCGCGAGAAACTTTTACAATGGAGTTAAAAACTATTTTTTCCCGCGAAGAAACTTGCCTTTGCCGGCAGGCAGGAGCAAAGTTTTTCTACGCAAAGGTGGGCAAAGAAATATCTCTTCAAATTTTCAGTATTAATGCATCATGGGGTATTATACTGTTTTATTATAATCACTACATTCTTGTATTAATCTTAAATAGATTTAACTTTGTCAAGAATGAAACCAATATGAATAAATTCAATCGCATAAAAACACCTAATATCTTGTGAATAAAAAAATAAGGAACATTGCCCTGTTTGCTCATGTCGATGCTGGGAAAACAACTGTAAGTGAGCATTTTTTGCATTTGTCGGGTAAAATTAAAAGTCCGGGAAGTGTGGATAAAGGCAATTCTCAAACCGATTTTCTTGAGGTTGAAAAAGAACGTGGTATCACTGTAAATTCTACAGTTCTGACATTCGGTTGGAATAATACATATGTCAACCTGATCGATACTCCCGGCCATATCGATTTTAGTTCCGAAACTGAAAAAGCAATATTGGCTATTGATAGTGCAGTTATCATTGTTTCTGCTCTCGAAGGAGTGCAGGCACAAACCGAAAACATCGTCAACCTTTTATTGAAGCATAATAAACCCTTTATTATTTTCGTAAATAAAATTGATAGAATTGGTGCCAATACCGAGCATGTTTTAGAAGAGATACACAAAGAATTAGAATTAAATACTTTTGAACTCCAACAGGTAATAAACGAGGGAAGCGATAATGCAGATATTAAAATCTTGTGGGATAGTGAGAATTATAAAAATTCGTCCTCTTTAATTGAAAAAATTGTTGAACAGGATGAAGCTCTTTTTGAGCAGTATGTAGAAGGGGAAGATCCTGATTTTCAAAGTTTAGACCTTGCTTTAATTGAAGGTGTTCGAAAGCAAAGCATTATACCAATAGCTTATGGCTCGGCAAAATTTGCATTGGGAATTGATTATCTATTAGATTATATAGTGCATTATCTGCCTGATCCACCTCAATTTCCCGATGAACTTTTTGGGGTTGTTTTTAAAATATATCATATTAAAGGCATAGGGAAATTATCAGCGGTAAGGTTATTTGGCGGGGATATTAAATCCAGAACAAACATAAAGAACGCAAGTAAAAATATAGAGGAGAAAGTAAGTATCATCAAAAATACCGATATCCAAAATCAGGAAGTTATTCAATCGATTTCGGCCGGAGAAATTGCCTGGATACAAGGTCTTAAAGAAAGTGAGCCGGGAGATTACATAGGTCATCTTCCTGATGAAGAGAAAGGTAAAAAAAGTAACAAAGCCTTATTGACAGTTCAGATTTTTCCTAAAAATCCTTCCGATATAAATGCTCTGATAGAAGCTATGTATATTCTGAATAATGAAGACCCCGATCTGCGATTCAATTACTCTAAAGAAGAGCAGGAATTGCATATTAATATTCGGGGAGAAATTCAAAAGGAAGTATTGCAGTCTGTTTTGCGATTGCGTTTTAACTTAGAAATTGAATTTACAGAACCTACCGTTATATATAAAGAAACTCCAACTGTAGCTTGCGAGGGTTATGTTCGTTATTGGTTGCCAAAACCATGCTGGGCAATTATGAAATTTAAGATCGAACCAGGTGAAAGAGGTTCCGGGGTTATTTATTCATCGCAAGTTGGTGTGAATCAAATTAAAAAACAGTACCAGAACGATGTGGAGAAAGCTATTCCTTTTTCATTGCAACAAGGTGTGTTGGGCTGGCAGGTTGACGATATAAAAATTACCCTTATCGATGGAGAAGACCACGAAGCGCACACAAAAAGTAACGATTTTACAATTGCAACACCTATGGGAATAATGGAGGGTTTAACACATTCCAAGTCAACTCTTCTTGAACCGATATTAAGTTTTAAGCTTATAGCACCGGAAGAATTCTTAGGCTCCATAATAAGTGAATTATTAAAACTAAGAGCCGAATTCAGTAATCCTGAAATTGACAAAGAGCAATGTAAAATTAAAGGGGAAATACCTCTTGCCACATCTATTAATTTTCCAATAAAATTAAGTTCTTTAACAAGCGGTAAAGGAAAAATAATAACCCATTTTTCATCATACAAAGCTTGTGATATCAGCTTAGGAATAACACGCGAATATAAAGGGATCAGCCCCTTAGATACATCAAAATATATTTTAAAAGCCCGTAAAGCTTTGGTTTAAAAGGAAGATGTACTGTTACACAGAAGTGCGCTAAAAAATATATTTTCAGATCTTCAATATTAATACACTACGGGTTAATGTACTTTTAAAAGTACTATTTGCCGGATAACATTAGTTTTTGCCTGATTTCATGGAATTAAAATAATTGATTTGCAAGGTGCTTTATTATACTCTATTTAGATATTTAAAAAACGTATTTTAATTTCCATAATTAAGAATATTGTCGTAAATTTAAGAGTGTCAAACCTTTAAATTATACAAAAATGGAAACTAAAAAAGTTGACAGCATTAACGAAATAACCAGAGTGCTTAATGTTCATATTGAAAATATCGATTCTTATAAGGAAAATTGGCAGAAAGCGATAGTAGAGCTTAGAGAAAAAAGTGTTGATGAAAGTACGATAAATATGCTGGTACAGGATGATAGAGATACCTGGCGTTTCTTTTACCATATGCATATGGATACTCTGGATCTGTTAAAAGAATTGGGTGTAGATGGATTAACGGAGTTAAGAGAATGGTGAATTAAGTATCTGGCTAAGAGGATGTGTTAAGGGATTGTAATGAAATAACCTAACCGTTTTGACTCGTTCTTTTGTGCACTAACTTCGTTAAAAAGCCTCGCTGTAGCTATGCTATACCTGTGTTTTTTGCCTGGCTAACACACAATATAACTTCGTCAATTCCAGTCATGTTATTTCTTCACAACCCCTAAGATGATTTTCCAAACGATTACCGTGATTGTGTTTTGTTTTTTCTGCTCCAATTTGTTTTTTTACTATTCCTTTTCGATCCACCATAAAATTTCTTTTTACCATCCTTTCTTTTAGAATTTTTAGGCTGTGATTTATTGGAGGTTTTATTTTCCTCATTAGGAGAGGTGTTTAGCTCAAAACCCTTCACAATTTCACTTGGTAGGTTTTGGTCTAATAATTTTTCAATTCCTTTTATATAGTCTTTTTCCTCATGCGATACCAGCGAAATTGCTTCACCGCTTGCTCCGGCTCTTCCCGTACGTCCAATTCTATGTACATAATCTTCAGGTACATTAGGTAATTCAAAATTAATAACGTGGGGTAATAGCGGAATATCCAGGCCACGGGCAGCAATATCAGTTGCAACTAATACTCTAACCTCTCCTTTCTTAAACCCGGCAAGTGCTTTGGTTCTGGCAGCCTGACTTTTGTTCCCGTGAATTGCAGCAGCAGATATACCGCTTCCAATTAATTTTTTACAAAGTTTATTTGCCCCGTGTTTTGTTCTGGTAAAAACCAAAACCTGTTCCCAGTTTCCCTCTGAGATAAGATGAGTTACCAATGCTGTTTTCTTTCCTTTATCTACATCATATATTTTTTGGTTTACTTTTTCTGCAGTAGTATTTTCCGGTGTTGCCTCAATCAAAACAGGGTGATGTAAAAAACTCCCCGCCAATTTTTTTATTTCTTTGGAAAAAGTAGCCGAAAACAATAAATTTTGTCTTTTAGGAGGCATTAACGCAAGAATTTTTTTAATGTCTCTTAAAAATCCCATATCCAGCATACGGTCGGCTTCATCCAGAACCAAAATTTCTATTCTTGCTAATGATAGTGCTTTTTGGCTATGCAGATCAAGTAATCTGCCGGGTGTAGCAACCAATATATCTACTCCATTTCTTAAAGTAGAAATTTGAGGTTTTTGGTTTACGCCACCAAATATTACGGTAGATCTTATATCTGAAAACGCACCGTATTCTCTTATATTATTGTAAACTTGTGCAGCTAACTCTCTAGTAGGGGTTAAAACCAAGGCTCGTAAGGGTCTTCTTTTCCACTTACTTTGTTGGGTTAAATTCTGTAACATTGGCAAAGTGAACCCGGCAGTTTTTCCGGTTCCTGTTTGTGCTGATGCTAAAATATCTTTTCCTTCTAAAATTAATGGTATTGCTTTTATCTGAATTGGCGAAGGCTCAATGTATCCTTTTTTGTTGATTGCTTTCAATAAGTCATCCGACAATCCTAATGTTTTAAATGTCATAAATTAAATTTAAGAAATGACATTTTATATTTATAATCATTTCGATAAATGGCTGCAAAGATACATTGAATTTATAGATTTACTTTGTGAATCTCTATGTTGCTCTGTGTGTCTCTGAGTAACAGTTAGTTGAAATCACAATTATTTAAGAGAAGTCACGAAAACTAAATGTTTAACTCAATAAATTTTTTAAGTAATCTAGCTCCTCAAACTATTTTCAAAAGGCACCCTGTTTATAATGCTGCGTCCAAGAGTAACTTCATCGGCGTATTCGATTTCGTCGCCAACTGAAATTCCACGAGCTATTGTTGATAATTTTACATCAAGACCTTGTAATTGCCTATAAATGTAGAAGTTGGTAGTGTCTCCTTCCATGGTTGAACTTAAGGCAAAAATAATTTCTTTAACTTCTTCCTTCTTAACTTTATCTACTAAACTTTCAATGGTAAGATTATGAGGACCAATTCCTTCAATAGGTGAAATTTTACCTCCCAGAACATGGTACAGGCCTTTGAATTGTGCTGTGTTTTCTATTGCCATTACATCCCTGATATCTTCTACCACACAAATAACTTCTGGGTTTCTTCTTGGGTTTGCGCAGATCTCACATAGTTCCACATCCGAAATATTATGGCAATTCTTACAGGTTTTTATTTCGTTTCTAAAAGCTTGTAAAGCATTGGCTAAATAAGTAGTATGGTCTTTTGGTTGTTTCAGTAAATGCAATACCAGCCGCAAAGCAGTACGTTTGCCAATTCCGGGTAATTGCGAAACTTCATTAACCGCATTTTCCAATAATTTTGAAGAAAATTCCATGCGGCAAATATAGTTTTTTTGTTTTAAGGTCGAAAGTTGATCCTTAATGAGTTTTGAGTCTTTAATTTTGAGTTAAGAATTTTCAGATTAGCTCATCATCAAATTTTCAAATTATCTTTCGACTTTATACCTTGATAAAAATTTTCTTCTTATATAATACCAATGCTACCAAATAATAAAATAAAATCACAAAAATGGCATAGATCAAAGAACTAAGTTTAGGAATGGTAATGATAGAAGATAAAAATTCGTACAAGTTTCCATGAATTGATTTCCCGTTTGAAAGTTTTATCATACCAAACAACCTGGCAACTACGCCCGACATAAAGAAAACGGTAATTGCATTGGAACCGAAAATAATCGCCGGTTTTCCCCAATCATTATGGCCTAGAATATCTGCTACATAATAGATGGCTGCGTACACCAAACTTGCCCATCCTCCGGTTACCAGTACGTAACTGCTGGTCCATAGAGCTTTGTTGATCGGGAAAATTGTTCCCCAGGCATAACCAATGATCAAAGCAATAATTCCAATTATGATAAAGCGTATTAGTTTTTCCTTTTCAGATTTGTTTTTGTCTAATAATATTTTCCCTAAGAACATTCCAAAAATCGTGGTAGCAATAGCCGGAATAGTACTTAAAATCCCTTCCGGATCATAAATTCTCCACATATGGTCTAAGGTCAGTATTTTTTGATCTACAATCGTTGCCCAGTTATGTTCCTGAGTAAGTAGAGGCATTTCCCCATTGATGGGTATTTGGGTCATTATCAGCCAATAACCAATCAGGATCAGAACAAAAACACTGAAAAAAGTTTTCCAATTAAAATGTAAAAATATGATGGAAGCTATAAAGAAGACTACTCCGATTCTTTGTAAAACTCCGGGTAACCGCAAAGTAGAAAGATCTTTAAAAAATGGAGGAGTAATTAAAAATCCGGCAAGGATCAATCCCAATGCGATCAGCTTGATAGTCCGGGAAATTATCTTTTTATAAACATCTGCATTTACTCCGGATTCTTTCTTTTTTGTGTAAGCAAATGTTATCGACATTCCCACGATAAATAAAAAGAAAGGGAAGATGAGGTCGGTAGGTGTTAGTCCGTGCCAATCAGCATGTTTAAAAGGCGGGTAAATTGCTCCCCAGGTTCCGGGATTGTTAACCAGGATCATGGCCGCTATGGTGGCTCCCCTAAAAATATCAACAGATAAAATACGTTTTGATGTGCTCATTATTTGCTAAATTGTAATCAAATATATTATTTTTACATCTGCGTTGGTTAAATTTAATATTTAGTTGTAAACCAGTTTTTAACAATTATGTCGCCACTTATCTTAGTTTCCATCATTGGTGTATACTTTTTACTTTTGATCGGTATTTCCTATATAACAGGAAAGGATGATAGTAATAAGGTCTTTTTTAGGGCAAACAGGAGATCGCCCTGGTATGTGGTGGCTTTTGGTATGATTGGCGCATCCCTTTCGGGAGTTACTTTTATTTCCGTTCCCGGATGGGTGCAAAGCACACAATTCAGCTATATGCAAATTGTAATCGGGTATTTTTTGGGTTACCTGGTTATAGCTTATGTTTTGATCCCTCTGTATTACCGTTTAAATATAACTTCAATCTACGAATATCTTAAACAGCGTTTTGGGGAAACCAGTTATAAGACCGGTGCGTTTTTCTTTTTAATTTCACGGATTTTAATAGCATCATTCCGCTTGTTCCTGGTAGCATCTGTTTTGCAATATTTTATATTGGATGCATGGAATGTCCCTTTTGAGTTCACGGTGATCTTATCGGTATTATTGATATGGTTATATACTTTTAGAAGCGGAATAAAAACCATTGTCTGGACAGATACTTTGCAAACTTTTTTTATGCTTGCTTCTGTGATTGTGGCTGTGGTTATTCTTTTAGGGGAAATAGATCTTTCCTATTCGGAATTTATTCGATCTGATTCTTATGAAAATTACAGCAAAATAATTTTTTCTGAAGATTTTAACGATAAAAAACACTGGCTGAAATCTATCCTTGGCGGGATGTTTATCGCTATTGCGATGACGGGTCTGGATCAGGATAATATGCAGAAGAATCTTACCTGTAAAAATACAAAAGAATCACAAAAAAATGTTATTTGGTTGGGATTTGTCCTGATCTTTGTGAATTTTATCTTTTTGTTTTTGGGAGCTTTACTGTTTGTTTATGCATCAAAATACAATATTGAAATTCCTGTAGTGGAAGGTAAAGTTAAAACCGATCTTTTATTTCCTGAAATTGCTTTAAATCAGGGTCTGGGAATGGGATTGGGAATCGTTTTTATATTAGGGTTGATTGCAGCAGCTTATTCAAGTGCCGATTCAGCGCTAACCTCATTGACCACTTCTTTTAGTATTGATTTCTTAAATATTCAAAAGCATGAAAAACTGAAAAGGAGATCTATTCGAAAAAAAGTGCATATTGCGTTTTCTTTAGTTTTGATTCTGGTAATTATTTCTTTTCAGTATCAATTAGAAGACAATGTTATTGGAAGTTTGCTGCAGGTTTCCTCTTACACTTATGGTCCGTTATTAGGACTTTTTTCATTTGGAATTTTCACTAAATACCAGATCAAAGATAGATGGGTATGGGTTGTGGCTATCCTGTCGGTTGTATTTACTTATTTCTTAAATCAATATTCAGAAACCTGGTTTGATGGTTTTGTTTTTGGTTATGAAATATTGATCCTTAACGGATTGTTTACTTTTATAGGGTTGTATTTGATAAGGAGTAAGGAGTATTGAGTGATTTTTTTTTGACTTCCATCTTCCTGCTTCAGTCTTCTAACTTTTTCAAATTTTTCACTATTTTTGCCCCCATGGAAAAAGACCTGAGCAATTATCGTAAGAGTTACGAAAAGAACCCACTTATCAAGGATAATATTCCGGAAAACCCCATGGAGCTATTCCAAAAATGGTTTTATGAAGCAGATGAGTTCGACGGGATAGAAGAAGCAAATATAATGCATGTTGCTACAAATGGTTTGGATGGTTATCCTAAGAACAGGGTAGTTTTGTTAAAACGTTTTACATGGGAAGGATTTATTTTCTATACAAATTTTAATAGTGAAAAAGGGAAAGCTATTGCACAAGACCCCAATGTCTGTGCAACTTTTTTCTGGCATTCTTTAGAGCACCAGATAATCATTAAAGGTAAAGCAGAAAAGATTGCTGAGAATTTATCCGATGGTTATTTTGAAACCCGTCCTGAAGGCAGTAAACTTGGAGCCTGGGCATCTAACCAAAGTGATGTTGTTGCTTCCAGGGAAGTATTAGATCAAAAATTGAAGGACTACGAAGAAAAATTCCGAGGAAACGAAATACCAAGGCCTGATTATTGGGGAGGCTATATCATAAAACCTGTATCTATGGAATTTTGGCAGGGTAGTGCAAATAGAATGCACGACAGGATCCGATATACTTTACAAGAGGATTATAACTGGAAAATGGAGAGGATGGAGCCTTAATTTTTTTGACAAATACTCTTAAGTTTCTGTTTTCCTAATTTATTATTGAAAGATGAAAAGTTATTGCACAGATTTTTACAGAGAGTTTGGTAATCCTCTGTGTTTCCTAAGTGGATCTCTGTGTAATAGTTCTGTAAACGTTTTGATTCCAGAGCAAGGAACATTGATTTTCGATTTTGGAAATGACTTCATTCAAATCAAATTGAACCGCAATGCTCACAAAGTTTTCGCAAAGTACACAAGGAAAATAAATGTTAGGTTATAATCCTTAGACTTCTTTTAGCAAGATTGTTATTGGGATTAAACTTTTTACTTTTAAACATTCCAACTTTCAACATCAATCAACTCATAACTGAACGCTCTTCCATAATGAATATCGAACAAGGAACATTGATTTTCGATTTTGGAAATAACTTCATTCAAATCAAATCTAACCGCAATGCTCGCAAAGTTTTCGCAAAGTACACAAGGAAAATAAATATTAGGTTATAATCCCTAGACTTCTTTTAGCAAGATTGTTATTGGGATTAAACTTTTTACTTTTAATCATTCCAACTTTCAACATCAATCAACTCATAACTGAACGCTCTTCCATAATGAATATCGAACAAGGAACATTGATTTTCGATTTTGGAATTGACTTTATTCAAATTCAACAACTTCACCTCTGCTTATTGCAGTATCGCTTCCTATATAAAAATTGGAATTTTTAGGGATAATTCTTTTGGAAATATTCTGTAATTTTTTGTCCTGAAATTGATTTAAAATTTCTTTATTGTTGAGGAAATTATTATCAAAAATTACTGTATCTGTCTTTTTGTCAATTTCTGTTAAACCTTCAAATAATTTAATATTTTGAAGCTTTTTTACTTCCTTGATAGCTTTTAATATTTGAATATCATTACTGATAATCAAAATGTTATCAGTAGAAATATTTTCTGATGTGGATTTTTCTTCTAATCCGTTCTTTTTTAGAAAAATCAATGAATTTAAAGCTATTTTAGAAATAATATTATAGAAGTGATTTATTTTAAAATGCTTTTTGTAAAAAATATGCATGGCACCGTAAAAATTCTTTAAGTATGAAATATCTTTTACGGTACTTTCTCCTTTGTAGTGAATGATATCAGACTCTCCAAAATAATAATTCTGATAACCTTTTTTTAATAATTTATAGCTAAGGTCAATATCTTCTCCATACATAAAAAAGTCCTCATCAAAACCATTCACTTCCTGATAGCTGTCTCTTTTCATCAACATAAAAGCACCTGTTAAAATGTCAACTTTACAAACCTCTTTTTCATTTATATGGTTTGCATAATAATTTTTTGAGTCACCAAGTATTTTTTGAATAGCAATTTTAAAAGTTGGAATATTTCGTTTGCATTCGGGTAAAAAATTACCTGTACCATCAATAAATCTAACGCCTATTGCCCCGGGATTTTTTTGCTTTTCTGTAAAATTTAAAATAGTTTCAAATGTATTTTCGGCAACAACGGTATCCGGGTTTAAAATAAGGATATATTCCCCTTTAGCTATATTAACACCCTGGTTATTAGCCTTAGCAAAGCCAACATTATTTTTATTATCGATTAGTTTTACATCAGGAAATTTATCTTTAAGCATTTCGCAACTTCCATCACTAGAATTGTTATCTATGACAATGATCTCCGATTCTATGTTCTTAGTGGCTTCTATAACACTGGTCAAACATTGTTCTAAAAAATGTTGAACATTATAATTTACAATTATGATAGAGAGTTTTGTCAAAAACGATATAATTTTGGGCAAAAATATTATTTATTTTTAGAAATATAAGTATCTTTCTGCTTTAAAACTACAACTATGAGTAACGAAAACCTTAAAAAAAATCCTGATAAAGTGAAGTTAAAGAATATCGAACCTGAAAAAAGAGATAAACGGAAAATTAAAGTTAAAATTTACAATAAAGAGTTAGAACGATTACAAATTGAACTTGTAAAACTTCAGGAATGGATCAAATATAAAAATTTGAAAGTTGTAGTGCTGTTTGAAGGGAGAGATGCAGCTGGAAAAGGAGGAGTGATAAAAAGAATTACTCAGAGTTTAAACCCCAGAATTTGTAAGGTAGTGGCTTTGGGTACACCTACAGACAGAGAGAAGACACAATGGTATTTTCAGCGATATGTTCCTCATTTACCTGCAGAAGGAGAAATGATACTTTTTGATCGAAGCTGGTACAACAGGGCCGGAGTGGAGCGAGTGATGAATTTTTGTACTGATGAAGAATATCATGAGTTTATGCGTACTTGCCCCGAATTTGAGCGTATGTTGATCCGTTCGGGAATTGTTCTGATAAAATATTGGTTTTCAGTTTCTGATGAAGAACAGGAAACACGATTTCAGTCAAGAATTGACGATCCCACAAAGCAATGGAAATTGAGTCCGATGGACTTAAAATCACGCGATAAATGGTTAGAGTACAGTAAGGCAAAAGACGAAATGTTTAAATATACAGATACCAAACAATCACCGTGGTATGTGGTACCTGCCGACAATAAAAAGAGGGCAAGGCTTAATTGTATCAGTCATTTACTTAGTATGGTGCCTTATGAAGATGTACACCATGAAAAGATCGTACTTTCACCCAGGAAAAAAGATAGAGGATATATTCGTCCGCCGTTTTCTGATCAAACTTTTGTACCGGAAATTTTTTAATTTTTTTGGTAAATCCCAATGAAAGCTGTCACAATAAAGGAACTCAAACAGGAATTAAACACTCGTTCACCAAAAGAAGTGATGGACTTATGTCTTAGGCTGGTGAGGTTTAAAAAAGAAAATAAAGAATTGTTAACCTATCTTTTGTTTGAAGCCTCCTATGAAGAAGGATATGTAGAAAGTGTAAAAGAAGAAATTGATGAGCAATTTGAACGGGTAAATACAAAGAGTCCGTATTTCACCAGGAAAAGTATGCGGGCAATTTTAAAAAATACAAGAAAATATATCCGCTATTCAAAAAATAAAGAAACTGAAGTGGAGCTGCTTCTGTATTTCTGTAAAAAAATGAAAAACTTTAAGCCGTCTATTGAATATAATAAACGGCTTCAGAGTATGTTTGATAAACTAATTGAATCTATTTCCAAGAAAGTTTCGGTACTTCATGAAGACCTTCAGTTGGATTTTGAAATGGAGATAGATACTTTGCTTTCCTGATCTCTGTTTTATTTACTAAAAGGAGAATCTCTGTCAGGCAAGCTTAAAAGTAATTACAGGCCTTAGGGCATGATTTGCCAATTCTCTACCGATACTTCCGTTGAATAATTGTGATAAGCCACTTCTGCCATGTGTATTCATTGCGATAAGATCGGCATCGATATCACGGGCATAGCTCAGGATTCCTTTTTCTACAGATATATCATTATAGATCCTTTTGGTGTAATCTTTTATCTCAAAATCACTGATAAATTCAGTCATTTTTTCTTCTATAGCTTTGGTTGTATTAAAATTGTGTATGGTATTTACGTATAAGAAATGAATTTTTGCATTAAAAACTTCTGTAAACTCTAAAAATTTATGAAAAGTGCTTTTTCCTTCATTTTTAAAATCAGAAGCAAAAACAATATCTTTAATTTTAAAATCTTCCGTGCCTGATTTAACAACCAAAACAGGAATTTCAGATCTTCTTACAACTTTTTCGGTATTGGAACCGATAAACATCTCTTGTAAGCCGCTGGCGCCTTGTGAGCCCATAACGATAAGATCAATTCCATTCTTTTTACTTTCTTCGATAATTCCGGCAAAAGCAAAATGAAACTGAACAGATTCAACTACTTTAAGGCCTTTAAAGAAAGGCAGCTTTTTAAAAGTGTCAAATTTCTCATGTGCTTGTTTCATAAAGTATATGGCTTGCGGGCCTGTATTTAATCCACTCATCTCGGCAGGATCGACAATGGTTGTAGGAAGCTCCAACATATGTAATAAATATATATCACTTCCTGTTTTTTTGGCTATATTTGCAGCAACCTTTGCTGCACATTCGGCCTCTTTCGAAAAATCAACAGGTACTAATATGCGTTTCATGACTAATTTTTTAATTGTTAATAAGTTAAAGTTAAGAAATTTATAAATATTAAACCATGATTTTTGTTAAATAAATATGATTTACTATATTTGCAGCGAATTTTACGAAGTAAAAGAGCTTGGAGGGGACGGATAGTCCCCTCTTTTTATACTTAAAAATGAATAGAGATAAAGTAACAAATCTGGTAGATGAGGCTATTGCCGAAAATTCGGCTTTATTCCTGATAAGTTTTGACATCACTGAAAATAACCTGATTAAAGTTGTAGTTGATGGAGATACCGGTGTCAATTTACAGGAGTGTATTAGAATTAGCCGCCATATCGAACATAACCTGGATAGAGAAGAAGAAGATTTTTCATTGGAAGTTACTACTCCTGATATTTCAGATGCTTTGGTTCATATTCGTCAGTATCAAAAAAATATTGGAAGAATAATGAAAATTACTACTGAAAATTCGAAATTTGAGGGTAAATTAGTAGAGGTAACGGGTGATGGCATAACTTTAACATGGAAAGCACGTGAACCAAAACCCATAGGTAAAGGAAAAATAACGGTGGAAAAAGAAGCAAAGATTCCGCTAAATGACATAAAAAAATCAAAAGTGAAAATTATTTTTTAATAATAATTCAAATGGAAAACATAGCATTAATTGAATCATTTTCAGAATTTAAAGAAGATAAGAGTATTGATAGGGTAACGCTAATGGCGATACTGGAAGAAGTTTTTAGAGCTGCATTAAAAAGAAAATACGGTTCGGATGATAATTTTGATATTATTATTAATCCTGATAAAGGTGACCTGGAAATATGGAGAAACCGTATCGTTGTGGAAGACGGTGAAGTAGAAGATGATAACGAAGAGATCTCATTAAGCGATGCCATAAAGATCGAGCCCGATTTTGAAGTTGGTGAAGAAGCTTCGGAAGAAGTGAAATTAGTGGATCTTGGAAGAAGAGCAATTCTGGCCCTGCGTCAAAATCTGATTGCAAAAATTCACGAGCACGATAATACCAATACTTATAAACAGTACAAAGAACTGGAAGGTGAATTATACAGTGCAGAGGTACACCACGTTCGTCATAATGCAGTAATTTTATTAGATGATAACGGTACCGAGATAGTGCTTCCAAAGAGTGAACAGATCCGTTCAGATTATTTCCGAAAAGGAGAATCTGTAAGAGGGATTATTAAAAATGTTGAATTAAGAGGAAACAAACCGGCTATAATTTTATCGAGAACTGCACCCGAATTTTTGGTTAAATTATTTGAACAGGAAATTCCTGAAATCTTCGACGGATTGATTACAATCGAAGGTGTAGCCCGTATTCCTGGTGATAAAGCTAAAATTGCGGTAGATTCTTATGATGACAGAATCGATCCGGTTGGAGCTTGTGTTGGTATGAAAGGTTCCAGAATTCACGGAATTGTAAGAGAACTCGGCAATGAAAATATCGATGTAATAAATTATACCAAGAATGAATCTATTTTTATTGCAAGAGCTTTAAGCCCTGCAAAAGTTAGTTCGGTAGTTTTACATGAGGCAGAAGGAGAAAACAAGCCAAGGGTAGATGTTTTCTTAAAACCCGAAGAAGTGTCAAAAGCAATTGGTAAAGGTGGAGTAAACATTAGATTGGCAACCATGTTAACCGGATATGAAATTGATGTACAGCGGGAAGGAGTAGTAATGGAAGATGATGTTGAGTTAACAGAATTTACCGATGAAATTGAAGGCTGGATTATAGAAGAATTCAAAAAAATTGGTTTAGATACAGCAAAAAGTGTACTTGAATTAGATGTGAAGGATCTTGTGAAAAGAACCGATCTTGAAGAAGAAACCATTATCGATGTACAAAGAGTTTTAAAAGAAGAATTTGAAGCATAGATCATTTTTTTAGAACATAAAATTTAATAGGCCCAAAAATCATTATATGACAGTAAAAAAGACAATGCGATTTAACAAAGTTCTACGAGAATTGAATATTTCTTTAGATAGAGCGGTTGAATTCCTTGAGAGTAAAGGAATAGAGGTTGAGGCACGCCCTACTACCAAGATCACTGGAGATGTATATCAGGTTCTTGCTGATGAGTTTCAAACCGATAAGGATAAGAAAGAAACTTCTAAGGAAATAGGAGAGGAAAAAAGAAAGGAAAAAGAAGAACTCTTTAGAGAACTGGAGCAAAAACGACTTGAAGAAGAGGCTAAAAAACAAGAGATATATAAAACCGAATCAGAAAAAATATCAGGGCCAAAAACTGTCGGTAAAATAGATCTTGAGCCAAAGAAAGAATCTGAAGAAAAGGTAGAGAAAGTAGAGAAGGTTGAGGAAAAAGCTGAAAAAGTAGCTGAAGAGAAGAAGGTAGAAGAACAACCTAAGGAAGAGGAAAAAGAACCTGCCAAACCGGCAGGCGAGCCTGAAGTAATTAAGTCGAATGTTAAGAAGGGCGGACTTAAAGTAAAGGGTAAAATTGAGCTTGAACCTAAAAAAGAGAAAAAGGTTAAAAAAGAAAAAAAGGTAGAGAAGAAAGAAGAACCTAAGGAAGAGGTTAAGGTAACTAAACCTGTTGAACCTAAGGTGGAAGTTGTGGAGGAAAAACCGAAAGAACCCGAAACTGTTCAAACAAAATATCAAAAACTGGAAGGTGTTAAAACTGTAGGAGAAAAGATCGATCTTAAACAGTTCGAGAAGAAACCTAAGAAAAAACCGGAAGCTAAAACCGGTGATGCCAAAAAGGACAGTAAATTCAAAAAGAAAAAACGAAAAAGAGTTCAAAGACCAACAACTGCTGCTCCGGCAGATCGTGGTGGTCAGAAAGATACCAGACGTAAAGATAGAGGGAAGCCTAAAGGGAGAAAACCTCTTGTAAAAGAAGAACCAAATGAAGAAGAAGTTCAAAAACAAGTAAGAGAAACACTTGAAAAACTTCAGGGTAAAACCAAAAAAGGTAAAGGAGCTAAATACCGTAAAGAAAAGAGAGATCTTCACAGACAACAAACCGAAAAAGAGCAAGAGCAACAAGAAGCTGAAAGTAAAGTTTTAAAAGCTACAGAATTTATTACAGTTCATGAAGTAGCAACTATGATGGATGTTACTGTAACGGATATTATTTCGGCCTGTATGTCTTTAGGTATGATGGTTACCATGAATCAAAGATTAGATGCTGAAACACTTACCATTGTTGCCGATGAATTTGGTTATACTGTTGAATTTGTTGATGCTGAAGTAGAAGATGAAGTAGAAGAAGTAGAAGATAAAGAAGAAGATCTTGTGCAAAGAGCACCTGTTGTAACCGTAATGGGTCACGTTGACCACGGTAAAACATCTTTATTGGATTATATTCGTAAAGAGAATGTAATTGCAGGAGAATCCGGTGGTATCACACAGCATATCGGAGCTTATTCGGTAGTACTGCCAAATGAAGAGAAGATCACATTTTTAGATACTCCGGGACATGAGGCATTTACTGCCATGCGTGCAAGGGGTACTCAATTAACTGATATTGCGGTAATTGTTGTTGCTGCCGATGACTCAATAATGCCTCAAACAAAAGAGGCTATCAGCCATGCTCAAGCTGCGGGTGTACCTATAGTTTTTGCTATTAATAAAATTGATAAACCCGGTGCGAATGTTGAGAAAGTAAAAGAAGAATTAGCCAATATGAATTTATTGGTAGAAGATTGGGGTGGTAAGATCCAGTCGCATGATATTTCTGCTTTAAAAGGTACAGGAGTTAAAGAGTTGTTGGAAAAAATATTGTTAGAATCTGAAATGCTTGAATTAAAAGCAAATCCTGATAAAGATGCTCTTGGTTCTGTTGTTGAAGCACAACTAGATAAAGGTAAAGGATATGTTACTACAATTTTAGTACAAGCCGGAACCTTGAAAGTAGGAGATTTCATTCTTGCCGGAAGTCATTACGGTAAAGTGAAAGCCATGTTTGATGAAAGAGGAAAAACCGTTGAACAGGCTGGTCCTTCAATGCCTGTTTCTATTCTTGGTTTAGACGGAGCTCCCCAGGCAGGTGATAAATTTAAAGTTTATGAAGATGAACGCGAAGCGAAACAAATAGCTTCTAAACGTTCTCAATTGCACAGAGAGCAATCAATCAGAACACAACGCCACTTGACTCTTGATGAAATTGGCAGGAGAATTGCACTTGGTGGATTTAAAGAGTTGAACATTATCTTAAAAGGTGATGTGGATGGTTCTGTAGAAGCATTGACAGATTCGTTACAAAAATTATCTACCGAAGAAATTCAGGTGAATATTATCCACAAAGGTGTAGGAGCTATTACCGAATCGGATGTGTTATTAGCTGCTGCTTCTGATGCGATTATTATCGGATTTAATGTAAGGCCGGCTGCAACTGCAAAACAACTTGCTGATAAAGAAGAGATTGATATTAGGTCTTACTCAATTATCTATAAAGTAATTGATGATGTAAAAGATGCAATGGAAGGTATGCTTTCACCTGAGATCGTTGAAGAAGTTACAGGAAATGTTGAGATTAGAGCAACATATAAGATATCTAAAGTTGGTACAATTGCAGGTTGTATGGTTCTTGATGGTAAGATATTTAGAAATTCTAAGATTCGTTTAATCAGGGATAACGTGGTGATATTTACCGGTGAGTTGTCTTCGTTAAAACGATTTAAAGATGATGTTAAAGAAGTAAGCAAAGGTTATGATTGCGGACTTCAGATCAAGAATTTTAACGATATTAAAGAAGAAGATATCGTAGAAGCTTACCAAGAAGTTGAGGTGAAAAAGAAATTGAAATAAGTTAAAATATTTTAATGATACCACCGACTGAAGTCGGAGGAAATTTATAAAAATAAAGCTGTTCATTTAAAGGTGAGCAGCTTTTTATTTTGGAGGAGTAGAACCCCTGAAGGGGGGCAATACAATTTAGTTTACAAATTTAATTCCCAAAGTTACAATATCAGCATCCAGGTCATTACTTCTTTGGTAATGGTTATACCTTAATTCAACATTTTTTAAACCAAATTTCCAGATCTTTGCCTTTGTAAAAATATCGGTATATTTTAAAGACAAACCATATTGATTTGCATCAAATTCAGACAGGTCATAATCGGAAGTGTAATATTCGTCACTGGATAAATGCGTCTCTTTAGGAGCAAAATAATCGGATGCCGTTTGGGTATAGAACCTGTATAAAGGTGCGGCTGTGAATTTCGAACCAATTTTAATTGGCAGCTCCATACTGGCTGTATGAGCTGTTATACCCCAGTCATCATAATAGTATCGGTAGTAGGATCTTATCACGAACATTTCATTAAGATAAAAATTTAATCGCATTCCAATTGGTAGTTTAAATCTGGTATCAGGGAGGTTTTCATTATCATCTGCCAATTGAAAGTCTTCAATGTATGAATCAGGCCTGTCAGCAAAATAAATACGATGATACGGGGTAGATAATAAGCCATCCTGCATAACTAAGTCAAAAAACAGGGAGCCTTGAATACTCTTGGTCAGTATTTGCGAGAAACTGGCCGAAAATGAATACGAATTTCTTTGTTCGTCTGAGTTTATTGCAAAATTTGTAGGTGAATAATTAGGATTCCCGGTTATTGTTACCCCTTGAAAAAAATCGGCATCTAAGCCACCTTCTAATAAATAAGTGTCTAACTCGGTAGGATAAATAGATTTCCATGTATCAAAGTATGCCTGAGCTCTTAAACTAATTTCCGTATTTTTTTCATTGAATAATTTTGTAAAACTTCCTCCAACTCCAATTGAAAAATAATCATATTCGGTTGAAAATCCAATATTACCACTAACAATCGTATTTCTATCCTCCGAACTATGAGAATAATTTGCAGAACCGTGAACCAGGACATCACTTTCCGAAGCTCCCGAAGATGCATACCACGGACTTGCAAGACCATTATCAACTCCTTTTACAAGAGCTCTTTTATCATCCTCTTCCTCGTCTTCATCTTCCTCTTCATTCTCTCCTTTTGATGCACCCGACCTGTCAAACGGATTTATATTACTTGACGAAGCTGAAGTATAGGCTGAAATTCCAACATCTATTGTTAATACATCGTTATTATTAATAGGCATGCTGATAACTATAGATGAAGTGTAATCGGTTAATTCTTCTGTGCCTTCACCTCCAGCTACCGAAGAATGAATTCCATCCTGTGCATAATAACTCATCAGTATATCCACTTCTGTAGATTCTAAAACTTTTTTTTGATAGGATGTCTCCTGAGCTATTAGGTTAGACACCCAAAAAAGAGCTAAAACTATTATTAAATTAATTCTTTTTACCATTTTATATTTGATTAATTACAACCACATCCACCGCCTGTTTTACCTCCGTTAGCTCCGGCAGCAGCCTCACGATAGGTTTGAAAAGTAGTTTCATATTTTTCTATCTTTTGAGCAGATAAGACCATATCGGGATCATTAATATTTATTTTTTGATATTCCCTTACTGTAGTACACGAAGAAATTGTAATTAGAAATATAAGAGCGGTTATTAATTTCATATCTGTTTATTTATATTTTTTAATTGGATGTTTTTGGACGAATGTATTTTATTCTCATCATCAATAATGACACACTCAACTCCATTTAATTGATTGATCATATCAACTCCTACTGTTGTTCCGGTTACAAGTATTGACGTTGCCAGGGCATCTGCCAATTCGGCTTGTGGAGCAAATACAGTTGCGCTAACTATCCCACTCGCAGGATATCCCGTGCGGGGATCAATTATATGGGTATATCGTTTGTTATTAAAAACTACATATTTTTCATAATTACCCGAGGTTACAACAGCCTGATCATCCATATCAAACCACGAGTATATTTTATTCTTATTCAGCGGGTTGGTGATCCCTACTTTCCAGTTTTGCCCATCCGGCTGTTTTCCCCAGCAATTCAAATCGCCCGAAGCATTTATCATTCCTGCTTTTACACCTTGATCTTGTAATAATTTTTTGATCTTGTCTGCAGCATACCCTTTTCCAATGGCTCCAAAACCGATTTTCATTCCTTTTAATTTTAAAAAAACGGTTTGTTTTTCTGCATCTAAAATGATGTTTCGATACCCTACTTTTTCTACCGATCTTTTTATCGCTTCCGCGGAAGGCATTACGGTCATACTTCCGTCAAATTTCCATATCCTATCCATCGAAGCGTATGAAATATCAAAAGCTCCATTGGATATTTTTGAAATTTGAATAGATCTTTTAATTAATTCAAATAGCTCCTGGCTTACTTTTACAGGTTGTATTCCTGCATTATTATTTACTCTTGAAGTTTCCGAATCTTTATCCCAGGAGGAAATTATTCTTTCTATTCTGCAGATTTCCTCAATAGCGAGATCAATATATTCCTCTCCTTTTTCTTTAGAATCTGATACTACGGTGATCTCAAATTTGCTCCCCATCAATTTCAACGTCCTGCTGTATTTTTTTTCTTGTGCAGTAGCAGAAATCAATACTGAAAAAATCAAAATAAATGAAAGATGGATTCTCACTATTCAAATGATTTTAAATGATTTATATACGCTTGAGGTGTAATGTCTTTATAACCTGTTTCTCCCAATACATTTCCATTATCATCCAAAAACAGCACTAATGGAAAGTATCCTTTTTTATTATATTTTCCCGCTAATGCATCATTGTGTGCCTGTTGTTCTTTAGATAGTTTATTTGCTTTTTTTCTGGGGAAATCCAATTTTAATAATACCCAGTTTTCTTCGGAGTATTTTATAAAATCTTCACTTTCCCAAATATATTTTTCCAGTTTGATACAAGGAGCACACCAATCAGATCCGGCAAAAACCATCACCATATTTTTATTTTCCTGTTTGGCGACCTGTATCGCTTCTTCGTAATTTGTTAGCCAGTTTTGGGCTGTTAGATTAAAAGTCATAAATAGGAGGATTAGTCCCATAAAGGATGTTTTTTTCATGAAGTTGTAATTTTTGAAATTAAAGTTAGTAGTAGTTTAATCTATAGTGTTTGGAATTATAAATTAGGAGTCATCAACCTCACAAAAGAATGTGACATAAGTTACAAAGATAGAAAAAATTAACAATTGATGAATTTTTGAGGACTTTAAAAATTGCAGGTAATGTAAAAGCCGTAATTATCTTCGTATATTTGAGGGATTATTGCAATATTTTGGAAACCGAGAACACAGGTGTATATTTGAGTTGGAAAAGGTTCACAAATATCGTTTTAAGAATTAATTGTTGATTTTTGGAGTTAAGCAAAAACAAACAAACTGGGTTAGGACACAAAAAAGCCCTGAGATAATAATAATCTCAGGACTAAATTTATAAAATCTAATACAAAACTCATCCGGTGACTGATGTTCATAATGAAGACAGTAATCAGATGAGTGAACAGATAACCATATTTATTTGGTTAAATTATTATTACTTCTATCCACATCTGCCATATAAAGAGAAGGATCGATTTCAACCTTTTTAACGGCTTTTTTTGAAGTGAATTGATAATCCGGATTTGCCCAACCCCAATCAGGTAGGACAGTTGCTGAAGTAGATTTTTTACCCAACATCATTTGTAATGGTATGTAAAGATTTTCAGTACTTCCATCGGAATAAGTTACTTTTAAATCTATGGGCATTGGCATTTGTCCGATTCGCTTAAGCGATATTTCTTTGTCAGAAATATTAGAAACGGCATAATCAATTGTATGAACAGTCTGCGTCCATTCGTTTAGATACCAATCCAATTGAATACCCGAAACTTTTTCGGCTACGCGTTTAAAATCGTTGGGATCGGGATGTTTGAATTTAAACTCCTCAAAGAATCTTTTCAATGTTTTCTCCAGATTCTCCTTCCCGATGATATATCCTAATTGCGACAGGAAAATCTGTCCTTTGTAATAACTTCCAATACCATAGGCCATATTGGTATTATAACGGTCGGCATGTGTTGTTAAAGGCTCTTCTTTTCCCGAATTTGCCAGGTATACATAGGTTTTATATACCCTGTCGAACATAAATTCATCATTCGGACTAAACTCATTGGCAGCAAGCGTACTAACATAGGATGTAAATCCTTCATCCATCCAGGGATGTTTGCTCTCATTGCTGGCTAAAACAAACTGGAACCAGGAGTGAGCCATTTCATGTCGCATTGTTCCTATAAGTGACTGTAAATCACCTTTACTGCTAATTAAAGTGTTCATACCGTATTCCATACCTCCATCTCCACCTTGAATAATGGAATATTGTTTGTATGGATATTTTCCTATGGTTCTACTATAGTACTGCATGGTTTTAACGGCATCCTCTGCCAGTTTTTTCCATTTCTTTTTCGTTTCAGAGTCGTCTTTATAAAAGAAGTGCAGCGTAGGACCGTCAGGAACATCAATTTTATCGTGAATATAATCTTTATCGGCAGCACCGGTAAAATCATGAACATCTGGAGCTATAAAATGCCATGTTAATTTTTTTCCTTTTGGAAGATTCAATTTTTTAGACTTATCTTCATATCCATGTCCCACTTCCTGAGGATTTTGCAAATACCCCGTACAACCAATAGTGTAATCTCTATCGATATGGATTGTCATATCAAAATTACCCCAAACCCCATAAAATTCTCTTGCAACATATTGATTGGCATGCCACCCTTCCTCATCATATTCAGCTATTTTTGGATACCATTGGGTCATGGATAATGAAACTCCTTCTTCGCTATTTCTTCCCGACCTGCGTATCTGAACAGGGACCTGGCCTTTGAATTTCATATCAAAAGTAGCTTTTTCTCCGGGTTGGATAGGAGTGTTTAGAGTTACTTTTAAAATCGTTCCGTAAACTTCATGTTTAACCGGTTTTCCATTTTGAGTAAGTGAATTAACCTTAATAAAACCTACTTCATCAGGTTTCAATTTACTGATCCTGCTTTCATATTCAGGTTCACTTTTTGTACCTATATTATTTACCATTCTGCCATCAGGATCCATAATATTTTGTAATCGCATATCCATCTGACTGCCGGGTTGGAAAGCGTTGAATTGTAAATGATAAAAAACATTGTTTAAAACATCTGGAGAGTTATTTGTATAAACCAGTTTTTGGATTCCTGTGTATTGAAAATTCTCAATATCCATATCGATGTCCATGGTATAATCAACATGTTGTTGCCAGTAAGTATTGTTTTGGGCAAAAACTGTAAAGCTAATTAATGCCAGGGCTGAAAAGATTAATTTTTTCATGATTTATATGTTTTTTTGATTGATCTTACTCACGGGGTGACTTCAAGTCAGCCCGTGAGTGTCTAATTAAAAAAGTCAGGGTTTCACCAATATTCCTGATGGAAATAGTGAAACCCTGACCAATAAAAATTTTATATCTTATTTATTCACCATACCATCAGCCATTTTTACAGCATT